>JANLPA010000102.1:0-9250 GCA_031366855.1 Hyphomicrobiales bacterium | reverse complement strand
TTTCTTGGTTCTCGTTCGGGGGCGCTCACTAATGTTGTCGCAAAACTGGCCCTTACTTTCGGTCGTCACTTTCCTGCCTTTGGTGGGAGCAGCCTTCATTCTTTTCGCCCGTGGCGAAGACGAAGCAGCAGCGCGTTACGCAAGGTGGGCAGCCTTGTGGACCACCATCATCACCTTCCTTATCTCGCTTTTGATTTTGAAAAACTTTGTGAGCGGGCAGGCGGGCTATCAACTGGTGGAAGACCACCCATGGCTCGGCTCCATAGCCGGATATCGTTTGGGTGTGGACGGTATTTCTATGCCATTCGTTATTCTCACCACATTCCTCATGCCCATTTGCATTGCCGCAAGCTGGTTCGTTAAAACCCGCGTTCGTGAATATATGATCGCGTTTTTGGTTCTCGAAACTTTGATGATTGGTGTGTTCTGCTCCACCGACATTGTGTTGTTCTATGTCTTCTTCGAAGCAGGCCTCATTCCGATGTTCCTGATCATCGGCATCTGGGGTGGCCCACGCCGCGTCTATGCCTCGTTCAAGTTCTTCCTCTACACGCTGCTGGGTTCGGTGCTCATGTTGCTGGCCATCATTGCAATGTATTGGCACACGGGCAGCACTGATATTGCCATGATGACCAAAGCCGGAGCCTTCCCGCCCGCCATGCAAACCTGGCTGTGGCTTGCCTTCTTTGCATCCTTCGCCGTGAAAATGCCCATGTGGCCAGTGCACACGTGGTTGCCTGATGCCCACGTTGAAGCGCCAACTGCGGGCTCAGTGATCCTTGCCGCTATCCTCTTGAAAATGGGGGGGTACGGATTCCTGCGCTTCTCGCTGCCCATGTTCCCTGATGCGTCACATTATTTCCAACCGCTTGTTTACACGCTGTCGGTCGTGGCCATTATTTACACATCCCTGGTGGCCTTGATGCAGGAGGATATGAAAAAGCTTATCGCTTATTCATCAGTGGCACATATGGGCTTTGTCACCATGGGCATTTTCTCCTTCACGAGGCAAGGTATTGACGGCGCATTGTTCCAAATGGTCAGCCACGGGCTAGTGTCCGGCGCGTTGTTCCTTGGCGTGGGCGTGGTTTACGACCGCATGCACACGCGTGAAATTGCGGCTTATGGCGGCCTCGTCAATCGCATGCCGCTTTATGCATTTGTGTTCATGTTTTTCACCATGGCGAACGTAGGATTGCCCGGAACTTCTGGTTTCGTAGGCGAATTCCTTACATTGCTCGGCACCTTCCAAGACAACACTTGGGTAGCTTTCTTTGCAACATTTGGTGTGATCCTTTCGGCATGTTATGCGCTGTGGCTTTATCGCCGCGTGATCTTGGGCAAGATGGAAAAATCATCGCTTGCGCATATTGTGGATATGACTCCACGTGAACTTGCGATGATGGCTCCATTGGTTGGGCTCACGTTATTTTTCGGCATTTATCCTTCGCCGCTGCTCGATGTATTCGGCGCACCCGTCGAAGCAATCTTGAACCTTTTGCGGTGAAATGATGATCCCCTTTTTCCAATCCATAGGCGCAGCCGCCGCCCTCCCAGAAATCGTCCTCGCCGTCCTCGCCATGGTGGTGTTGATGGAAGGGGTGTTCAGTTCTAAAGTTACTACTGCTGCAATTCGCTGGGCCGCAATTGCTGCCTTTGCAGTGACTGCTGCTATCGTTGTTTGGAAGACCGGAGCAGGGCGTGTTTACGCTTTTGATGGCGCATTCGTGGTGGATGATTTTGCCCGCTTTATGAAAGTGTTGGCGTTGCTCGGTTCCGCCGTAACGCTCATCATGTCTGGCCGTTATTTGGCCCGCACAAAAATGGACAGCAATGAATATCCAGTGCTGATCATGCTCGCCACTGTCGGCATGTTGTTGATGATCTCGGCAAATGATTTGATCTCGCTCTACATGGGCATCGAATTACAATCACTGGCGCTTTATGTGGTGGCTGCAATTAACCGCGACAGTGCCAAATCGTCAGAGGCTGGATTAAAGTATTTCGTTCTCGGCGCGCTCTCGTCCGGCATGTTGCTCTATGGTGCAAGCTTGGTTTACGGCCTCACAGGCCACACCCAATTTGCCGATATCGCCAAGGCATTGTCGCTCACTGGTTCAAACTTAGGCATCATCTTCGGCATCGTATTCATCATTGCTGGCCTCGCATTCAAAGTTTCTGCTGTGCCATTTCACATGTGGACGCCTGATGTTTATGAAGGTGCGCCAACTCCAGTCACGGCCTTCTTCGCTGCCGCACCCAAGATTGCCGCCATCACTTTGTTCACGCGTGTGATGATCGGCCCCTTCGCCAATGTGACCCATGACTGGCAGCAAATTGTTGTGCTCTTATCCATAGCCTCCATGGTGTTGGGTGCCTTTGCCGCCATCGGCCAAAACAATATCAAACGCCTGTTAGCATATTCTTCCATCGCCAATATGGGCTTTGCACTGGTCGGCCTTGCCGCTGGCACAGTTGAAGGCGTGCAGGGCGTATTGGTTTATATGCTCATCTATCTCGTCACTACGCTTGGCGTGTTCGCCTGCGTGTTGGCCATGCGCCGCAAGGGTGTTTACATTGAAAACATTTCCGATCTCGCTGGCCTCGGCAAAACTAACAAAGGCCACGCCTTCATGCTGGCCATGCTTATGTTTTCGCTTGCCGGCATTCCACCGCTTGCAGGTTTCTTCGGTAAGCTCTTCGTGTTCTTGGCCGCCGTAAAAGCTGGTCTCTGGCCTCTCGCCATCATCGGCGTAGTCGCATCCGTTGTGGGAGCATATTATTATCTCCGCCTCATCAAGATTATGTATTTCGATGAGCCCGCTGAAGCTTTCGACAAAATGGATGGCGAAGTGAAATGGGTGGTTTATGTATCTGGCCTCTTCGTTCTGTTGTTCGGTTTGTTTGCCCAGCCACTTTTGGCCATAGCAACATCTGCTGCGGCTTCGCTGTTTTAGAGGGTGATGGACACGCCCATCCACCACCTCGCAACCGTCGACTCTACCAACAGCGAAGCCCGCCGTCATTTAGATTTTGGGGAACCAGCCCCGTTCTGGGTAATATCCGACGAGCAAACTGAAGGGCGAGGCAGGTTGGGGCGGAGCTGGGTTTCAAAACCTGGAAATCTCTATTCCACTTTCACATTCCCCTTCACAGCGCTGCCGAACACCGCCAGCCAAATTTCCTTTGTGGCTGCCCTTGCCATCCATGATGTTGCAACCAGTTTCATAATAGGTGCCGACATCTCATTGAAATGGCCCAATGATTGCCTGATCAACGGCGCCAAATTCTCTGGTATTCTGGCCGAGATGCATGAGGGCAACATGATCTTAGGCATGGGACTTAATGTGTTACATGAGCCGGAAGATTTGCCTTACAAAGCTACCTGCATCGCTGCCCACTCCAACTCTGCTACAGTGGCGGATGTTTTCGCAGCCCAGCAACTAAAACTCAAAAAGTGGCTGCAAATTTGGGACAGTGCACAAGGTTTCCAACACATTCACCGCGGCTGGGAAGCCCGCTGCTCGGCCATCGGAAAACCAATGAGCCTTGACACTGGGCGTGGCTTGCTGCACGGCACCTTTGTGGGCTTGGCGCCGGATGGCGGCCTCGTCTTAAATCACAATAATACAAGCACAATCCACCACGCAGGCGATGTTCGTATCATCCCCGTAACAGAGAACCCAACCGCATGAACGCGAAAAAGAAAAGCCGATTTGATGCCGATGAACTGGTGCTGCTGCCCTTGGGCGGCACAGGTGAGATTGGCATGAATTGTTATTGCTATGGCGCAGGCCCCGCCAATACGCGCGAATGGCTGATGGTTGATCTCGGTGTGAAATTTGGTGATGAGCGTGACCCTGGCATTGATGTGATTATGCCAGACGTGAGCTTCATCACCAAAAACCGCAAACGCTTTGCTGGCCTTGTTATCACCCACGCCCATGAAGATCATATTGGTGCCGTGGCGTGGTTATGGCCGCAATTGAAATGCGAAGTGCATTGCACCGCTTTTGCTGCCGAACTGCTGAAGTTGAAATTTATCGAGCACGGCATTGATGAAGATGTGCCGGTGATAATTCATGCCCCCCTCAAGCCATTTTCCTTGGGCGGGTTTGATCTTGAGTTCATCAACGTCACCCATTCCATTCCAGAATCTTGTGCTCTTTATATTGAAACCGTGCATGGCAAAGTGCTGCATTCCGGCGATTGGAAAATTGACCGCACTCCTGTGTTGGGTAAAACCATCAATGAAACACGCTTCCGTGAATTGGGCGATAAGGGCATTGATGTGTTGGTGTGCGATTCAACCAATGTGCTGCGCGAAGGTTTGTCGCCTTCGGAAAAATCCGTCAGCGAAAATCTGGATGACATTATTAAAAGTGCTGAAGGCCGTGTTGCTGTCACCACATTTGCCTCGCATGTGGAGCGCATTTCATCTGCCGTAAAAGCCGCCCGCAGTGCAGGCCGTGAAGTGGTGATCGCAGGCCGTGCCATGCGCAACACCATTGAGGCCGCGCGCAATTGTGGTTACCTCAAAGATGCTGGAAAATTTTTAGATGAAGACGCATTCGGCTATTTGCCACGCGATAAAATAATGTTGCTCTGCACCGGCAGCCAAGGTGAACCCCGCGCCGCCATCGCCCGCATTGGTGAAGATAACCACCCTAACATTGCCTTGGAGCAGGGCGACTTGGTAATTTTCTCGGCGCGCACAATTCCTGGCAATGAAAAAGAAGTCTCCGCCGTACACAATAACTTGGCAAAGCTCGGCGTTGATCTTCTAACCGCCGATGATGCTTTGGTGCATTCTTCCGGCCATCCACGCCAAGGCGAATTGGCTTTAATGTATGAATGGGTGCGCCCGCGCGTGCTGGTGCCCATGCATGGCGAACCGCGCCACCTTCTTGCCCATGCAAAATTTGCGCAATCAAAAGGCATTACCGAAACGCTGATTTTGGAAGATCTAAAAATCGCACGGCTTTGCCCAGGCCCCGCCGAAATTATTGATGAGGCCCCGGGTGGGCGCTTGCATTTGGATGGCAAGCTGATTGTCGATTCCGAAGATGGGCCAGCCAAAATGCGCCGCAAACTTTCCTTCGCTGGCATTGTGTTTCTCACCGTGGTAGTCACCGATAAAGGCGAACTTGATGATGATATCGTGCTACTAGCTGACGGCATACCTGACGGCCTCGATGAAGATTTAGCCGAGGCCGCCGAAAAAGCTTTCGACTCTATGCCGCGTGCGCGCCGCAAAGATGATGGCACCGTAACTGAAACCTTGCGCAATGCTGTGCGCCGCGAGGCTGATAATATTTGGGGCAAAAAGCCGGTGTGCAAAGTGGTTGTGGTGCGGATATAAAGATAAGCAGAGGGAGCAATCATGTCAGCAAAAACCATATTTAATATCCTGCTTCAATTCCGCTGGTTGATGTTGGTTTTCTGTTTTGGCTTGGCCGCAGCGCTCTGTGGCTTTGCTGGAGTCTTCGCAATCAAAACCGTGAAATTCCTAATCGCTGTTCCAACTATGGACGAAGTGGATGCTTTGCTCAAAGTGCTGGGCCTCATTGATTCAGCCTTGGTGGCAGGTCTGGTGGTGATGGTGATGCTGTCGTCCTTCAGTTCCTTCGTTGAAAATCAGGACGACACTCAAAATCAATCATGGCTTTCCGCCATCAGCTTTGGCGCATTGAAGTTCAAACTCGCCTCCACAATTGCCGCCATTGGTGCAATCAATTTGTTGGAGGCGGTTTTTGAAACCGGTCCCCTGAACGCCAATGACATTATGCTGCAAAGCGGAGTTGAACTTGTCTTCATCGGCTTTGTATTTGTTTTAGCCCTTGTAGATTGGTTGGAAAAACGCAGCAAAGCCTGAACCGCTGCTTGCCGCGCAGCAATCCTCATCCTATCATGGCGATCTTCGGGGGCCTTTTGCGGGGAAGGCAAATATTATGTCAAACGAGGCACGGCAATTTGTTGGCTCAATCCCCGGTAACTATGATCGTTACATGGTTCCATTAATTTTCGATCCCTATGCGCAAGATATTGCCCAGCGCGTTGTCAAAGTAAAACCACACGCCATCTTGGAAACAGCGGCGGGCACAGGCGTCGTAACAGCAGCACTGTCAAAAACATTATCAACAGCCGCCACTTTGATCGCCACTGATCTTAATCCCGCAATGCTTGATATAGCCATGAAGGCGATTACCAAAGCAGGCGTGACCTTTCAACAAGCCGATGCCACTGCGCTGCCATTTGCCGATGAGAGTTTTGATGTGGTAGTTTGCCAATTCGGTGTCATGTTTTTTCCTGATAAACTTCAGGGTTATAAAGAAGCACTTCGGGTTTTGCGCAAAGGCGGTACATTTTTATTCAATGTATGGGACCGTATAGAATTCAATGAAATTGCTGCCATTGTAAGTGCCACACTTGCGAATCTGTTTCCTGAAAACCCACCCAGTTTTATGGCCAAAACACCCCATGGTTATAATGATATTGCGGCCATTAAAGCCACATTGACGGCGGCAGGTTTTGTGGGTGTTAGCGCTGAAATAGTGCCCAAGCGCAGTCATGCCCCTTCAGCCAGGGAGGCCGCCATTGGCTACTGCCAAGGCACACCGATGCGAGGTGAGATCGAAACGCGCGACGCCGGAAAACTTGAACTCGCAACCGATCTGGCGGAAGAAACGATCATAAAAAAATTGGGCAAGGGCTCAATTGACGCTTGCATTCAAGCTATCGTATTCACAGCAATGCGACCTTGAAAGTCACACTTGTTCGCTTGGCGTGAGGAGCTAAATGCTATACTTCACGAATCATGAAAAAGCCTGTTCCACCCACACCGCCACCCGCCGCCACTGAAAATATTGAACTGCAAGCCGCCCTTGAAGAGCGGTATTTAGCTTATGCGCTCAGCACCATTATGCACCGCGCCTTGCCGGATGTGCGCGATGGGTTGAAGCCTGTTCATCGTCGCTTGCTGCATGTGATGCGTATTCTAAAACTTGATCCCAACACTGCTTTCAAGAAATGCGCGAAGATCGTGGGCGACGTGATGGGCTCGTTCCACCCGCATGGCGATCAATCGATTTATGATGCGCTGGTGCGCCTCGCACAAGATTTTAGTGCGCGCTATCCGCTGGTGGATGGTCAAGGCAATTTCGGCAATATTGATGGCGATAGTGCTGCTGCCTATCGCTACACCGAAGCCCGCATGACCGATGTGGCGCGGCTGTTACTTGAAGACCTTGAAGACGACACTGTTGATTTCCGCCCTAACTATGATGGCACTGTGGAAGAACCCGTAGTGCTGCCTGGTGCATTCCCCAACTTGTTGGCCAATGGTTCAACCGGCATTGCCGTGGGCATGGCAACTTCCATCCCGCCGCATAATGCTGCTGAACTTTGCGAAGCCGCATTGCATCTGATTAAGTTTCCGAATGCTGGCGTGGATAAATTAACGCAGTTTGTGCTTGGGCCAGATTTCCCGACGGGTGGCATTATCACCGACAAGCGTGATGATATTATTGAGGCCTATAAAACAGGTCGCGGAAGTTTCCGCGTGCGTTGCCGCTGGGAAAAGGAAGAACTGGCCCGTGGCGGCTGGCAAATTGTCATCACCGAAATTCCATATCTGGTGCAAAAAAGCCGCTTGATTGAGCGCATGGCGGAATTGCTTAATGATAGGAAACTCACACTTCTGGGTGATGTGCGCGACGAATCCGCTGAAGACGTGCGTGTGGTGCTGGAACCTAAAACCCGCAACATTGATCCTGAAGTTTTAATGGAGCAAATGTTCCGCAACACGGAATTGGAAGCGCGAATTCCCCTCAATATGAATGTGCTGTCTGGTGGAAAAATTCCGCGCGTCATGTCGCTGCGCGATGTGCTGCGCGAATGGCTTGATCATCGCAAGGAAGTGCTGCAACGCAAATCCAATTTCCGCCTGAAGGAAATTGCGCGGCGTTTGGAGATCCTTGGCGGTTATTTGATTGCTTATCTCAACTTGGATGAAGTGATCCGCATCATCCGTGAAGTGGATGAACCTAAGCCAGAATTGATGCGCGCCTTCAAGCTCAGCGATAGTCAAGCCGAAGCCATCCTGAATATGCGTCTGCGCGCCTTGCGCAAGCTTGAGGAAATAGAAATCCGCACCGAGTTCGATAAGCTTTCGGCAGAGCAGGGCGCACTTAACGCACTGTTGAATTCGGATGAACAGCAATGGAATAAAATCTCTGACGATATCAAAGCCGTTAAAGAAACCTATTCCAAGAAAACCAAACTGGGTGCAAGGCGCACTGATTTTGCTGAAGCGCCGGTGATCGAAGTCGATCTTCATCAGGCCATGATCGAGAAAGAACCCATCACCATTGTGTGCTCCGAAAAAGGCTGGATCCGCGCCATGAAAGGCCATGTCGATGATGTTTCCACCCTCACTTACAAAGATGGTGACCGCGAAAAATTCGTGATGAAAGCCTCCACCACTGACAAGATCATGTTGTTCTCCTCCTCAGGAAAATTCTTCACTTTAGATGCCAGCAAAATGCCCGGTGGCCGTGGCCATGGTGAGCCGGTCCGTTTGCTTGCTGATATTGATGCCGCAGATTCAATCGTTTCTCTGTTCATGTACCAAGCCGGCAGCAAACGCTTGATCGTCTCCACGGATGGCGATGGCTTCATTGTGAGCGAAGATGAATGCTTGGCCAACACCCGCAAAGGCAAACAAGTGTTGAACGTTAAAGCGCCTTCCGAAGCCTTGGTCTGCGTGCCCTTTGCTGCTGAAGCTGATCACATCGCTGCCGTGGGTGACAACCGCAAACTCATCATCTTCAAGTCATCCGAACTACCAGAAATGGCGCGTGGCAAAGGCGTGCGCTTGCAAAAATTCAAAGATGGCGGTCTCTCTGATGCTTGCACATTTAAACTATCAGATGGGCTCACATGGCTTGATAGTTCAGGCCGCAATTGGACAGTGACTGATCTTGCTGAATGGATTGGTGAGCGTGCCCAAGCTGGAAGATTGCCGCCAAAAGGGTTCCCGAAGAACAACAAATTTTCATAAAAGCGAGCATTTAGATTTTGATTTGAATAAAAATCTTGGTGCGGCATTTGTCGCTTATTTTCTAAGTTTTGTATTTAGACTGGACTACAATCAAACATTGCTGGCTTGTTAGCTCAAAATCTGCCGTCGCGCTGCTACAGCGCGCAGATGACTAAAGGCAATCATGGTTCAAAGTCGCAGATATTGGGT
>JANLPA010000104.1:0-12461 GCA_031366855.1 Hyphomicrobiales bacterium | reverse complement strand
TTTGCAATTGGGAGTAATTCCGTGCCGGTTCGAGTTCGGCCACCCGCACCAGTCTTCGTCCCCAAACATTGGTAACATTGGTCTGCAATAGCCAATTATGACGCCCGCAAGATGAACCGCCACGTATAGCCACCAACGTCTTTCTTGCTCACCAGCGTACAATGACGTTCCTCTGCCAATTGCTCCAATACGACGGGCAAATTGGATCGTGGCGAAACATGGAATAGGCTCAACCACTTAAACAGCAGCGCCTTGAATGGGTGTGGCCATTTTTCACATTGGCCAAAGTCAACGATATGAAGCTCGCCACCGTCTGCTAAAAGTGTAGTTGCATGCTGCAGGGCCGCTTGCCATTGCGGCACCATTGAAAGCGTGTAGGAAAAATAGATGCAGTTAAATCTTTCTCGTTTTAACATGGCAAAACTATTAAAATTCGTTGCGTCAGCTTGAGCAATCAAAACATTCGATTGTACACCTGCACGATGCAACGCTTGAGTGGCGGTTTTCAACATCTCATTTGAAATGTCGATGCCATATAAGTGGCAACTTGGATAGCGCTTGGCAGCCCCAATTAAATTGCGTCCAGTTCCGCACCCAATCTCGAGAATGCTCTGCTCCGAAGCTGCATTCAACCCATCCAACATCTTATCACGGCCGAGTAGATAATATCGGCGTGTAAAATCATAGAAGTGCCGTTGTAGTCGGTACATGCGGTCCATGGCATCGCCATGACGGCGGGTTAAATCACTTGGCGAGTTCATAAATATGAAATCCGCCATAAATTGACGACCGGTCACGAGCCCCAAGCTCGGCAGATTGTGCACTCAAATAATTCCAGCGGCCCATTACGCCATCTGCGACACGTCCCGGCAATATTGTTGGCTCACCTGCTGTGCGAAAAATCACGCGAGCATCCGGAGCCGCCGCACGGGTAATCGCTTGCCACAAATCATTCAATTGCCCATCAGTCATCCAGTCTTGTGCATCTAACAACACCACACGGTCCACACAGCCTGGTGCCATGGCTAGCAAAGCGTCTGTCATATTGATTTGGCTCACACTAACCCGATCAGCGTTTTGGCGAAGGCGGGCAAAGTTTTTTTGTTCAAGGTAAAGTGGCAACGAACCAGAGGCACCCGGTTCATAACGGCGACCGAAGGCCTGCCACGCAAAATAATTGTCTGTAATTGAAAAATCGCAGGTCAATTTCTCCAGGCGTTGATAAAGAACATCAGCCATAGTTGAGGAGCCAGCCAAAGCCTCATATTGTGCAGGTGGTATGCCGAGACCGTAGAGTGAAACTTTTTGATTGGTCAGCCACTTTACAAAACGTTTCTGAAACAACGGAGCAATTTCGGTGTTAAAATAATTGCGCTGCTCCTGCACGGAGCGGCACTCGAGAAACTCACTCAGATTACGACCATAGAATTTTGCGAGGCGATGCCCAATGCCAATGAAATGACCAAGCAAACCATGTTTATAAATATTTTTTTGAAACTTTCTTAATCGCCTTGCTCCTGTTAACCCACGCCCTTCCCAATATTTACGGGTTTCAGAATCTAGTGAAGAGCGGATAAAAAATCCATAGTCGTGGATATTTTGACGTTCGTCTGCTTCACCAAAAAAGCGATAGTATTCCTCCCAGCCAGGCAGCTTTTGCAAACCCACCAATTTCAATCTCGTAAGCGCCACATGGGCACGATTTAAATCAACAGCCGTAATTTTAGCTGGCGAAGCCGTCAAGTAACTCAGAACATTGCAGCCACCAGAAGCAATCGTTACGATGTGATGGTGAGGTTGAATTTTCATAGCGGCCAGATCAACAGCCGGGTCTTCCCAGATTTGTGGATAGACCAATCCGCGAAATGCAAAGGAAAATAAACGCTCAAGAAAACCATCAACACTGAAAAATCTATTGCGAAGAACTGCGATTCTAACAAGGGCCGCAACAGGTTGATCTAATGTTGTTTCAAAAGTCATTCCAAATTACCTCAATACAAATCGATGAAGATTGTACGAGGCAAATAGATCGGCTTTGTGACGAATCCATCACGACACCACCCTGCGATAAAACCAATTGTCATGAGGTCTTCACACTGAACGGCTTGGAGATTGGAATTATCAAAAGCTTCCGACGAATCATGAAAACTAATTCCTCTTCCAAAAAGTTCAGAGCGATCTTTATTTCCGACATGCATCTTGGTACGCGTCGAGCGCAATGTGATGCGCTCTTGGATTTTTTGCGTGAAACTGAAAGTGAGTATCTCTATCTGGTCGGTGATTTGATTGATTCATGGTCGCTCAAAAAGCAATGGTATTGGGACCAGAAGCAAAACGACGTGTTGCAAAAACTTTTGCGTAAAGCTCGCAAAGGGACACGCGTTATATATATCCCTGGAAATCATGACGAAAACTTCAGAGATATTGCTGGCCACCGTTTCGGCCGTGTCGCGGTGTTGCGCGAGACTGTACACAGAACCGCAATCGGCAAACGCTATCTCGTTCTTCACGGCGATAAATTTGACAATGTTATCTATTTCGCTCCTTGGCTCGCCAAATTAGGCGACTGGGCATACGAACGCTTGATGGACATGAATGTTGTCGTACTTGCGTTGCGCCGCCTGTTTGGCCTTGGCCATTGGTCGCTTTCAGCTTACTTGAAATTTAAAGTAAAAAAAGCCGTCGAATTTATTTCACGGTTTGAAGACGTCATCGTTCGGGAAGCTCGCGCCCAGAAATGCGATGGAGTGATTTGCGGTCATATTCACACACCTGATGACCGCATGATTGATGGCATCCACTATTTGAATGACGGCGATTGGGTGGAAAGCTGCACAGCGCTGGTCGAACATCATGATGGCCATTTTGAAATTATTGACTGGAAGAAACACTTTCAACCGGAATTGGAAAAATCTCTCAATGCGAATCCTGATCGTAACCGACGCATGGCCTCCGCAAGTTAATGGCGTTGTGAGGACTTTGCAAACCGTCGGCGCTGAATTGCGCAAGCTTGATCACGATGTGCGATACATCACGCCTGAAGGTCGCAAGAATTGGCCTGTGCCATCTTATAAAGAAATTCAACTCAGTCTTGTTGGGGCAAGAGCAATTGGTGCGGAAATTGATGCCATCGCTCCAGACGCTGTTCATATCGCCACAGAAGGACCATTGGGCTGGGCGGCACGGCGTGCCTGTCTGCGCCGTAACCTGCCGTTCAGCACAAGTTTTCACACCCGCTTTGCCGAATATGCACAAGCTCGTATTCCTCTTCTAGGCGTTGGGCAGTTCTTCTGGTCAATTTTAAGAACTTTTCACAAACCGGCGGGCGCTGTGATGACACCCTCACTTACCATTTCCAAACTGCTTGAGGAAAAGGGTTTTAAAAATGTCAAAACGTGGACACGCGGCGTTGATCACTCTGTATTCAAACCTCAGCGACGAGATTATTTTGATCTGCTGCGACCAATTATGCTTTTGTCTGGGCGGGTTATTATTGACAAGAATATTGATGCCTTTCTGAAACTCAACTTGTTGGGAACAAAAATAATCGTTGGCGATGGGCCGGATCGCAAGGCATTTGAGAAAAAATATCCTGACGCCATATTTACCGGATATCTCTTTGAAGATGTGTATGCCCACGCCCTTTCTAGTGCTGATTGTTTTGTGTTTCCCAGTCTTACCGATACATTTGGCCTGGTTATGATTGAAGCCATGGCATGCGGAACACCGGTTGCCGCCTTCAACGTATCAAGCCCAATTGATGTCATTGAAGAGGGGGTAACAGGCTGCATGGATTGTGATCTCGGCAACGCCATCACAAAAGCAATGACGCTAGATCGAGATGGCGTTCACCTGGCCGCCAAAAAATTCACGTGGGATCGTACGGCAGAAATGTTTGCAAACTGGTTGATACCTGTTCAATCAGCGAAGGTCGAAGAGCCAGACACATCCACAGGCTTTGTGCACTTGCTTTAACACATAGGCAGAACAAAGCTTTGGCAACTGCATCTAAATAACAATGCACAGATGGCTTGGTTTAGTTTTTAACTCGAACTTCAAGTTCGCTCGCAAAGCTCGGTCCATTGGCATTCGGCACTGAACGGATCTTAATTTTTGCACCAGAACTTGACGCGGCCACTAGGATATTAGCCATGGTGGAGAAGCGCACAGGGTCTGCTGGATCAAGTGAATAGGATTTATGCGCCCCTTTCTTTCCAATCAAACTAAAGTTGAACTGATTAGCATTAGTTCCAGTGCCCTTCACGTTGATGGACTCAACACGACCTGAAAATTCCAAATCATTTTCCGCTGTTTTGTCCAGCTTTTTTGGATAAAGCTTTTCAGCTTTCGTCTTCTTTTTTGGAGACTTTTTTGTCGGAACAGACGCAACGGCGTCACTGATAATTTCTTCTGGCATAATCATATCCTCAATAAACCACAGGCGTAAATTTAATTACGGTTGTCACGGATATATATTCAAATTGTCACAATCAAGAAGAACCGTAATTTTTCTTGAACGCCAATAACTGAGTGTCTTTTTTGACAGTGTTAATCAAACTTAGACCTACATTTAACTTACATATTTTTCTGTATATTATCTAAATAATATAATTAAATCAATAATTTATAGTAATGTATGGGCGTTAAGTCTGGTAGAAGTATTCGCGTGCCGATTCGCGTTAAGTAGTTTGGATGGTGTTCGCTGCCCAATCGTTTCAGGGGCTACGTTTGGCGTTGTCGCTCACTTTTCAAAAATGTTTTGCAAGCGGTGAGGCAAGATTGCCTGAGCTTTTAATTTCCACATTCGGCAGGTCCAGCCATTTGCTCATGCGTTTTAATTCGGTTGCTAGAGCTACCGCTGCTTCAGTTTTGTCAACATGAGCTTCGCTGTGGATTGCATTGGCGCGCAAAGTTCCGGTTTCTCGGTCGGCTTTCAAGCAAACGCGGCCAGCAAAAGTATCACCCATGAGAAATGGCAAAACATAATAACCAAATTTGCGCTTGGGTTGCGGTGTGTAGAGTTCAATTCTGTAGTGAAAATTGAACAGCCTTTCAGCGCGGTCACGGTCCCAGCAGATGGGATCGAAAGGAGAAACAAGGGCTGTGGCATTAATGGCGCGGGGGATTTTCGTGGTGCGGTGAATGTAAGCTTGGGGCTTCCAACCCTCAACCGTCACGGGTTTTAGGATTCCGGCTTCCACCGCATCATCGAACGCTTGCTTTGCCTCGGCTACTGGCAAGCGAAAATAATCCCGCAGGTCAAAGGCTGTGCCGAGCCCAAGGGCTTGGCCAGACAGGTCCATTAATTGCAAAAGACTATTGCGTTCGTTGGGGGTGGGCAGGGCCAGTATTTCTGCTGGAATCACTCGCTCGGGCAAATCATAAAACCGCTCAAAGCTTTCGCGTTTCGCTGTGGTGAGCAGGCCTTGCGCGAATAGAGTTTCCAGCGCTAATTTACCCTTGCTCCAACCCCACCAGCCGCCTTCACCTTTGGATTTATCGGGCAGATCGCTTTGGGCCGTTGCGCCATGAGATTTAACAAAGGCCAGAAGATTTTTGAGATAGGCTTTTTCGGTGTGGGCAAAATCTTTCATCGAACGATAAATACCATCGCCGTTAAGGGCGCGGTTCATGCGCCAGCGCATGAGGGGGTGAAGCTCCATGCGCACCATGCTTGCTTCATGGGCCCAGCATTCAAAGGTAGCGCGATTTTTATGGGCCAGCGTGCGCTTATCTAAAGCGGTGCGATCATAATTTCCAAGGCGAGAGAACAGCGGCAAATAATGCGAACGGGTGAGAACATTCACGCTGTCTATTTGCAAGAGATGCAGGCGTTTTAATTCTTTGTTCTGCGCTGCCCAGCGCGAAGCATCTTCAGATTTAGGCGCACCAAAACCCTGAGCGGAAAGGGCTAATCGTCTGGCTTCGGAGAGGCTTAAGCTGCTGCTTCGTGCCATGTGGCTTCAACGGGGAATGCAGAGCCTGCGGGCAGGGACTTGTTATAGCGATAAAGCGTTGAACAATAAGGGCAGATGATTTCTGTTGCTTGGCCCATATCTAAAAAAACATGCGGGTGATCTTGTGGCGGGGTTGCACCGATGCACATGAATTCTTTTGCGCCCACTTCAATTTGGCGCAGGCCCATTGAATTTTGAAAATGTGGTGTGGAACCTGCAGCCATGATAACCCCTAACTTTTGTCGCATGCTGCAGATAGCAATAAAAAGGTCGATATGCAAAAGTTCAATTCGGGTGGTGTGGAAATTGCTTATGAGGTTTGGGGGGAGGGGCCGCCTGTGCTGCTCATCCACGGCTTTGCATCCACTGCTTTTGTAAATTGGCGCGACACGCACTGGGTGAAGGTGCTGACGGAAGCTGGCTACCAAGTTATAGCAATAGATAATCGTGGCCATGGGCAGAGCGAGAAACTTTATGATTCAGCGCTTTATTCAGCGCAAATTATGGCAGAAGACGCCTTGCATTTACTAGATCATTTGAGCGTCGCTCAAGCCAGTGTGATGGGCTATTCGATGGGGGCTCGCATCACCGCCTTTTTGACGATGGCTCATCCTGCGCGGGTTCGCCGTGCGGTTTTTGCGGGACTGGCTTCGCGGATGATTACCGAGGTTGGTGGTGCTGAAGAAATTGCTTTGGCATTGGAAGCTGATTCTGCCGCTAGCGTGGAAGATCGCGGTGCGCGTGGCTTTCGGTTATTCGCCGATCAAACTAAAAGTGATCGTCGTGCATTGGCTGCATGTATCAGGTCTTCGCGGGTGAAAATTAAGGCTGAAGCTTTGGTGGCGATTTCGGTTCCAGTTTTGGTTGTGGCAGGTGAACTTGATGATGTGGCAGGCTCGGTTGATGAGTTGGTGGCGGCCATCCCCGGTTCGCGTGGAGTGGTTTTGTCAAAACGCAACCATATGAATGCCGTGGGCGACCGGACCTATAAGGACGCCGTACTTGGATTTCTGGCTGAGAAAGACTAGAGCATCCGCCAACGGAGAATCTGAATGTCGGTATCGCAAATTGTTTTGAGTGTGTTGGTTTTGATTGTGCTTGCGTTAGCTGTGGTGGCATATCGCCTGCGCCGTTTTATTTCGTTGGTGCGCAATAAAGCGATTGGCGAAAATCGCGATTATTTGTGGAACCTTCTTTACAGTTTGGATTGGACTGGAACCACCACAAATAATTATGGCTATGCGCCAGCCGAGACATCTGGCCCGGAGCGCTTTCAGCTGCAAATGTATTCCGAATTGGCAAAGCCGCATCTTGCTAAGGCGAAGGTGGCAAAACACACCGAATTATTAGAAGTGAGCTGCGGGCAGGGCGGGGGCCTAGCGCATTTGGTGCAGACTTGGCCTTCGCCAATTACGGCCATTGGCATGGATAAATCTGAAAACGCCGTTGCGTCCTGCCGCAAATCGCACGTGCAAATTTCAAATTTAAGTTTCGCGCAAGGCGATGCATTGGCCATTCCATTTGCTGATGGAAGTTTTGATGTGGTTGTAAATGTTGAGGCGTCTGGTGACTATGGCAATTATGAAAAGTTTTTCAGCGAAGTGCATAGGGTTTTGCGCAAAGGTGGCGTGTTTCTTTATACTGACACTTGCAAGGCTAATCATGTGGAAAGCACCAAGCTGGCCTTGGCTGTTGCGGGCTTTAAAACTAACTTCCGTGACATTGCCACCAATGTGGTTGCCGCCAGCATTGCAGACACCCCGCGCCGCCGCGCGCTGATCAAAACCCGCGTGCCGTTTCTTTATCGTTGGTTGATCCGTGATGCATTGGAGAATTATGCTGCGGTTGATGGCAGTGGCCGGTTGGAGAAGTTGAAGAATGGTAGATTGGCCTATTTGATGGCGAAGGCGGAAAGGGTTTGAAGTCAGGGAAAAAACTTGATCGCCACGCCGCAACCCACTATCTCCACCCCAAAATAAGGGTACCCACATGTTAGAAGCTGCCAAGCGAATTGCTGATAGGAAAGATTGGATTAAAGGCGCCACTGGCGACTGGGAGATTATTATTGGGCTTGAGGTTCATGCTCAAGTTACGTCCAAATCCAAACTTTTCTCTGGCTCTTCGGCTGAATATGGTGGTGCGCCTAATGATCATGTTTCTATGGTGGATGCGGCCATGCCCGGCATGTTGCCGGTCATCAACGCGTTCTGCGTGGAGCAGGCGGTGCGCACCGGGCTTGGCCTCAAAGCTGAGATCAACAATTACTCAGTGTTTGACCGCAAGAATTATTTTTACCCTGATTTGCCGCAGGGCTATCAGATTTCGCAGTTCAAGCAGCCCATTGTGGGCGAGGGTGTTGTGACCATTGATTTGGACGATGGCAAATCCATTCCGGTGCGCGTGGAGCGTTTGCATTTGGAGCAGGATGCTGGAAAGTCATTACACGACCAGCACCCCAATATGAGCTTTGTGGATTTGAACCGTTCTGGTTGCGCGCTGATGGAAATTGTGTCGAAGCCGGATATGCGTTCGGCTGATGAGGCCAAAGCTTACGTTACTAAGCTACGCCAGATTATGCGTTATCTGGGCACCTGCGATGGAAATATGGAACAGGGCTCGATGCGGGCAGACGTGAACGTGTCGGTGCGTTCCCCCGGTGCTCCATTTGGCACACGTTGTGAAATCAAGAATGTGAATTCTATTCGCTTTATGGGCCAAGCCATTGAATATGAAGCCCGCCGCCAGATTGGTATTTTGGAGGATGGTGGGAAGATTGATCAAGAAACCCGTCTTTATGACGCAAAAAGGGGCGAAACCCGCTCTATGCGCTCCAAGGAAGAAGCGCATGATTATCGCTATTTCCCTGATCCAGATTTGTTGCCGCTGAAGCTGGACCCAGCGCGTGTGGCTGCCATTAAAGCCAGTCTGCCGGAATTGCCGGATGAGAAGAAGGCGCGGTTTATGAGCGTATATGGCCTTTCGGCTTATGACGCGGCTGTGTTGGCGGCTGAGCCACCGTCAGCTGATTTCTACGAAACTGTTGCCAAGGGCAGGGACGGTAAATTATCAGCGAATTGGGTGATTAACGAGTTCTTTGGTCGGTTGAACAAAGAGGGCAAAACCATTGAAACTACTCCTCTTTCTGCCGCACAGATTGGTGGCATAGTGGATCTGATTTCGGCTGGCACCATCAGCGGCAAAATCGCCAAGGATGTGTTTGAAATCGTCTGGACCGAAGGTGGCAATCCGGCTGAAATTGTTGAGGTGCGTGGGTTGGTGCAGGTTACCGACATGGGAGCGATCGAAAAAGCCGTGGACGAAATTATCGCCGCCAATCCTGATAAGGTTGAAGCCGTCAAGGTCAAAGCCTCCATGCTTGGCTGGTTTGTGGGGCAGGTGATGAAAACCACTGGCGGCAAGGCAAATCCGCAATCTGTGAATGATTTATTGCGGAAAAAGCTTGATATTAACCAATAACGGTAAAATTTTATTAACTATTTCCAATTGCTTACGCGGTTTGCTATAGTCCGTGTGCTGATTATCAGTACACAAACGATTATAGGAGTTTGCTCCCATGGCAAAACCGGCCAAGCGGGCAGTTAAAAAATCTGTGCCTGCCAAGAAAGTGCCGCCTAAAAAAGTGGCAAAACCTGTGAAAGCTCCGTCTTCTCGTGGCCCAACGCCTGCTGAGAAGGGGCGCTTTACGCTTTATGGTTTTGCCTCTTCGACAAACACCTATACAGCAGCCCTCATGCTGTCGCTGTGCAGGCATCCGTTCTCTTATATTCATGTGAACTTACGCGAAGGCGCGCATAAGCAGCCGGATTATTTGGTGAAGAACCGTTACGGCCAAGTGCCTGCCTTGCGCGATGGGCAAACGGTGGTGGTGCAATCCGCAGCAATTCTCATGCATTTGTCGGAATCGCTTGGCAAGTTTGATCCTAAAACATCATTGGAACGCAATCGCATGCGCGAGTGGTTGTTTTGGCAGTGGGATAAATTGGCCGTGCCAGTCTTCCGCTTGCGGGCGCGCTCCAAGGGCCTGCGCCAGTTTGGTGATGAAGTGCGCATTATGTATGACACGGAAGCCAAAGCTGCATTGGCAGTTTTGGAATTGGAATTGGGCAAAACTGAATGGGTTGTGGGCAAAAAGCCAACGGTTGCCGATGTGGGTATTTATGGTGTTCTGCGTTACGCGCCAGAAGCCAATATTGAGCTTGGGCATTATCCAAATGTGATAGCATGGAAGAAGAGGTTTGAAGAACTGCCGGGGTTTGCTACACCCGAGCAACTTCTCCCCATGGAGAGCCGACTCATCTGATCATTCTCGTAAGGCTAAACGCGTGACTTCTTTTGCACCCCCGACTTCAACTCCACCTGCAACTGAGAACGATAAGCAAAAAAAGAAAAGGCATCGCGATTGGAGTGGTGCAACAGTTGCACTTCTGGCGGGTGTGGCTGGCCTCGTTCTGGCGCGGCTTGGGCATTTGTGGATTGCTTTTGATGTGGCATCACAGTTTTCGATGCAGTTTTTGTTTCTGGTTTTGGCCGCAGTTCTTGGCATGGCTTCGCCCCGCATGAAGGGATTGGTTGCCACGATCTTTTTTGCACTGATGATTGCGGGCTATGCCCTTTGGCCGCATTGGGTTTCAACCGGTGCGGTTAAATCTTATGCGCTTGCTGCTGGTGAGCAGCAATTGAAAGTGGCAAGTTTTAACACTTATGCGAATAATAAAGACTATCAAAGCATCATCAATTCAGTTTTAGCATTAGACGCTGATGTTGTGACCTTGATTGAAATGGAGTCTGATAAACTTGGCGTGCTTGATGGGTTGAAACAGAAATATCCTTATCAGTTTGACTGCAATGTTGTGTCGAACTGTCATTTGGCGATTGTTTCAAAATATCCATTGCAAGATTTTGACTCGCAGGCGCTCTGGGAAGGACCGCCCTATATCCGTGCATCACTTGGGCCGGTATTTGGCGGGCTTACAGTTTTTGGTGTTCACACAACGCGCTTTCCACATTCGCGTGCGCAGTTTGCGCAAGTGAATGCTTTAGTGAAGTTGGTGGAAACTTTGTCGGGTCGTGTTGTGATAATGGGAGATTTCAATTCCACGCCATTTTCGCGCATTAATCAAACTGTGTCTCAAGGCTTGGACTTTGCCCGTCTTACGCAATTGCCAACTTGGCCGGCGGGTCTCGGATTTCCACAATTGGCCATTGATCATATTTTCGCAAGCCCCGGAATTCGCGCCATAAGTGATGAACGCATTGGCGACAATGCAGGCTCCGATCATTTTCCAATTTCAATAGTGCTTGCCGTTTCACCTCCTTGAGTGTTGGTGAATGGAGCGTGAAGAAATCACGATAAAATTGCGCTTAATTTTATATAACATATTGAAATTAAACTATAAATTTTGCATGCTTAAAAATTGAATAAAGTCTCATTCAATTTTTCTTAAGCGTGTCTTTTAACGCGGCATTGTTTTGCTAAGCGCAAATTCAACTCATCAACGGACCACAAAAACAGGTCCATAACAGATGGGGTTAAAAATGATTTCGAACGTACAGATTTTACAATCTTTAAATCCGGTGCAGGTGGCAGCGGAAGATCTTTTTGCTTTGGGCATGGAATATTGCATGGGCAAAACTGTGCCACAAAATTATATCGAAGCGCATAAGTGGTTCAATATTGCTGCCCTCAAAGGCAATGAATCGGCGCGTCAATATCGCTGCGAAATTTCGCGCGAAATGTCACCGCGTGATATTGCAGAAGCTCAGCGTCAAGCGCGCGCAGTTCTCACTCTGCATTAATTCAGTTCGGCGTTAAACAAATTAGGCCCGCAAATGGAAATATCCATGCGGGCCTTTTAGCCTTGCACTCGGCAACAAATCACGGCAAAAGCCGCCCAGCAGGAGACGTGGCCGAGTGGCTGAAGGCAACGGTTTGCTAAATCGTCATACGTTGTAAAGCGTATCGAGGGTTCGAATCCCTCCGTCTCCGCCAACACATTTTACTAAGCTATTGTTTGTAAGACTAAAAATAGTTTAGATACTCTCGTTTCCCTAACAAGTTCCCTAGCAGTTGAATGAGACACCTTGATGCTGTCATTTCGAACTTGGTGGTTCACTCGACTGGGTTTCTCGATTGACTTTTGTCGATCCTGCAAAGCCGTTCTTGATGTTGAGTTTCAGAGCCATCGAATGGAAGGCAGCGTAAGTGTTCACCGCGGCGTCTTGATAAGGTTGGCTCAACCGCAATCCTCTTGACCTGCAATGCAAGAGTCGCAAACTGTGCAGGCTGGGCTAGGTTGATCCCCGAAAAGCGGCCGCACCGCCGCCCGCCCAGCGTCCACATGGTGGCGCACAGGTGATGCGAATGTCGGAGAAAGTACGATTTGATTGGGATAACGTCCAGCGCGTTGTAGAAATTTGCGAACGCTTTCTGGTTGATCGCGGGGAAGCTAATTTGGTCCCAAAGTTGGATGAGGCTATAGCCTT
>JANLPA010000096.1:0-58775 GCA_031366855.1 Hyphomicrobiales bacterium | reverse complement strand
GTCTCACGCCGCTCATTGGCCGCGTCCTTATCTTCCTTCTCAGGAATTGCCATCTTCAAATGGTTGGACAGGCGATCACAAGAACCGGGTTGAGCCATCCAGAGTTTGGAAATACTATCGAGATGAACTGCCAATGATTTTGCGGTTTGTTCTACAATATCGTCTTGAACCAGCGTTTCTTGCGCACGCCGCAGCGCATCCATCAACGATGCTGGGTTTCCTTCAAGCCAATTTTCTGTTTCAACTGTTTCAGTAACGATGCGGTATTTAAGTTGGGCGGTGGAAAGAACATCTTCGATTTTTGTGGTCGGCGTCGAGCGCAATTCAACCGGGTACACTGCCGCGACTGCAATATGGGCTATGCCCGCACTCACGCGTCTTTTGGCGTCAGCTAGAACTACAACTTCACTGTTTGAATGATCAGCAAACTTTCCTTCGATAACAACACGTAAGCCTCGGAGTTCAAACAACACGTCAGGTCGATGCTTACCATGCACGAGAATTGTTTCGGCATCGGCCGTTACGCCAAATTTTGAAATGAGTATTGCGAGTTGAGTGTTGACGGCCTCTTCGCGATTGCGGTGATTGTTCATTAAATTCATTTAATCTTATTGTGATTGGCAATTCGGCATAGCACTCTGTCCTGCAATTGGGAAACATCAAGAAATAAAGTTCGTTCTTGTATTGTTCTCATTTCAAATCCATGCCATACTCACCGAAACGAGGGAGGGTTGCATGGATTGGGGGACTTATGAGGGGCGGGTTTCTTGGGCTGAGCGCTCTGCCATTCAATTGGCGCCGCTGCGCGTTATGCCCACGCCTGATCATGTGAATGCTTATTTCCCTTATGAACTTTTGCGGGCTCGCCGCGAAGCGCATGCTTATGTGACAAGTATCTCTGTCAGCTTGGGCAAGCGGCGGATGGAGCTGGAAGATTTCAACATTTGCTTTACGCACTGTTTGGCCATTGCCAGTTTTGAACTGCGCCATGGGTTCATTACATGCTGGCCCGCATTTGCGTTGCTGTTTCATAAAATGTTTGGAGATGCGGTTTTGCCGTGGCTGCCATCTCTGTTTCTGGCGGCTTTGGGGCAGGAGGGGATCCCGCGCCCGCAATTTGATTTGGATGAAGTGCTGAATTTTCATGAGCGCCACCCTGTTCCCTCATTGCCGAAATACGGCTAGGCGGGTGTTCCTAAAATGGAGAGAGTGATGAAACGATTCATGATTGCGGCTTTGGCCTTAGGCGCTTTGGCTGCGCCCAGCTTTGCTGCTGATACGATTACGGTGGAAACTTCAAAAAATTGCAGCTTTGTGATTAAGCTGCGCGCCGACGTTGCCCCAAACCATGTGGCGCAAGTGACCAAGCTTGCCGCTTCTGGCTTTTATGATGGTGTTGTGTTTCACCGTGTGATCCCGGGCTTTATGGCCCAAACGGGTGATCCAACTGGCACCGGCATGGGCGGCAGCAAAGAGCCTGATATTAAAGCTGAATTTAATAAAGAACATTTTGGCCGGGGTGCCGTGGGCATGGCCCGTTCTAGCGATCCTGATTCTGCCAACAGCCAGTTCTTCGTAATGTTCGCCGATGGCGGCTTCTTGGATGGCCAATATACAGTTTTTGGCCAAGTTGATGAAGCAGGCATGAAATGCGTCGATCAAATCAACAAAGGCGAACCACCAGCAACTCCCGATAAAATGACAAAGGTAACTGTGCAATAATGAGCGATCTCGAAAATACACTTCACATGACCACTGAAAAAGGCTTGATCACTATTGAGCTTTTGCCAAAACTGGCACCCGGCCACGTTGCCCGCATTAAGGAATTGGCGCGTGAAAAGTTCTATGATGGCGTGGTGTTTCACCGCGTGATCGAAGGCTTCATGGCCCAAGGCGGCGACCCAACGGGCACCGGCATGGGTGGCTCTAAAAAGCCAGACCTTAAAGCTGAGTTCTCAAAAGAACCCCATGTGCGCGGCATTTGCTCAATGGCGCGTTCGTCTAGCCCAAATTCCGCCAACAGCCAATTCTTCATCTGCTTTGGCGATGCTGGTTTCTTGGATAACCAATATACGGTTTGGGGCAAAGTGACTTCCGGCATGGACATTGTCGATGGCTTCAAGCGCGGCGAACCCGTGAAGAACCCCGACAAGATTGTAACATTACGCGTTGCGGCGGATGTTGCTTAATCTATTTGCAATTGTTGATCGGCGGCCTGAATGAAAGTCGCCGATTTTGATTTTGAACTCCCGCCGGAGAATATCGCACTTCGGCCAAGTGTTCCGCGCGAGGCTGCCAAATTATTGGTGGTGAAAGATGGTCAGTGTACGGATCATCTTGTCGGTGATTTGCCATCGCAATTGCGCGCAGGCGATGTTTTGGTTTTTAATAATACCAAGGTAATTCCTGCGGCACTTTCGGGTGTTCGCATCAGCCGCCTTGGCACCACACCCAAAATTGAAGCGTTGCTGCATATGCGTTTAGATGCTTCGCGCTGGAAGGCTTTTGTGAAGCCTGCGAAAAAGCTCATCGTGGGTGATCGTGTGCGCTTTGGCGGTGAGGGCCGCGTTTGTTTGTTGGGTGAGGTTCTGGCCACAGTTGAAGAAAAGGGCGAGGCGGGAGAAATCACGCTAGCCTTTGATTTTTCAGGTCCAGTTTTGGACGAAGCCATTGCCGCCGTAGGCCGCGTGCCCCTGCCGCCCTATATCGAAAGCAAGCGCGCCCAAGACGCCCAAGACCGCAGCGACTATCAAACAATTTATGCCACGGAGCCTGGAGCGGTTGCTGCTCCCACAGCTGGTTTGCACTTCACACCAGAGTTGATGAAGGCTTTGCAAGCCACTGGAATAAAATCGGAATTTGTAACTCTGCATGTGGGTGCGGGCACATTTCTTTCGGTGAAGGCTGACGATACCGCCGATCACAAAATGCACGCTGAGTGGGGCGAAGTTTCTGCTGATGTGGCGGCGCGGCTGCAAAGGGCGCGAGACAAAGGTGGGCGGATTATCGCTGTGGGCACCACGTCACTGCGCCTGCTGGAAAGTGCTGGGCTTAAGGCCTGGTCTGGCAACACCTCGATATTCATAACCCCAGGCTATGAGTTCCGCGCCGTTGATGGCTTGGTCACCAACTTCCATCTGCCACGCTCCACTTTGTTCATGCTCGTCTGCGCCTTCGCTGGAATCGATGCGATGAGAGCCGCTTATGCCCACGCTATTCAAAAGCATTATCGGTTCTATTCCTATGGCGATGCCAGCCTGCTATGGCCAGCCATATGACAAAACAATTCGGATTTACTTTACATAAAACTGACGGTTTGGCGCGGCGCGGCACGGTGCACACTGGGCGCGGAGATATCCGCACGCCCGCCTTCATGCCTGTAGGCACAGTGGGAACTGTGAAGGGGCTTTACCTTGATCAGGTGAAAGCAACTGGCGCAGATATCATTCTGGGCAACACTTATCATTTGATGTTGCGTCCCGGTGCAGAACAAGTTGCAGCCCTTGGCGGCTTGCATAAATTCATTGGCTGGGAAGGTCCGATCCTCACGGATTCCGGCGGCTTCCAAATTATGTCGCTGTCGAAAATTCGGAAAATCAAAGAGACGGGCGCTACATTCCAATCGCATATTGATGGTCGCAAATATGAACTAACACCAGAGCGCGCGATGGAAATCCAGCGGTTGCTAGGGTCCGATATTCAAATGCAGCTTGATCAGTGTTTAGAACTTCCCCACAGCGAACAAGAAGGTGAAAAAGCCATGGAGCTTTCGCTGCGCTGGGCCGCACGTTCGCGCGAAGCCTTTGGCTCGCAACCGGGCCGGGGCAATTTTGGCATTGTGCAAGGCGGCACCAATGAGCGCCTGCGTTTGAAAAGTGCCGAAGGTCTAAAATCAATTGGCTTTGAAGGCTATGCCATCGGCGGCCTTGCCGTGGGTGAAGGCCAAGCGCTGATGCTGAGCACCATTGATTTTACGGCCCCGGCATTGCCCACCGATAAACCACGCTATCTCATGGGTGTTGGCACACCTGAGGATTTGTTGGAAGCCGTGGCCCGCGGCATTGATATGTTTGATTGTGTAATGCCAACCCGCTCCGGCCGCCATGGCCAAGCCTTCACGCGTTTTGGCCGCATCAATTTGCGCAATGCCAAACACGCAACTGATACACGGCCATTGGATGAGACGCATCCATGCCCTGCCTTGTCACAATATTCCCGCGCTTATTTGCACCACTTGATGAGAGCCGGAGAATTGCTGGGCATGATGTTGCTCAGCTGGGCCAACATTGCTTATTATCAATCGCTCATGCAGGGCATGCGCGATGCCATTGATGTCGGAAATTTTGAAGAATTTCGTGTTACCACACATGCGCAATGGAAACGCGGCGATATTGCTTAGGTGTTCGGCCTCTCGCCTTTTTCCGCCGTGAAATAATAGGCAAACAATATCGGCACGAAGGTGACAGCGATTACAAAGATCGCCACAACATTGGTAATGGGGCGAATGGTGGGGTGCCGCAACTCACCATAAATCCAGATTGGCAAAGTGGTTTGCTGGCCCGCGGTGAATGTGGTCACGATCACTTCATCAAACGATAGTGCAAAGGCCAACATGCCGCCAGCCAGCAACGCAGAAGCGATTTGCGGGAGAACCACATAGAAAAATGTTTGCGTTCCTGTGGCCCCCAAATCCATTGAAGCCTCCACCATTTCACCGCTGCTGCGGCGGAAGCGCGCCAACACATTGTTGAAAACCACCACCATGCAAAAGGTCGTGTGGCCCAGAATGATGGTCCAAGTTGAAAATGGAATCGACATAATGTCAAACGCCGAGCGCAGCGCCATGCCGGTGATAATGCCGGGCAATGCAATTGGTAAAACAAAGAGTAGCGACAATGCATTGCGACCAAAAAATCTCGCGCGTGAAAGTGCCGCCGCGGCGCAGGTGCCAAGAATAATGGCGAGGAGTGTTGAAATCAAAGCCACTTGCAATGATAGATAAAGTGGAGGCCAAATATCTGGCCGTTCAAACCAAGCTGTGGCAAACCATTTTGTTGTGAGGCCGGGAGGTGGAAATTGATAAGATTTTTCTTCAGTGGTGAAGGCGTAAAGAATAATCAATGCCAGTGGAATATGTAGGAACAAAAGCCCTGCCATTGCACTCAATTTCAGCCGCCATGTTGCACTAGAGAGCATCAAAAGCCCCCAAGCGTTTGGCAACAGTCAAATAAATTCCCATGATCAGCATGGCCACTACTGTGAATGCGGCAGCCAGCGGAATATCACCTGATGTGCCTTGGAATGTGTAAACCGCTTGGCCAATCATCAGCCGAGAATTACCAACAATTTGCGGCACAATATAGTCACCCAATGTAAGTGAGAACGTGAAGATCGAACCCGCCACCACACCTGGAAAAGCCAACGGGAAAATGACATTGCGAAATGTTTGGCGGGGACTTGCGCCAAGATCAAGCGAAGCTTCAATCAAACTATTTGGCACACGCTCTAGCGATGTTTGTATGGGCAAAATCATATAAGGCAGCCAGATATAAACAAACACGAGAAATGTGCCGATATAGCTGAAAGACAAAGATGAGCCGCCGATGTTGGGGATTGAGAGCAAAGCATCAATCAGCCACTGTCCGTGTAGCGTTGTGGCGATCCAAGAGACAATGCCTTCCTTGGCCAGAATGAGTTTCCACGCATAAATTTTAACAAGATAACTGGACCACAGCGGCATCATCACTGCCAGATAAAATAAGGCCTTAATTTTGCCACGTGCAAAGCGGGCAGCATAATAAGCAATGGGAAAGGCAATAAAGGCGCAAGCCACGGTGACCAAGGCAGACATTAACAGTGTACGGAGGATAATCTGAGTGTTGGCTTCGTCAAAAAGGTGAGCATATGTGCCAAGCGTGAATTCATGCACCACAAGGCCCGAAAAATCATCCAGTGCATAAAAGCTCTGCAACATCAAAGCCGAGAGCGATCCCAGATAAACAATCGCCAGCCAAGCAAGTGGTGGCACCAGCAATGCAAATGTGAGCAAGCCCGGTTTTCGGAAGAGAAGGGTGGAGAGAGTGGAGGGCATGGCTGCTATCAAACATTTTAAAACCTCACCCTGAGGTGCCGCCTCGCGGCCTCGAAAGGTGCCCATGGTTAGGGCGCTTCGAGGCTCACAAGAGTTCGCACCTCAGCGAGAGGAACGATTGTTACTTGCCCTGAACCGCAATGTAATCCTTGGCCCATTGCGAATACGGCACACATGAACCTTCAGCTTCACATTTGCCGATTGGTGTCCGCCAGAAATAGATTTTGTCAAAATTGGCAAATCCATTGGTGTCGCAGCCCGCATCAGTCAAAAGCTCATTGCCTTTGCACGCGGCAGGAACCGCAGGAACCGAGCCAAACCAAGCCGCCACATCACCTTGCACCTTGGCTTCAAGCGAATGGTTCATCCACATATAAGCGCAATTTGGATGTGCAGCACTCACATGCATCATGGTGGTATCAGACCATCCCGTAGCACCTTCGGCAGGAATCGTCGAAGCAATTGGCTTCTTGTCAGCTTGCAGCAAGTTCACTTGATAAGGCCAAGAAGATGAAGCAACCACACCTTCATTCTTGAAGTCATCCACTTGCACAGCAGCATCACCCCAATAACGACCCACCAAAGCGCGCTGGCCAGTAACCAGCGCGAGAGCTGCGGCATATTGGTCTTTGTTCAATTCATAGGGGTTCTTGATGCCCAGTTCAGGCTTCTTGGTCATGAGATAGACGGCCGCATCAGCAATGGCGATGGCACCATAATAGGCTTGCACACGGCCTTTGTTAGATTTGCCATCGGGCAGGTTTTGTTCGTCGAATACAACGCTCCAACTGGTTGGGGCTTCTTTGAACACCGTGGTGTTATAAGCCAAAACATTCGGACCCCATTGATAAGGTGTTCCGTAATGCACGCCATCAACAGTGTTCCACGCCGCTGATTGCAAACGCTCGTCAACGTTCTTCCAATTCGGAATAAGGTCAACGTTAATCGGTTGAACTTTCTTGCCAGCAACCAAGCGCAACGAAGCATCGCCCGACGCGGTGACAAGATCAAAGCCTCCTTGATTCATTAAGGTAACCATTTCATCGGATGATGCAGCAGTTTTAACGTTCACCTTGCAGCCGGATGATTTTTCAAAATCCGTAACCCAATCATAGGCTTTGTCAGAACTACCATTTTCGATGTAGCCCGGCCAAGCAACAATATCCACTTGGCCTTCCCCAGCACCAAGGGCTGTAACCATGTCGGCAAAGGTTGGCGCAGTGAAACTGCTTGCTGCCAAAATTGCGATCATTGAAGTTTTGATTGATTTCATGTTTTCTCTCCGTAAAGCCACTATTGATGCGGCATTGAATAAGAGGTTAGACCTGAATGCGATTGTTGATCAAGAACCCATTAGCCATTTTAGCTAAAGGAGCCGAGGGTGGCATCGTCGTCGAGGGCCAAAAGATCGTCGCATTGGTCGGGCGTGGTGAAGAACCTGCTTGTGATGCTATATTTGATGCGTCGCAACATGTCATTATCCCTGGTCTTATAAACACCCATCATCACTTTTATCAAACCCTCACGCGCGCACATCCGCTGGCCATCAACAAGGAATTGTTTGACTGGTTGAAAGCACTTTATCCGGTGTGGGCAAGGCTAACACCTGAAGCTCACAGAATCGCAACAAGACTAGCGCTGACGGAACTGCTGATGTCTGGCGTCACTTGCACATCTGATCACCATTATGTTTTTCCTGATGGCTTGGATGGTGCGGTGGATATTCAGGTGGAAGAAGCCGCGCGTGTAGGCATTCGTGTTATGGTCACGCGCGGTTCCATGAATCTCTCGGTAAAAGATGGTGGCTTGCCTCCTGATTCCGTGGTGCAAGATCAAGATACAATTCTGGCTGATTGCGAACGCGTGGTGAATAAGCACCACCAGCGGGGGCAGGGTGCAATGGTGCAAGTTGCACTGGCTCCCTGTTCACCATTTTCAGTCACGCGCGAATTGATGCGCGAAACGGCTAAGCTGGCGCAAAGACTGGATTGCAGGCTGCATACACATTTAGCTGAAACCAAGGACGAAGATGAATTTTGTGTTTCACAATTTGGCATGCGGCCATTGGACTATTTAGAGGACTTGGGCTGGCTGAACAATCGCACCTGGCTGGCCCATGGAATATATTTTAACGATGCTGACATTCAAAAATTAGGCAAGCACGGCGTGGGTGTTTGCCATTGCCCAACATCCAACATGACGCTCGCATCAGGCCAATGCCGCACATGCGAGCTTGAAGCAGCGGGGGTTGCGGTGGGCTTGGGTGTTGATGGCTCAGCTTCCAATGACAGTTCAAACTTGATGGAGGGAGTGCGCCATGCTTTGTTGCTCAATCGTCTAACTTATGATGCAAAAGTTACACATCTCGATGCGTTGCGCTGGGCAACCAAAGGGTCTGCTGCCTGTTTAGGGCGCAACGATATAGGAGAAATTGCAGTGGGCAAGCAGGCTGATTTAGCTTTGTTCACGCTTGATGAACTTCGATTTTCTGGCGCAGGCGACCCATTGGCTGCTTTGGTATTGTGCGGCGCACACAAAGCAGACCGCGTGATGGTGGCTGGCAACTGGCGCGTTGTTGCAGGCCAGCCTGTGTCAATCGATGTAGCCAGATTGCGATTTGACCATGCTGCCGCAGCGCAAAAACTCATCGAAGTCATTTGACGCCAAAGTTTAGCATGTTAAACAACTAGGCAATTATATTGCTTCGGGGGAAACACATATTGGCAAATGAAAATAACCAAACTGCAGTTGTAGTCGAAGATCTGCATAAATCTTTCGGCCAATTGGAAGTTCTGAAGGGGGTTTCTTTGACAGCGCGTGAAGGCGATGTTGTGTCGATGATTGGCGCATCAGGATCTGGTAAAAGCACATTTTTGCGCTGTATTAATCTTTTGGAACTGCCAACCCGCGGACGCATTTTGGTGACCGGCGAAGAAATTGGGTTATCTCCAGGCAAGGATGGTGATTTACACCCGTCAGACCGTCGCCAAGTTGAACGCCTCCGCACCAAACTTGGCATGGTGTTTCAAAGTTTCAATTTGTGGCAACATATGACAGTGCTGCAAAATGTTATTGAAGCCCCCGTGCACGTGTTGGGCCTTACAAAGGCAGAAGCGACTGAACGTGCAGAAGGATTGCTGCACAAAGTGGGATTGTATGAAAAGCGCGATCAATATCCATCATTCTTATCGGGAGGCCAGCAACAACGCGCAGCAATTGCGCGGGCTTTATGCATGAACCCCAAAGTGATGTTGTTTGATGAACCAACATCTGCTTTAGATCCTGAGTTGGTGGGCGAAGTTCTAAAAGTGATCCGTGATTTGGCCAATGAAGGCCGAACCATGATTTTGGTGACCCATGAAATGAAATTCGCACGCGATGTGTCTTCGTACGTAATCTATTTGCATAAGGGTATCATTGAAGAGCAGGGTGCACCTGCACAAGTTTTTGGCGCTCCAAAAAGTGTGCGCTGTAAGCAATTCGTTTCCAGCATTCATTAGGCAGGGAGCGAAAAAGACGAAACAGTCCGGGGGTGTCTGCTTCGATAACGTAAATTAGAAATATGGTCCTGTCCAAATGATGGAGTTAAATTTATGAAAATTACGAAGAGAATACTACTTGCAGCAGTAGCTGCGGCAACACTGTTTGCAGCAACGCCTGCTTTTGCCGATTTGAAGTTTGGTGTGGACGTTTCGCCTTATCCTCCCTTCACATCACAAGACACATCTGGCGTTATTGTTGGTTGGGAAGCCGACTTTATGGCGGCACTTTGTGTTGAACTCAAAGAAACATGTACCTTTGAACCAACTGCTTGGGATGGCATTATTCCGGCACTCACCAGCAAAAAATTTGACGGCATCTTGTCGTCAATGTCAGTGACACCTGAACGTATGAAGACCATTAATTATTCCCGCATCTACTATAATTCGGCTGCGGTGATCATTGGCGCAAAGAGCGACGACAAGGATTTTTCACCAGAACATTTGGCCGGAAAAACGATTGGCGTTCAAGGTGGAACCACACACGCCAATTATCTCGAAAAATACTATAAACCAAAGGGCGCTGAGATTAAATCTTATGCGGGCCAAGATGAAGCAAATGCTGATTTAACTGCGGGCCGTGTGGATTACATTATGGCAGACGGTGTTACCCTCGGTGCCTATTTGGATTCTGAAGCCGGGGCATGCTGTGAGCAAAAAGGTGCTGTGCCGCTAGATGTTGAAATATTAGGCCCAGGTGTTGGCGTTGGTATCCGCAAGGAAGACACTGCACTTTTGGAACGTATCAACACAGCCATTGGCGCATTATCTGACAAGGGCTTCTTTGAAGAAAATACCGCGAAATGGAAGTTGACTGGCAAACTGCTTTTGCCAAAAGATATGAAGTAATTGAATTGGGCTGCTCATATTGAGTGGCCCATTTTTCTTTGGAGAATAATGTGCTGATAGCCGCCACTCCGCTTTCCGAATTGCTGACCTATGGCGACAAAGGCTATTTGGATGAACTCTGGTGGGGCGTTCTTAATACATTGCAAATCTCGGTATTTGGCTATGCGTTTGGCTGTTCGCTTGGGCTGCTTGGGGCTGTTGGTAAACTCTCTGGCGGCAAATGGACCAAGTATCTGCTGAATGGCTACACAACATTATTTCGGGCCGTTCCAGAACTGGTACTCATTCTCTTGCTCTACTATGCAGGCACTGACAGCTTGAATAGACTTTTAATGACCTTTGGGTTTGAGCCAATAAATGTGAACCAGTTGCTCGCCGCTGTTTTCGTTTTGGGCGTTGTTCAAGGGGCTTATTCAACTGAAGTCTTGCGCGCCGCCATTCAGGCCGTACCCATTGGGCAAGTGGAAGCTGCCAAGGCTTATGGAATGTCAGGTCTGCTGCGCTTCCGCCGCATCGTTTTGCCCGCCATGCTGCCCTATGCAATTCCAGGTCTGGCCAATCTTTGGCTCAACATCACTAAAGATTCTGCCTTGGTGGCAGTTATTGGTTCAAGCGAACTTGCCAATGTTACGCGAATAGCGGCAGGCGGCAGCAAAAGATATCTGGTGTTCTATTTAATAGCAGCGTCGATCTATCTGTTGATTTCCATGACGTCCAACCAGTTTTTTGCTTGGCTTGAGCGCCGCGTGCGCCGCGGCCAACCAAAATTGGCGTGAGGTGGTCATGCACTGGGAATGGCTATCTCATTATATTCCACTGCTCATACATGGCCTGTATTTAACACTGTTATTATGGATTTTATCTGTGGTGATCGGCGGCATAATGGCTGTGCCCATTGCGCTTGTACAAGTCACCGGCCCATGGTGGCTCAAATATCCCGCGCGCGGTTATTGCACCTTTATGCGCGGCACACCTTTGCTTATCCAACTGTGGTTGATCTACTATGGTATTGGCTCACTGTTTCCTGGCATCCCCGGCATTCGCAACAGTTTCTTATGGCCAATTCTCAGAGAAGGTTTTTATTATGCAGTTGTTGCCTTTAGCCTCAACTTCGCTGGCTATATAGGCGAAGTGATGCGTGGCGCATTCCTAGGTGTGCCAAAGGGTGAACTGGAAGCAGCACGCGCCTTCGGCATGTCGCCGTTTAAGGTTCTTATGCGGGTTTGGTTGCCTCGCGCTGTATATTTAGTTTTACCAACTTTGGCGGGCGAGATCGTTGGCCAAATGAAAGCGACACCTTTAGCTTACACAATTACTGTTATGGATTTGATGGGGGCCAAAGCAAAGATTACCTCCGACACTTACATCATGTATGAACCGCTTATTTTGATTGCTGTCATTTACATGATCCTTACCTTCTTCATAACTCAAGCTTTCGGATATGTTGAAAAACTGATACCACAGAGGCGATGATGTATGATCGAATAATGGGTTTTGCTGGCGAGTTTATGGCTTTACGTCGTGACTTGCACATGCACCCAGAGTTAGCTTTCGAGGAACTTCGCACTTCTAATATTGTTGCCGAAGAGCTAACCAAAATGGGTTTTAGCGTTATGACTGGTGTGGCTGGCACAGGTGTTGTTGGCACTTTGGTCAATGGCACCAGCCGCAAAGTTATAGCAATTCGCGCTGACATGGATGCGCTGCCCATTCAGGAAACCACACAGTTGCCCTATGCCTCGCGGCGTGAGGGAAAAATGCATGCCTGTGGGCATGATGGCCACACCACAATGCTGCTGGCCACTGCACGTTATCTTTCTGAGACTTTTAATTTTGATGGAACCGTGCATCTTATTTTTCAACCCGCTGAGGAAGACATAAGCGGTGCCAAGCGGATGGTTGATGAAGGAATCTTCAAGCGTTTCCCATCGGATGTTATCTTCGCTTTGCATAATATTCCTGGCGAGCCGGTGGGGCAGGTGCGGGTGCGCACTGGTGCCATTACAGCCACAGTCGATATCGTTGATGTAACCATTCGTGGTATTGGCGGTCATGGGGCGTTGCCGCATTTGGCAGCCGATCCAATTGTTGCGGCTTCCAGTGCTGTGATGGCCCTGCAAACAGCGGTGTCACGCAATGCCAATCCGCTGGACCCCTGCGTGGTCACAGTGGGTGCATTCAATGGCGGGGTATTACCCACAATTATTCCAGATAGTGTTTCTCTAAAAATAGGCGTGCGCACGTGCTCGCCCGAAACGCAAAAATTAATGGCCTTGCGCATCCCTGCAATTTTACAACAACAAGCCGCCTCGTTTGGCTGTGTGGCTGATGTGGAGTATGGCCAAGGTATTTCGTATCCGGCCTGTTTTAATGATGCCGCTGCTGCACAGGTTGTTCGCGATGTGGCTCAAAGTTTGGGCCAAGATTTGCACCGCGTTGAATTGGCCGGACCTTATATGTTCTCTGAAGATTTTTCATTTATGTTAAATGCCGTGCCCGGCTGCTATTTCGGCATGGGAAATGGCAACAGCAAAGGCTTGCATGATGCAGGCTATGATTTCAATGATGAGCTTTTGGTGAAGGGCACGCAGTTCTGGGCCAGCTTAGTAGAAAAAGCCCTGCCCGTCTAAAATTGGTGAGCCCAGCGGGATTCGAACCCACGACCCTCTGATTAAAATTCAGAAAATGGCAGAAAACACAGCTGAACTTAATCTCTCAAATACCATTGAAATTACTAGATAATATGCGCAATCCTGTGATATTCTTGAACATGTTATAACACTGTTTTTCACATCATTTGAGAGTCTAGAATGAGTCTAACAGACCTTCTGATCAAAAAACTGAAGCCCCCAGAAACCGGTCAAAAGACCTTTTTGATGGACGTCAAAAGGGTTTCGGCGTTCGTGTGTCGATGGGTGGCACAAAGACATTTGTTTTGGTTGAAGGCAAAGGGCGAAAAATACATTCGCTTGGCCGCTATCCAGATGTGACTCTGCTTGAGGCTCGTAAAAAGGCCAAAGAAGTTTTGGGGCAAGCTGTGACGGGCAAAGCTGAACCCAGCGCCACGCTGTTGTTTTCAGAGCTTCGAGAACTATTCTTCGAAGATAGCCGTATGCGCACGAAGTCTTCAACACATGCAGAGTATGTGAGGCTGTTAAATAAGCATTTTGTATATTCGAAACTTGCCCAGTCGATCACTCGTACCGATATCATGGAAGCTGTTACCGCAGTTCGCGAGCATCCAAGTTTGGAGCAACATTGCTTTGTTGCAATTAGAACTTTGTTTAATTGGGCGGTGCGGCATGGCTACGTCGCTACTGCTCCAAACCGTTTCTCGGACACGCATTCTCACAGAAAATGAACTTGCTTCTATTTGGCATCGAGCGGAGGAGGTGGGCTACCCCTACGGTGTCCTGATCAAACTACTGATCCTCACAGGCCACGCCGAGGCGAGATTGTTGGACTGAGGCGCAGTTGGATTTCTAAGGATGCAATCATCTTCCTTCTCGGGTTTTGTAAGAACAAACGAGAGCATGTAATTCCGCTTGGGGCAATGGCGAAAAGCATCATTGATGCCATTCCGAGCGAGGTTGAGCTTCTCTTTCCCGCGCGAGGCCAAACCGACACCACCTTCTCAGGGTGGAGTAAGGCAAAGGCTCAGTTCGATGCGCCCCTTGGCATTGCGCCATATACCTTGCACGATTTGCGCCGCACATATAGCTCGCAGATGGCCGCTTTGGGCACGCCCATTCATGTCACCGAGAAGTTGTTGAACCACGTCTCAGGCACGCTCAGTGGCGTTGCAGGGGTCTATAATCGCTATTCCTATGCAACAGAGATGCGCAGCGTCATTGAAGCTTGTTAAGCTTATGAAGCAAGTTTGCAGTCCCTTATTTCGCAACCATTAACAGCGCTTTAACAGCGCAATAACTGACATTTGTCGGCAAATGCGGTATTATTACCGCTATGTATAACCCAAAATACCATATCACTTCGGCCATAGCGGCGGCGTTGATGCAGATTGAAGCCATCCGGCAAGAATTGTCCGGCTTAATCATCCAGCCGAAACTGCTTGTTTCCCTGCGGGAGACGGCAACGCTTGTGAGCACTCATTTCTCCACCCAGATTGAAGGCAATCGCCTTACATTGCCGGAAGTCAAAGCCGTTATTAAAGGTGCAAAGTTTCCCGGGCGAGAACGCGATGAAACCGAGGTGCGCAATCACTTTCTGGCTTTTGCCTTCATGGAGCAATTGTCTGAATCGTCGGCGACATTGCAAGAAAAAGAAATTCCACAACTTCATAGCCTCGTGATGACAGGCAAAAATAAAGCCTCACCCTATCGCAATCAGCAAAATGTTATCCGCGACAGTTCCAGCGGCAAGATCGTGTATTTACCGCCCGAAGCGCCCGATGTTCCAGTTTTAATGACGGAACTGGTCAATTGGGTGAACGCATCGCTGGCCAGCAGTGAATTAACAGTGCCCATCATAGCGGGGCTCGCACATTATCAATTCGCGACGATCCATCCCTATTTGGATGGCAATGGGCGCACGGCAAGACTGCTCACCACTCTCATTCTCCGCCGTGCGGGCTATGGACTTGAGGGCATCTATTCGCTTGATGAGCATTACGCTAAAAATTTACGTGCTTATTATGAAGCGCTGAGCATCGGCCACCACAACTATTACGAAGGCCGCGCCGAAGCTGATCTTACACAGTTTGTAGGTTACTTCTGCGCAGGCATGGCTGACGCTTTCAGTAAGATTAGAATTGCCGCGTCGCGTATTGAAACGCCGGACGACCCGCTAAACGGAAACCTGTTGCGTGAGCTTGACCCGCGCCAGCGTCGTCTGCTTTCCCTGTTCAAAGATCAAGGCTCTGCCACCAGCGAAGAAATGGCGAGCTACCTCAAAATGAGCCAGCGCACGGTTGTGGCACTTGCCCGCGAATGGGTCGTAAGTGGTTTTCTCGAAGTTCAAAACCCGTCGCGCAAAGCCAGATCATATAGACTTGCGGAAAAGTATTGCTGACTGATAGGCTGCTTGCCGTCCATGGGCGTCAACCCACGGGGCATCGCGATGCTTCCAAGCACAAAGGAAGTACAGTGATGAGGTTACTATCAAAACGTCAAGTCAGGGAGTTAGTGCTCTATTGCCCGCAACATATTCCGAGGCTGGAGAACGCCAACCGATTTCCAAAGCGTGTGCGCCTCGAGAACGGGCCACGTTCGAGAGTGGAATGGATTGAAGGTGAAGTGATGGAATGGCTACAAAAACGGATTGATGGACGAAACAACCCCACCGACACCTTCGTGTAAAAACGGAGGCGGGCTGGTTCCTGTCGACAAGGAGCCAGCCCAATTTGGTTCTATATTTGATCTGCAATCGACATCAGTAATGTCATTGGGTGTTTGGCGTCGGCTACAAAGCCGTGCTGCTCATAAAATTGCTTCGCTTCATTCGAAATTGCATGAACCATAATTCCCCTAATGCCCATGATTGCGGCGGCTTGTCGAATGCGCAATACAGCGTCTTGCAAAAGAGCAACCCCAAGGCCCTTGCCTTGCTCAGAACGATCCACCGCAAGTCGGCCAATCACCGCCATGGGAATAGGGTCAGGCATGTTACGATGTAACTTTCCGGGGGCATCAGCAATTGAAAGTGTTCCAGTTGAGATGGCATAGTAGCCGATCACAACACCTAATTCATTTGCCGCAACATAAGTTCGTGAAGCCCCACCTATTTGATTTGTATGGGCGCGGCGTTTCAACCAGTCGTCCAGAACAACAACACCGGACTCAAAATCACCAAGCTCGTGTTCCGCTTGTAGGGTAATGGGTGCCAGCAATTTCAGGACGCCCAAGGCTTAGGCGCATCCATCAATCGACGATAACCCTCACCCGAAGGCGGCTTGTCTAGCAACTCAATAAAATGAGCATAGGTTTTGGCATCGACGCGCAGTGCAGTCTGATCAAGTAAGGTTTCTTCTGCCGCACGGCGTGACGCATCAATCATAAAATCTGATCGTGTTTTACCCTTAGACTTTGCCGCACGGTCGATTAGTCCCCGCACATCTTCCCGAACGCGCAAATTGACTGCGCGGGTGATCGCTTTGGATGCCGCTGGCATGATACAATTTCCTTCCTTAAATATTCAGAACTATAGATACACATTGTGTATCTAGTTTCTAATCGGCAAATACGAAAACACTTGCCAATGACGATGGATAGCACCCCCAGACACCCACCCATACCCTGTACCTTACCTCTGTACCCGGCACATAACGCGAGAAAATCCGCGTATCTACTGCTCCGCCACGCTGTCATCGGCCCCCGGCGGCACCGACGACAGTAGGCGGAACCGTACTGAACCACCGTTCACTTCAAGAATACTGTACAATGAAGGTAGACAGCTCTTTCATCGGCTGGCCACCCCCACCGACTGCCCGACTTGCCAAGACGGTTCACAGCACGGCGCGGCGGCCAGCCCATGGAACGGCATAAGCGTGAACGAACTTCATGAGCGATCCACAGTACATTTTGGGAATGACACAACGAGGGCATCCCTTGCGGCTTTCGCGTGTTCGGGCGCGCAATCACATTTACATCACCGGAAAATCCGGAACTGGAAAATCTTCGCGGCTATTCAATCTTGCGGAGGCGGAAATGTGTTCAGGCGGCGGCTGCTAGAAAACCCCGGCACCTCTCTGGTTGATATTCCAAAGCTGCTAGTAGACGAAAAATTTCGTGCCAAGCTTTTGTTGAATTGTAGTGATCCTTACATTCACGCCTATTGGGTGAAAGAGTATGATGGCTATTCCGACAGGCTGCGGGCCGAGGCGATGGTGCCATTGTTCCTGACCAACTGTTTGGCATCGACTATGGTGGCAAGTTTCGATTTTTCGTATTGGAGTCCGACCGCAAGACAGAAACAATTGTTTCCACAAAAGCCATTGCCAAATCTTTTGCCAACAAACTCAGGCGATATCAGTATGTACTTGCACATCAAACCTACCGCGAGGTTTGGGGCATTCCGGCACTCACAGTGATGATCACAATAGTTTGCGCTAAGAATTTGTCTATTTGAACTTTTAGAAGCAGCTACATGCCATTCACCGCGGTGGGCTTTCAGCTCTTATTCGAAGTGTACAGCTAACGCTAAGGGCGCGGAGCCACCTTGGTCACCAGCAAAAAGACCATCATGCAAAACCGCAACCCCCAAATCCAAGGAGGTCAAATGGTCAATACTGAACAAGACGAAAAATCCGTGCTATAAACCACGTTCCGCTACGCCCCACGTGGCTTATAGCGCTCAACCCTAAACCAAGCAAACCGAATCAGGCCATCACAGCCCTTTTTAATCGGAGTACACTTTTACGCCGCCACCTAGCGCATTTTGTCTCCGCAATTGATTGCATTCGCCAACTGCGAGCTAACCTCTTCATGCTGTTGATATTGACTTGTTTACTGCCAACTTCAGCGTGGCGTGAAACGAAAAATATTGAACTCGCCCATACCCCTCCGACAGCATGTGGAGAATTACATCTTTCGGCTCTTCGTTGAAGAGCCTCAACATGCCATTAGCAAGCACGGCTAAGTCAAAGTCGACCGATGGCAAGCCAGGTATATCTAGGGCCATCAGGTTTTCGATGCGATCGAGACGCCAGGACTTAGGTTTGCTGGTGCTGGTCCGGGCAGCGATCCGGTAATTGCATAATAAATACCGGGCCGCTCGCACAATGATTATTGCCTAAATTCTGGAGCAGGGTGGTGACAATGCGCTCCGAGGATCTGACTTGTCCACCTAGAATAGGAAAATGTCGACGGTCAGCGCCGAAGCCGTGACGTTGTTCAGGGTCACGATCATGTCCGGATTCAGGTCACCGGTGCTGTTGAACTGAAGAATAGTGTTGGCGCCAGACTGGACCGCGCGAACCTGACCTTCTGCCGTGAAGGTGCCTGTTCCGACGAAAACGAAGTCTTGGATTCCGACCAAACTTTGACTTGCATCAAAGGCGCTCATGTCAATCTTGTCGATTCCCCAAACGAAGTCAGTGATAATGTCACAGGTGCTCGTGCTGCTGGTTGAGTCCAGAAGGCTTGAGAAGACGAAGCGGTCCGCGCCAGCGCCGCCTGTCATCGTGTCGCGGCCTGTTCCACCTGTCAGCACATCGGCACCGTTTCCGCCGCTCATGCTGTCAATTCCCGCACCGCCGTTCAACACGTCGTCGCCATCATTTCCGGTGAGGGTGTTGGCGCCACTATTGCCGGTGATTGTGTTGGCCAGCCCATTACCGGTGCCGTTGAGGTTTGCCGTTCCGGTCAGCACGAGGTTTTCGACATTGGCACCCAACGTCCAAGTCACGTTGCTCTGGACCGTGTCGATGCCCTGGCCTGTCAGTTCCGTGATGGTGTCACTTGTGGAGTCGACCACATAGGTATCATCTCCCGCGCCGCCGACAAGCGTGTCCTTGCCGCTGCCGCCGTCGAGGAGATCGTTGCCATCACCTCCATAGAGGGTGTCATTGCCGCCTTTACCGCGCAGCAGGTCATCGCCCGCGAAACCCTCAACCTTATTGGCGTAGGAATTGCCGTAGAAATCGTCGATGCCGCGCGTGCCGTAATAGTCTGTGTCGGTAGAAAGTCCGGTGTCCGCACGGCTATCGAAGTGGATAGTAAGCTTTGGGAAATAGGCGGGCGATTCTGCATCTGCTAAACCATTTGCCACAAGCGTTGCCGTAGCAGAATCGCTGAAATTGGCATTCTGCAACGAGACAGTTGAGCCAAATTGAACATGCAGGTTGGGATGTAGGCTGCTGCCGTCGAAACTCCCGGAATCCCCCGATTTTGCGATGATCTGGCCCGTTTCCAACCGCGCACCCATCGTGAGGCTGCTGGAGAAGGCGGCGAGGTGGGCGAAGGTCACGTAGAAGCCGCCATCGGTGAGAATTGTGATGACGTTGCCAAGGCCACGGAACGAGCTGGTCTGGTCCATCTTTATGGCCACCACGGTGCCACCTTGCACCGCACGAACGTCGGTGAGGTTTGGTGTCAGGAAATCATAAGACCACTGGCGCGCGGTGTTGGGCGCGTGGCTGTCGTCATTGTCGTGGCCGCCCTGGCCAATGTTGTCGTAACCCGTTGCCGGATAGGTCGTCAGAAGCACGGGGCCTGACGGCGGTGGTGGCGTGACTAAGTCATTGTCCTTGATGGTGAACGTCGTCTTTGCGAGATAAATGTTGGCGGGGTCCGAGGCGAGCGACTGTAAGATGATGCCGAAGGTCTCACTCGATTCCACCGTCGCATCGTCGTTGATCTTCAGGCTGATCGTGGCAGTTGCCTGCCCAGCCGCGAACGAGACCGTTTGATTCAGCAGGCCCGTATAGTCGCCGCTGTTGGCAAAACCTTGGTCCGGCGTGGTGCTGACATAAAGTGTCTGGGCTGAAGCCGTGTTGGAGCGCGTGACCTGGAAAGTCACGGTCCCAGCATTTTCGTCCACCACCGGATTTGCCGTGGCGATTGAATAGGCGCTGGAAACAGGAGTGTCATTGTCTTGGATCGTGAAGATCGCCTTTGCGAGATAGACGTTGGCTGGGTCCGAAGCGAGCGACTGCACAATGATGCCGAAACTTTCGCTGCTCTCCACCGTCGCGTCGTTGTTGACTATTAGGCTCACTGTCGCCGTTGTCTGTCCGGTCATAAATGAAATGGGAACATTTAGCAGGCCCGTGTAGTCGCCGCTGTTGGCAAAGCCTTGGTCGGGCGTCGTGCTGACATAAAGCGTTTCTGCCGCTGTGTTGGTGCGAGTGACAGTGAAAAGGATGGTGCCCACACTTTCGTCGATTGTAAGGAAGGGGGCTGAAATGGTATAGGGCATGAACAAATCCTAATTTGAATACATCCGGATAGATCGAGCAAGAAGTGTGCCATCAAAATTCAAGCAGTTGGAGGGGTGTAAATGCAGCCTTCAGGCGCGAAGACGCATTTGGGAGCAGGTCAAGTAAAATAGGTTAATTGGTTTAAAATCCAATCACAATTTTTCGGCAGCATAATTGAGCAATAGTGTCATATAAAGTGGAAAGATCATCTCACCAAAAGCAACTATCGCCATTTCTTGTTCAGCCACCGCTTAGATGTTTTTGAATCAACCTGTTGAACGAGCATTGAAGACTTCGCACTACGACTCAGAGACCTCGTGACGCTGCTGCCAATGGTGGTCGTCATTGGATGGTGCTCTGCTGACGCTTGAGCATGTTTATAGCCGCTACAACGGCTTCATCAACGACTTGTTCAAACGGTTTTCCCGCATCAATCGTAATTGTGTATTTTAGCGGGATCACAAGATTTTCATATGCTTTGCATTGGCGAGCAGTCTCAGCGACGGTGAGTTCTCGCTTGCGTGACTGGATAATCTCTGGATTTCCCCCTAGCAAAATTAGGAGATCAGGCTTTGGTGTCAGCCAAGAAACAAGCTTAAGCGGCCAAGACGGACCAGAGTAACGATATCGCACAGGATCGATCAGGATGTCGATAAAGTGTCGGTCATTAAGAACTAGAACTGAACGGCTCTTGGTCCAGCGAAGGCTCACGTGCGATAAGATTGCATAAACTAACCAATACATCGTCCTAAGCATGGACGCAGGTATAGATCGAGCTGGGAGCCCGTGCGGTACCGACGTATTTCCGTTTGGACGGCGCAGCAGTTGACGCAGTGATGGTGCAAATCCTTTCACTTCAGCGCGAGCAAACAATGGCATCATGATTTCAACCAACGCCTCAATTGTCGAAGACTTTCCGGCACCATCAGGGCCGAGCAAAACGATATGTTTGCCACTGGGTCGCACCACTCTGCAAACTCGCTCTCGATTGACGTGAACGAATGCGAGTATCGTCTTTTTTGGAGCATTCATGGCAAGGGAAATTGCCATTCGCCTCCACATTTGTGTCGACTGTTCGGCAATGCTGTCCCATTTGCCAGTTTGGACAGCTGAGATAATTCGACTGGCCATGCCACGCGGCCAGCGCAATTTCATGTTGGTTTCGATCTCATGTGAACTGGCTGCAAAAAGTTCTGTGAGTCGAAGCGCGAGATCAGGACCGCATCTATTTTTTGAAAGGCCTTTGGCAAGCTCGATTTCAAACGCAGCGGCGGCAGATGGCACCCAGAAGCCACGCAGCTGCCGCCGACCTGCAAGGAGACTATCGCCAGCAAAGTGCAAATACCGCCCGATCCATAAGTCATAAAAAAAATCCAACACAATGAGCTGAGGCATGCCCAACGACGTTTTGCAGGCTAACACAATTCGCGGACCACCGAGGCAAGTGACTGTTGCCCCGATTTGAGATTCATGACTTGTTAAAATTTCCAACAAGACTTCACGCGTAACTGATCTATCGACCAAGATATCAATGTCAGACCCCCATGACTGGGGCAAGCCGTGATAGCCGTGAGTCAGACAATAGCTGACCGACTCAGTTTCGAGCAGCGCAAAAACTTTTAGAATTACAATTGAAGCGGGAGACAACTCGCTGTTGCTCCTATTTGACTTTGATTTCAGTTCTCCCATGTGTTTAAAAACTACCTCCATCCGCTGACAACGGCAGACGGCGAAGAGGATGCCTCCACGTGACGGAGAGGCAACAATTGGAGTAATAGAACCCACCGTCCAAGGCAACCCACTGTTTCCATCAAGAGAATGCCATAAGCCGCAACTCGTAGCCCCCATAAGGCCATTAAAACACATACAAGCGCCGACCCAATAACAAAAGTCGAGAACGACAATAGCGCCAATGCGTTGCCATTCTTGGTCACCATCAGTGCAACCCCAGGAGGACCTCCAATGGCGCCTAACACAGTTGCAAACGCGAGTATGGTCAATATACCTAGCCCCGCGCGATAGGCTTCACCTGGGAACATTACATCCATCAACATATTTCCGTTCAACGACACAACAAAAGCAAACACTGCCATCACAATACCTAGCATTAGAGCGCTCAGCTTCACTTGGCTGCGGAGAGCAACTATACCCTCTTCATTGAGGACGCGTACGAACTTGGGCGTCAAGATATTGAAGTAACCAAATAGGAAAGGATTCGAAAGTGCAACGATGCTAAGGCAACTAGTATATAATCCCGTTGCGACGGCGCCACCAATTGCCATGGTGATCCAATGAGTGGCGTAGCCTTGAGCTTGAGTGGAAATTTGTCCCACAAGAAACCACTTTCCCAATTTAATATTCTCGCGCGCTGTTTCGATAAGCGAGCCCGCGCTAACTTTGAATCTCTCCGGAAGCAACATAAACCAGACTGCGAAAGCTGTAAAACTTGATAGTCCAAGCACCAATACCACATTAGTCGCCGTTAGCTGCTGACTTAACCAGAGCAAGACAACGCCCGCGCAGGCCATGAAGCCTACAGCCACGTCCAATGCCACGGCACGCCAGGCACAATGGTTTGCAAAACTGTGTCGCCGAGCGAATTCCTTGAATAGCACTGTGGGAATAGCGGCACTTAGTGCGATGGTCAGTGCGGCTGCAATTCTTGTTTCAACAAAATAACCCACCAGGCTACCGACAAGCAGTGCAAGGGCCGACAGCGCGCCCGCTATCAAGGCAGTGAAAACGATTGCACTTGCTGTTTGCCCTTCAACAGCGTTGTCTGGTCTGCCAAGCAATATCGTGTAGGGGCGCGTGATAAGTGAATCTTGGACCGCAACCGCAAATACGAGAATGGAAGTGGCGATTGCAAAATAGCCCACGTCAGAAATGTTTGACCATCTCGCTAACGCTAGTAAAATCATAAGATTGGTCGCACTGACCACAGCTTGGTCAACCCAGCCCGCCATATGATTTGAGACAAAAAGATTGCGCATGCGATTCAATATTTCCACCTAATCCATTAATGTTTTCTAAGTCGTCCAAGCAATTCTTGTGCCAATGCTTCGATCCTTCAAAATGTTTGGCACACTATTTGCAAGAAAGTTCGCATCCAGTCAGCTGGCACATTGCGGGAACCAAAGGAAATCTAGAGTGACATCATATTCTAAAAATTCCGTTCTCGTGGTTGGCGACGACATGCGAATCTTCTTGTCAATAGTGAGGTCACTAGGTGCGATAGGCATCAATGTTCACGCCTTTCCGTTTTGCCCAGATGCGCCAGCGATGAAATCGCGATTCATTAACCATGTCCACCAAGCACCTGCGTTTGAGCGTGATCCAGTGGCTTGGCGCAAGGCGTTGGTGGAACTTTTGACAAAGCAAGCTTTTGATCTCGTTATCCCAACCGGCGATGCAGCAATCATGGCACTGCATGTTAATCGACACGTCCTTTCACAATGTAGGCTTGCCATTCCCCAAGCTGCGGCAATAGAAGCACTTTTCGACAAAGAGCAAACGCACATTCTTTGCGACTCACTGGACATCAAGACGGCACCGTGGCTTCGCCTTTCAGATTTTGACACGTCAGACAGTTTGACCAGCCGATTCGGAATTCCACTGGTCATTAAGCCGCGCCGATCGTTTGAAGACGACAACGGAAAGCTGCATGGTAAAGTAGAAATTGTCGAAACCAGCAAGGAACTGAACACCTGCCTTGCAGCGATCTCCGACAGAAAAAGATTCCTTGTGGAAGGTTACTTCAGAGGCAGCGGCACTGGGGTCTCCGTCCTTTGTACGAACGGGACAATCCTCCAAGCATTCCAGCATCGCAGACTGCGAGAAGGCAGAGGTGGTTGCAGTTCCTATCGGATCAGTGAAGTGGTTAATCCGGAACTGCGACGGGCGGCGGAAAGCATTTGTAAAAAATTGAATCACTCCGGCGTTTGTATGTTCGAGTTTCGCGTCAATCAAGAAACTGGTGACTGGATTCTTCTTGAAGTCAATGCCCGATTTTGGGGCTCGATGCCACTGCCTTTGTCCTTGGGACTTGACTATCCAAAACTACTCTTTGATTTGTTGGTCCACGGGGAAAGTAGCCCTGAACAGTCTTATGCTACAGGCGTTCGCAGCCGAAACATTCTCCTCGATGCCAATAATCTTTTACAGCAGTTTCGCCAAGGGGGATTTAGCGGGCTGGGCAATTGGTGTCGAGATATGTTCGACTTTGTTAAGCAGCCAGTGCGATGGATCGCCGGCCGGGAAAAAGCAGATTCATTCAGATTTGATGACATGGCACCAGTCTACCGAGAAATTATTGCAGCTATCCGACAGGTATTTAGCCGCTGAGGGCCAAATTTAAGGTTAAGCCATTGACACCTCGCGAGTAAGATTAGGCACTGCCATCTACTCGCGGTACGACTTGTTAATTTGAACTCCAAAATTTGTTGGTGATTTATGCCAATGGTTGCACTGCTGTGACGATTCACGCTGTTTTAGCACTAATATGAAATTATCTAAGTGCTGCAATAACAATTCCAAAGAATACACCAACCCATTCCGCCGACTGGCACGAATATTGATGGGGTTTAGAACAGTAGCTTCTTAGAGTGCTTTTTTGGCACACATTCTATCCAGCTTCCTAGGCAAACACCCTTGTATAATGGCGGGCGGACAATGAAAGGTTTGAAAAATTGCTAATCTCGAGTGACAAAACAAAATCGCACAGCACATCAGTTGAAAAGAGCGTTTTGGGAGTTCCCTGCAAAGATCGGCGGATTATGGCGCGGCGTACCAGATCATTCTCCGGTCAGTGCGACTTAAAAACCGGACACGTCGACTTTGGATTACTGATTGGCGGTCAATCTAGGCATGCAGAAAATGACTTTATTCGTCGGAGCGCCGATAGGTCTTTGACGCCGTTCCAGCAGTCAGATTGGCGAGCTTCTTGGCAGCGTAAAGTTGGAAGCATTGGCGGCATATTGCCCATCACTGTCTTCCTGACTTTCATGGGTAGAACGATTGCAGTGTTGCCACTGGCGGTATACGAATATAGACATCTCAAAGTGCTCGCCTGGCACGCATTTGCTCAAAGTGACTACTGCGCTCCGATAGTCGACAGAAACTATCTCAATAAGTTCTGTGAGATCGATTTTGAAAACATCTTGAAGCATATTGCCTTTCGGATTGGGGCAGTTGATCTGGTTTACCTGACTAAACAGCCCTTGAACATTGCAGGAAAGCGCAATCCCGTTAACCTAAATAAGGGTTTTGATTATCACGTAGGTTCACATGCAATAAACTTTATCGCGGGAGAAACATGGGAGCAGTTTCTCACTAGCAGGCGCAGTCCGTCCACTTTGCGGCAGTTACGCAAGAAGGAGCGGCAGCTAAAAACCTTGGGCGAAGTCGAATTTAGAGTTGCCTCCACTTCTGAAGAAGGTCGGCTAATAGCCGAACACTGTCTGTTGGCCAAGTCACGTCAATTGGCAAAGCTTGGTCACAATGATCCATTTTCATTACCAGGCGTGCGGGAATTCTTGGTAGATTTCTTTGCAGACGGAATTGGACACTCAACTTGGGCTACAGCTTTGACGCTCAACGGAGAAATTCTTGCCACATCAGTTGGAATGGCAAGCCAAAGTGGATGGCTGCTCTACCAAATGGCCTTGGACGGAGATCATGTTTCTCATTGCTCACCAGGTTCGCAGCTTTTTTCTGGTATCATGCGTCATTGCCTTGAAAGCGGAATTGCACGACTTGATCTTGCGCTCGGCGATGAAAAATACAAACTTGAATGGTGTGACGAGCATGAAACACTCCAAACATCAGTTTTGCCTCTCACTTTAAAAGGCAAAATAGCCGCGCTGATCTTGCGGGTTCGGGGCAGGATCATGAAGTTCGTGGCTTCCAATCCCCATCTCTACGAACATGGCAAGGCATTAAAGCACCGGATTCGAGCAATGGGCGTTTTGGTCTAACCTTGACAAAATCAAACAACATGATGAGTTCTAACTTAGAGGACGAATACATGTCGAAGAAAGGTTTAGACGTAAGCGTAAAAAGCGTACTGGAGATGCGCCACTTGATTGAAGAGTGGGAGGATCTATGTAAACGCAGCCTTGAGGATGTTGTTTATTATACACCAACATATGCTTTAGCTTTGCTTGAAACGGTTTCCAAGGGTGATCATGTCCGTTTTGTCGTCGTTCAAGACGGCCCGGTACTCATGGCACTTCTTCCAGTCGTTTTGGCTCGACTTCCGATTCCCGCCATTCGCGCTGCAGGAAGTGCCTGGATGTCGGACTACACATATAGCACGATGCCACTAATTGACAGGACTTATCCGACAGAGTCCGCTGACGCGATTATTGACGGTTTACAAACCTTGAGAAAGGGCGAGTGGCTTTTGCCAGCCTCGAATATCGTTGGCCCATGCTGCCAGGTGTTGACAAGCGCGATGGGAAGACGTGGCATACCCTGGTCGATAACTGGTCAGTTCGAACGGGCCTCTATATCCAAGGGCAGAACCTTCGAAGACTACATTTCAGTCTGCATCAACCCTAAGCGCCGTAGAGAGCTTGAACGCTGTCGGCGGCGCCTTGATGAACTGGGAGAGGTGCGACATGAGACGCATACTTCCGGCGAAGGTTTGGGCCTAGCCGTGCAGGCATTCCTCGACCTTGAGGCCTCGGGTTGGAAAGGTGAACAAGGTACGGCACTTGCGAGCAATCCTGCCACACGAGATTTTGCACTAGCTGCGTTTGCCAGTAGTGATAAATCGTTGCGCCGAAGATTTGATCTGCTGCTGCTAAACGGAAATCCGATTGCGGCGGGCGCGATCGTGTTTTGTGGTGACACTGGCTTCACAATAAAAGGTGCCTACGACGAAAATTATTCCAAATACAGCGCTGGCCTACTGCTTGAAATTGAGGTGATCAAAAGCTTCCTGTCGGGAAGTTGGGCGAAAAGGTTGGACGCGGCGACAGCTGGCAATCATGTCATAGACCAACTTTGGCCTGATCGAGTTCCGGTCGGAAACCTAGTGTTCTCAACTTCAAGCTTTGCTTCGTCTGTGCGGTTGAACATATTCGTCCATTTATTACAGTTAAGGCTACTGGCAAAAGAATGGTTAAAGCGAAAGCTGAAGTGATAGTCCCAAAGCATGCAATAGACTCGACTTTCTGGCGAGATTTATTTGACTATAGATTAAAGCCGCACCAGTCTGGCGCGGCTTTTGTCTTGAGTGTCAGTCAATGCTCAGGCTCTTTCGCACAGGAAACATCATCTTCAAATGGTGGTAGCAAAATCAGTGCGCCATCCCATTGTCCGACTGGAACAGAATTGAGCTTGATTGTGTAGCCTTCTTCGCCGTTTTTTCGTGACCACGCATATTGTAGCATTTTTCCTGTGTTTGGAAAGGTTGATCAACAATCCGCAGCGCCAGCATTCCGGAAGTGAACATTGCGCAACTTTATTTCTCGTGGCAACGCGGCACCGAATTAGAGTCTAGAAAGAGTCTAGCGCGATTTTATTTTTGAGTTAAATCTTTGATTTTGTTGGTGAGCCCAGCGGGATTCGAACCCACGACCCTCTGATTAAAAGTCAGATGCTCTACCGCTGAGCTATGGGCCCCCACATCATCGAACTTCGTTTGAGTCCGTGAAAGCGGGCGGAACATAGTTGCGGCGCAACATATGGTCAAGGGCGTAATCAGGTTTTTATACTTCATTTACCAAGATTAGAAAAACGCCACAATTATAAGGGACTAAACACTTCTGCCAGATAGAAATGCGGTGGGATTCTTATGGGGTGAATATGTCTGATCTTGCTATTGTAGTGTTGGCGGCTGGTATGGGAACGCGGATGCGCTCGGCTTTGCCCAAGGTTTTACACAAAGTTGCAAATCGTTCGATGGTTGGCCATGTGCTGGTGGCTGCGACCGGATTGAATCCCAAATTGCCGGTTGTCGTGCATGGGCCAAGTACTGAAATGGTGCGTACAGAATCGCGCAAGTTTTTTGCCAATTGCCAATTTGCGGCCCAAGTTGATCGCTTGGGCACCGGCCATGCCGTTTCCATGGCGCGTGATGCACTGCTTGGATTCAACGGCACTGTGTTGGTGCTATATGGCGATGTGCCACTTATTCAAACTTCAACATTGGAAGCGTTGCTTGCCAAAATTGATGCCACTCGTCCCTTGGCCGTGTTGGGTTTTGAAGCCAAGAACCCACATGGTTATGGCCGCCTCATTCAGTCTGGCGAAAGTGTGACCGCCATTCGCGAACAGCTTGATGCTTCGCCAGCCGAACAGCAGATAAAACTTTGCAACTCTGGCATCCTCGCCATTGATAGCAAGTTGTTGTGGCAACTTGTGCCCAAGCTGCACAATGCCAATGCCAAAAAAGAATATTATCTCACTGATCTGGTGGGTCTCACTATTGATGCAGGGTTTGAAGTTGCACTTTCGGTGTGCGATGAAGCGGAAGTTGCCGGTGTGAATGATCGCATCCAACTTTCAGAAATTGAACAAGGCTTTCAGAACCGCTACCGTAAAAATGCGATGCTTGCGGGTGCAACGTTAGTTGACCCATCGTCAGTATTCTTTTCCGCGGATACTGTGATTGGTCAAGATGTGGTGATTGAACCCAACGTGGTTTTTGGCCCCGGTGTTACAATTGGCAATGGTGTGGAGATTTTAGCCTTCTCGCATATTGAAGGTGCGACGATTGGCGAAGCTGCGCGCATTGGGCCTTATGCACGGTTGCGCCCTGGTGCCGAGATTGGCGCTGAAGCGCATATTGGAAACTTCGTGGAAGTAAAAAAAGCCAAAATTGGCAAAGGCGCAAAAGCCAATCACCTCACTTATATTGGTGATGCCATTGTGGGGGCGGGCAGCAACATTGGGGCAGGCACCATTACCTGCAATTATGATGGCTATGAAAAGCACCTCACTGAAATTGGAGAGAAGGTTTTTGTGGGCTCTAACACCTCGCTCATAGCGCCAGTGAAAATTGGCAATGGTGTGAACATTGCAGCAGGCAGCGTGATTACCACCGATGTTCCGGAAGATGCTTTGGCTCTTTCACGCAGCCCCCAAGAAATCAAAGCAGGATGGGCTAAAAAATATCGAACAGTTAAAGCAGCGCGCAAAGCTGCCAAAAAATAAGGACGACAAAAACATGTGTGGCATTGTTGGCATTTTAGGCACAAAACCTGTGGCACTTGATATTGTTGAGGCGCTGCGCCGTTTGGAATATCGCGGGTATGATTCAGCAGGTGTGGCCACTATAGAGAAGGGCCAGATTGAGCGCCGTCGTGCCCCGGGTAAACTGCGCAATTTAGAAGACCGATTGCGCGAAGCCCCGTTGCAGGGTCACAGTGGGATCGGCCACACACGCTGGGCCACCCATGGCGTGCCGAATGAAACCAATGCGCATCCCCATATTTCTGGCGATGTGGTGATTGTGCACAATGGCATCATCGAGAATTTTCAAGAATTGAAGGCTGAGCTTGAGGCCGCAGGTTATAAATTTGCCACCCAGACTGATACTGAAGTGGTGGCGCATTTGCTGGCGCAGGAAAGAGCCAAAGGTGCGCCACCAATTGATGCAGTGAAAAATGTGCTCAGTCGTCTGCGCGGCGCATTTGCTTTGGCGATCATGTTCAGATCCGAAAATGATTTGCTGGTGGGCGCTCGCAATGGTCCACCTCTGGCTGTTGGTCATGGGGAAGGTCAAATGTTTTTGGGTTCCGATGCCATTGCGCTCTCGCCCTTCACCAACCGCATCACCTATTTAGAAGACGGCGATTGGGTGGTGCTCACGCGCAACTCCATGCAAATTTATGGCGAAGACAATAAGCCAATCAAGCGCCCGATGAGTTTTAGTCAAGCTTCGGCAATGATGGTGGATAAGGGCAATCACCGCCACTTTATGGCGAAGGAAATTGAAGAGCAGCCAGAAGTGGTTGGGCACACTCTGGCTGAATATATTGATTTTGCCACGCGCACCGTGAAGATACCCGCATCGCTGCCATTTGATTTTGCTAAGTTGGATCGTTTAACCATCACAGCTTGCGGCACTGCTTCTTATGCCGGTCATGCCGCAAAATATTGGTTTGAAAAAGTGGCACGCCTTCCCACCGAAGTTGATATAGCCTCAGAGTTCCGTTACCGAGAAGCGCCGATGAGCAAAAACGGTGTTGCTATTGTGATTTCACAGTCGGGTGAAACGGCAGACACCTTGGCGGCATTGCGTTATTGCAAATCGCAAGGCCAGCACACGATAGCGATTATCAACGTGCCCGAATCCACAATTGCACGTGAATCCGAATTGGTGCTCCGCACTTACGCTGGGCCAGAAATTGGTGTGGCATCTACTAAAGCCTTCACCTGCCAATTGGCAGCGCTTGCGTGCCTCGCGTTGCTGGCTGGCAAACTGCGCGGAACCTTATCGCCAGAACTCGAACGCGAATATGTAACGGCACTCATTGAAGCGCCACGTCATATGATTGAGATTCTGAAAGAAGAAAAAAACATCGCAGCGGTTGCTCACGTAATTTCTAAAGCGCGCGATGTGTTGTTTTTGGGCCGAGGCATCAACTACCCATTGGCACTTGAAGGTGCGTTGAAGTTGAAAGAAATTTCGTATATTCACGCAGAAGGTTATGCTGCTGGTGAATTAAAGCATGGCCCAATTGCCTTGGTTGATGAGCATGTTCCAGTGATTGTAATTGCGCCGCGTGATGAGCTTTATGAAAAAACCATTTCCAATATGGAAGAAGTGGCAGCCCGTGGTGGCAAGATTGTTTTGATCACTGATGATCATTCCCACAAAGACAATGCCCATAAAACCTTCAAGCACATTCGTGTGCCTGTGGCGCATCCATTCATCAGCCCCCTAATCTATGCCATTCCTGTACAATTGCTGGCCTATCATGCCGCAGTGTTCATCGGCACTGATGTTGATCAGCCGCGCAACTTGGCAAAATCCGTTACTGTGGAGTAAGGCTTATCCACAGCAGAAGAATGGCGTGAGCACTGCTATGCGACTCCTGTTATAGTTTCCTTGCATCAGAGGAGAAACACCATGCGCCTTAGCCCTCCAACCACACTCGTTTTCGTTATCACTGTCGTTATCGCCATCGTTGCCGCCTTGGCAGCTCTGGGTATCATTCCAAGTTTGCCAATTGCATCAGTTTGGCTCATGGCTCTTGCATACGTCGTTTTGGCCTTGGCCTGCGTTCTTAAGGGCGCGTAACTTCAGCGGCGAGCAGCATTTCTAAAGCGAAACGTGTTGCTCGCACTCGAATTTCACTGCGCGTTAAATTGCCGAAGCGTTGGGCTTTTGCAACTATGACGTGGTGTGTTGCCATCGCAAAGTGAACAAGCCCCACCGGCTTATCTGCGGAGCCTCCAGTAGGTCCGGCAATTCCGGTGATAGCAAGACTAATATCGGCCGCTGAATGCTTGAGTGCGCCTTGGGCCATCGCCTTTGCAACCTCTTCACTCACGGCTCCAAAATCTTTAATTAAATCTGGTGGCACTGACAGCATGTCTGACTTGGCGGCATTGGAATAAGTTACAAAGCCGCGATCAAAAATTGCAGATGATCCCGCAATATCTGTAATCGCAGCTGCAACCATGCCGCCCGTACAGCTTTCAGCTGTTGCCAATTTTAATCCGTGTGCTGATAATCTTTGAAACACTTGTTCTGCTAATTTCACAGCGGCAATCTCACGGTGACAGTTGCAAATGCGGCCATGCCTTCTTTGCGACCAATAGCGCCAAGCTTTTCAGTTGTGGTGGCTTTCACGGCAATGCGATCTGGCGAAATGTGGAGCAGGGTGGAAAGCACTGCTTTCATCTCCTGAATATGTGGGTTGATTTTTGGTGCTTCTGCCAAAATTGTAATATCAACATTGGCCAGAATGCCGCTACGGGCCAGAAGTAAGTCCACCGCTTTTTTCAAAAATATCGATGATGCCGCATTCTTCCATTGCATATCAGTGGGCGGAAAATGAGTGCCGATGTCTCCTTCACCAATGGCGCCAAGAATTGCATCAGTCAGCGCGTGCATGGCCACATCAGCATCCGAATGGCCTTTGAGTTTGTGGGTGTGGGGAATTGCAACACCAAGCAAAGTGATAACTTTTCCAGTCGTAAAAATATGAAAATCAATGCCTTGGCCGGTGCGAATGTCTGGGCGATCCGAAAACAATTTCAAGCTCAGCGTTGCATTGGCAATTTCAATATCTTCACTGGTGGTCAGTTTTTTATTGTCGTGATCGCCAGCAATTATGCGAACGGGAATTCCGGCATATTCAGCAACCGACGCATCATCCGTTAAACCGCTCACTGCTTCTGATGCAGCGCTACGATGCGCGCTCAAAATTCTATCAAATAAAAAACCCTGCGGCGTTTGCACAAACCACATGGCGGAACGATCAACAGTTTTATTAATCACGCCACCTGGGGCATATTTCATCGTGTCGGCTACTGGTAGACCCGGGATAACCGCCGCTGCATGGTCAAGCTCGGCAATCACATTGCTAATCACATTCTGTGAAATGAAGGGCCGTGCTGCATCATGAATCATCACTTTGCTGGGCGAATATTGAGCGCAGGCTTCCAGCCCTAATCGACAAGAGTCTTGCCGTGATGCACCGCCAAGCACAAAAGGCAGAAGCGTTAGCCCCTCGGTTGCTGCAGCAAAAAAACCTTCGTGGCCTTCACCAACCACGGCCTGCACATGCGACACTTGCGGATGATCGAGGAATGCCTTGAGCGTCCACCAAATCACCGGTTTTCCACCAATGAGTTGATACTGCTTAGGCTTTCCACCGCCAGCGCGCAGGCCAACGCCGCCTGCCACTATAACTGCCGCAACTGTCATGCTGGTGGCATATAGGATTCATGTTGGAATGAGAATGCTTTACATGCGCTTTGTGCTTGACCTTGTTGCATTGCAGCGTATTATGCCTAATAATTCAGCCTTGAAAGTTATTGCCTAATAAATGAGCATATCAATCGGAAACATCAAGACATGCAATTCCGTGTTTTTGGCTCCCATGTCTGGCGTTACAGATGAGCCCTTCCGCGCGGTGGCGCATGAGGCAGGTGCTGGCTTGGTGGTTTCCGAAATGGTGGCCAGCGAAGAATTGGTACGCCAACGACCAGACATGATGCGCCGCGCCAAAGGTGCCAAGAAACTTTCGCCTTTCGTGATGCAGCTTGCGGGCCGCGAAGCCAAATGGATGAGTGAAGGGGCCCGCGTGGCGCAAGATATGGGCGCTGATATTATTGACATTAATATGGGCTGCCCGGCGCGGCAGGTGACTGGTGGGCTTTCTGGTTCGGCACTCATGCGCAACATTGATCACGCAATAACTTTGGTGGAAGCCACCGTTGCTGCATCAAAGGTGCCTGTAACTTTGAAAATGCGATTGGGCTGGGATGAGAATTCTCTGAACGCCCCAGAACTTGCAAGGCGGGCAGAGCAAGCGGGTGTTGCTCTCATCACAGTGCATGGCCGCACACGCTGCCAGTTTTATACAGGCAAAGCAGATTGGAAAGCTATTCGCGCTGTGCGTGATATGATAAAAATTCCTCTGATCGCCAATGGCGATGGCAATTCAATTGACGATGCCCGCGCCATGATGCAAGCCTCCGGCGCTGATGGTGTGATGCTCGGCCGCTCCACTTATGGCAGGCCTTGGTGGCCCGGCGTGATTGCCGAAGGCTTAAAAGCTGGAACCGGCAAAGCCGCCCCAAGCCTTGTTGAGGAATGCAGCTATTTGCTTTCGCAGCAAGACGAAACGTTATCGCTTTATGGGGATGTGCTCGGCAACCGCACCTTCCGCAAACATTTGGGCTGGGCCATTACAAGACTGTTAGATCGGCAGCTTTTAACGCCAGAGCAAACCCAACACTTGCGCGCAAACTTGCTGACTGAAAAAGACAATGCCCTCGTTACTGCTGGCTTATCTCATATCTATAATCAACAGTTGATGGTGGCCGCATGAGCTTCGAGACTCTTCCTGGCCTTCGCGCCATATTTGATTCCCTGCCAAACCCGTTGATAATTTTGGACGAGGAAAACCGCATTTGCATGGTGAACGGCACTAGCGAGGATTTTTTTCAAACCAGTAAAACCGTTTTGATGCGTCACAAATTTTCTGATTTGATACCTTTCTCCAGCCCCGCTTTGCATGCTGTTGAGCAGGTGCGAAATTTGGGCGGTGTGGTCAATGAGTATGAAATCACTGTGGGCACACCGCGTATGGGTGGCGAGCGCATTGTGGATTTGCAAACAGCCTTGGTGAGTGAAGACCCGCGTTTCATTTTGGTCATGCTGCTGCGCCGCTCCATGGCCCACAAGTTTGATATGCAGCTTTCGCATCAAGGTGCTGCGCGCTCAGTTTCGGGCATGGCCTCAATGCTGGCTCATGAAATTAAAAATCCACTTTCAGGCATTCGCGGTGCTGCACAATTGCTTGAGCCTGGCTTGGCTGATGAAGACAGAGCCTTGGCGCGGCTGATTTGCGATGAAACTGACCGCATCCGTGATCTGGTAGATCAAATGGAAGTATTTTCTGATGAACGCCCATTGGTGCGCCAACCCATTAACATTCATGTTGTGTTAGACCGCGTGAAGCAACTGATCAGGGCCAGTGGCGAAGCTGATGTTACGCTGGTTGAAGATTATGACCCTTCGCTTCCCGCCGTAAATGGCAACCACGATCAATTGGTGCAGGTGTTTCTAAATCTTGCGCGCAATTCCGTTGATGCCGTTCTTGAAAGTGATGGCCAGCGCGAAGTTATCTTTACCACAGCGTTCCGCCCGGGCATGAAACTTTCCGTGGCGGGAACCACCGACAAAGTATCTCTCCCATTGGAAGTCTGTGTGCATGATAGCGGCAACGGCATAGCAGATGAATTGCTGCCCCATATTTTCGATCCCTTTGTCACCAGCAAACCGCAAGGTAAAGGCTTAGGCCTCGCGTTGGTTGCCAAAATTGTGCGCGATCATGGTGGCGTGGTCGAATATAAAGCGCGTGAGCGAGGTTCCACCTTCCGTGTGCTGTTGCCGCTAATCAAAGGCGATGATGCCAACCAACAAATTGTCGAAAAAAAGGACTGAACCTATGAATGTTAAAACAGTTCTATTGGTTGATGATGACAGCGCAATCCGTACGGTGTTGACGCAAGCTCTCACTAGGGCGGGCTATGCTGTGCGGGCAACCTCCACCGCTACCAATCTCTGGCGTTGGGTGTCAGACGGGCAGGGCGACATTGTGGTAACTGATGTGGTGTTGCCCGATGAAAATGCCTTTGATGTGATACCACGCATAAAAAAATTGCGGCCAACACTGCCGGTGATTGTGATGAGCGCGCAAAACACCATTATGACCGCAATCCGTTCAGCAGAACTTGGGGCTTATGACTATCTGCCCAAGCCCTTTGACATTAACGCCCTCATTCAAACTGTTGCGCGGGCCTTGGAACAGCTCAAGAAATCACCCACCGCGAAAATTGCTGAGAAGTCAGAAAACTTGCCAATCATCGGTAGGTCATCTGCCATGCAAGATATTTACCGCATGATCGCAAGGCTGACGCAGACAGACTTGACTGTCACCATTGTTGGTGAAAGTGGCACCGGAAAGGAACTCGTTGCCCGCGCTTTGCATGATTATAGCAAGCGCAAGAAAGGTGCATTTGTTGCCGTTAACATGGCGGCTATCCCACGCGAACTGATAGAATCAGAACTCTTCGGCCATGAGAAAGGCTCTTTCACGGGTGCTAATTCGCGCATGGCAGGTCGCTTTGAACAGGCCGAAGGTGGCAGTCTTTTCTTAGACGAAATTGGCGACATGCCACTTGAAGCCCAAACGCGGTTGCTACGCGTGTTACAAGAAGGTGAATACACTACTGTGGGCGGCACCTCGCCGATTAAAACCAATGTGCGCATTATCGCCGCCACCCACCGCGATTTACGCCGCTTGATCAATCAAGGCCTGTTCCGCGAAGACTTATATTTCCGTCTCAATGTGGTGCTGCTGCGCCTGCCACCATTGCGCGAACGCACTGAGGATATTTCTGATCTCGTGCGCTTCTTTCTGGAAGGTGGCACAAAGCAAGGATTGCCACACAAGGATATTTCGGCAGAAGCCATTGAACGTTTAAAATCACATCGCTGGCCCGGCAACGTGCGTGAGCTTGAAAACCTGATCAAGCGCTTGATGGCGATGGAAGTGAACGATGTGATCTCCGGCCTCTCAGTGGAGCGTGAACTTTCCGACCACGGACTGGGTGAAGCGCAGAGCAGCGATGAAACCTCAGCGGATAATCTGCCACTGTTTATGGAAAAATATCTGACTGGCTATTTTTCATCCTTTGGCGGCGTGATGCCTCCCGAGGGCCTTTATGAAAGAGTGTTGGCGCAAATGGAACCAGCTTTGTTGCGCGCCAGTTTGCAGGCCACAAATGGCAATCAATTGCGGGCAGCAGATCTTTTGGGAATAAATAGAAACACCCTTCGTTCAAAACTAAAAGAACGTAATATCAATGTGATGCGCGGTATTTCATAGGTAAATACTTAAACGGATAAGCGTAGTAAAAATATCACATTAAGTGTTGATTTTTTGCCACAGTGTCGTGCTAAATAAGGTCATGTTGAAACGCGCTGATATACAAATCTCCAGACGCTTGCGCGGCCTTTCAGGTTGGGCGGCACTCAGCCTTGTGGTGCTTGGCACCTTAACGGGGCTTATAACATTCTTGCTACTCACTGGTGTTACGCCAATCAAGCCCACAGAAACTGTGATTGATGGATTGATTTTTGCCAACACGGTTTTGGTGGTTTTGATGGCTGCGATGATTGGCGGTCAACTTTTTTATTTATTGGTTGAACGCAGACGTGGCACGGCCGGAACGGGCCTGCACATAAGGCTCATCTCGCTCTTTAGCATGGTGGCCCTTATGCCCGCCATCCTTGTTGCCGTCTTTGCGGCCGTCACTCTCAATCGTGGCCTTGATGCTTGGTTCTCGGAGCGCACCCGTGCGATTGTTGAGTCTGCGGCTTCGGTTGCTGATGCCTATGTGCAAAACGCATCCGAAGCAACACGCACCGATCTAGCAAATATATCGACGGATTTGGTACAGCAATTGCCCGCTTTCAACAATGATCGGCCGGTTTATTTGCAGCGCGTGGCGCGTCACGCTGCCATTCGAAATTTGGCAGCACTCTATATATTTGATGCAAAAACTAAACAAATTCAAGCCAACATCACGGCATCTGATAAAATCAAATTTATTGCCCCCAGTGCTGCGGCGATGGAAAGTGCTGATAAGGGCGACATCGTTTTGCTGGCCCCCGGGCGAGGCGGTAACTTAGTCCGTGCACTGATGAAATTGCAAGGCTACCCATCGCAGTATCTCTATGCATACCGCATTCTATCACCCATCGTTATTGAGCAGCTTACAAAGACCCAAGATGCCAAAGCCGAATACGATAAGCTATTAAAACAACGTGTGGGTGTTCAGCTTACATTCGCATTGGTTTATGCGCTAGTGAGTCTCGTCTTTTTGCTTGCGTCCATCTGGGCAGGCATGTGGTTTTCGGATCGGTTGGTGGCACCCATCGTCAGACTTCTTGAGGCAGCGCGCAATGTGGCGCAGGGCGACTTTAACGCTAAAGTGAATGTGATTGACGGGCCCGGAGATTTGATGACCCTTTCGCAAACGTTCAACATGATGACTGACCAAGTGCGTCTCCACCGTGATCAATTGGTCGAGACAAATGAACAACTAGACAATCGCCGACGTTTCACTGAGGCGATGCTATCTGGAGTTACAGCAGGTGTGATTGGCATTGATGCTGAGCACCGAATTTCCTTGGTCAACCGTTCAGCACTTGCATTGCTGGAACGCACAGAAGCGCAATTGTTGGGCCATGAATTAATAAAAGTTTTGCCCGAGATGGGTGCTATCTATCAAGCCGCACTTTCGCGCCCGCAAGGCATGGCCGAAGGCCATGTTGATATGCAAGTTTCAGGGCAAGATTTAAGTTTCATTGTCCGCCTCACCACCGAACGCACTGATGATGCGGAACATGGTTATGTGCTTACATTCGATGATATTACGCAGTTGGTCTCCGCACAGCGCAACTCCGCATGGTCGGATATTGCGCGGCGCATTGCCCACGAAATTAAAAACCCGCTCACACCCATTCAGCTTTCTGCGGAGCGTTTGAAGCGCAAATATCTTAAACAGATCACCACAGACAAGGATGTTTTTGAACAATGCACTGACACGATTATTCGTCAGGTGGGTGATTTGGGCCGCATTGTTGATGAGTTTTCATCTTTCGCGCGCATGCCCAAGGCGGTGCCGGAACCAAACTCGCTTACCTCAGTTGTGCAAGAGGCCACTGTGTTGCAGCGAGTTTCCGCTGGTGATCTCAGCATCAAAGTTAAGGAAAATGTTGAAGGCTTGGTGTTTCCATTTGATCGCCGTTTGATCACTCAGGCAATTACAAATCTGGTTAAAAATGCCCGCGAAGCTGTTGAAGCCCGCGAGGCAGGTGCCGAAAAGGGAGTGATTTTAATTGAAACCGGAATTGACCAAAATCACCCCTACATTCGTGTCACTGACAATGGCGTTGGCCTGCCGCACGAAAATCGTAATCGTTTGGCCGAACCCTATATGACCACGCGGGAAAAAGGTACGGGCCTCGGTCTCGCAATTGTAAAGCGCATTATGGAAGAACATGAGGGCCGCTTGAAGCTTGAAGATGCGTCATCCGGCCAAGGCGCGTCGGTCACACTTTATTTTGCAGCTTTGCATGAACATGCCACACTCTAAATCTCAACAGGAAAACCATGTCTGCTGATATTCTAATCATTGACGACGAAGCCGACATTCGCATGTTGATTGCGGGCATTCTGCAAGATGAAGGTTATGAAACACGCCTCGCGCACAATTCCGATGCAGCGTTGTCCGAAGTCGCATTGCGCAAACCTTCGATGGTTATTCTTGATATTTGGTTGCAGGGTTCAAAGTTGGATGGTTTGGATTTACTGTTGGAAATTAAACAGCTTCACCCCACGTTGCCGATCGTTATTATTTCCGGTCACGGCAATATAGAAACTGCGGTGGCTGCAATTAAGCGCGGCGCCTATGAGTATATTGAAAAGCCATTTAATGCTGACCGATTGGTTTTGGTGGTGGGCCGCGCGCTTGAAACATCGCGCCTGAAACGCGAGAATGATGATCTGCGCGGACGTGCCGGATTAAATCAAGAGCTAGTGGGCACTTCAGCGGCAATGCGCCAATTGCGACAACTCCTCAAAAAAATTGCTCCCTCCAATAGCCGCGTTCTAATTACCGGGCCCATGGGGGCTGGCAAGGAAATGACGGCGCGTTCTCTGCATGAAATGTCTCAGCGTGACAAGGGCGCATTCGTTGTGTTGAGTGCCGCCAACATGGCTCCCGAACGCATGGAGGAAGAACTGTTCGGCGTAGAGCATACCTCAATTGGCGCGCTCGAAGAAGCCCATGGTGGTACACTTTATATTGATGAAATTTCTGACATGCCGATGGAAACCCAAGCCAAGGTTTTGCGCGTGTTATTAGATCAGACTTTCCAGCGCGTGGGTGGTACAAAGAAAGTTAAAGTTGATGTACGCATAATCACATCTTCATCGCGTGATTTGCCAACGCTCATTGCTGAACAAAAATTTCGCGAAGATCTTTATCACCGCTTGGGTGTAGTGCCAGTGCGTGTGCCAGGGCTGAATGAGCGGCGCGAAGACATTCCAGAACTTTTAGAATTTTTCTCTAAATCATTTTCAGCAGGCTCAGGCCAGCCGCAGCGGCGCTTTGCCAATGACGCAATAGCCGTTTTGCAAACCCGCAATTGGCCGGGCAATGTGCGCGAACTGCGCAACAATGTGGAGCGCATGTTAATTCTTGCTTCGGGTGATCCACAAGATGAAATCACCGCCGATATGATGCCCGCTGAAATCCTCGCTGAGAATACAGCAAGTGGATTTGGTGGCGAACATTTGCTCACCATGCCACTGCGTGAAGCCAGAGAAGCTTTTGAGCGCGACTATGTGGCTGCTCAACTTTCGCGTTTTGGCGGCAATATTTCGCGCACCTCAACATTTATTGGTATGGAGCGTTCTGCTTTGCACCGTAAAATCAAGATGTTAGGTCTCACATCAAAAGAAGATGAGGGTGCCTAACTGTTGCCCGCTTTTGCTGCCATTGGAACTGTGATAGACTGTGATTTGCTTCAGTCTCAATAAAAACAATAAGAGTTGGATTAGCTATGGCACAAGAAAAACAACAAAATCTGCAGGACACATTTCTCAATCATTTGCGCAAAGCCAAAATGCCAGTCACGGTGTTTTTGGTCAATGGCGTAAAGTTGCAAGGCATTATCACCTGGTTTGATAATTTCTGTTTGCTGCTGCGCCGTGACGGCGTTTCGCAATTGGTTTATAAGCACGCCATTTCCACCATCATGCCAGGTGGCCCCATCAGCTTGTTTGACGATGAAAGTGCTAATACGTGACGATTAAAAAACACGTCAAGGCAGGTGGTGGCGTTGATTTTCAAATAGAAGGACCGGAGCTCACGCGGGCTTTGGTGGTTCATGTTGAACGCAAGAAGCGTGGCGTTGGCAACGTGTTTGACCGCGATGCGCAGAGCAAGCTGGACGAGGCAATTGGCCTTGCCGAGGCCATTGAGCTTGATATTGTAGATACGTTGATCGCACCACTGGTGGCACCAAAGCCCGGCACATTTTTGGGCACGGGTAAAGTAGCTGAAATTGCCGCGCATGTTGAAAAAGTGGAAGCGGAATTGGTTGTGGTCAATGCCCAGCTCTCGCCAATTCAGCAGCGCAATTTAGAAACCGAGTTCAAGGCCAAAGTGCTTGATCGCACGGGTTTGATTTTGGAAATCTTTGGCCGGCGTGCCACCACCAAGGAAGGCATTTTGCAAGTCGAGCTGGCGCATCTCAATTATCAAAAATCGCGGTTGGTTCGGTCTTGGACCCATCTTGAACGCCAGCGCGGCGGCTTTGGCTTTTTGGGCGGCCCTGGTGAAAGCCAATTGGAAATGGACAGGCGTTTAATTCAAGAACGTATTTCCAAAATCGAAGGCGAATTGGAAACGGTTGTAAAAACCCGCGATCTGCACCGCAAGGGTAGGGAGCGCATTCCTTATCCCATCGTTGCCTTGGTAGGTTACACCAACGCCGGAAAATCGACACTGTTTAACAAGCTGACTGATGCCAATGTTTTGGCCAAGGATTTGTTGTTTGCAACACTTGACCCCACTATGCGCAACATTACGTTGCCGAGTGGCCGCAAAATTATATTGTCCGACACTGTGGGCTTCATTTCGGAACTTCCGACATCATTGATTGCATCTTTCCGGGCCACTCTTGAAGAGGTTCTCGCAGCCGATGTAATTCTGCATGTGCGCGATGTGAGCCACGATGAAACTGATGCACAGGCCCATGATGTTGCGTTGGTTCTAGAAGAACTTGGCATTGATGAACAGCGACGCAGTTTGATTATTGAAGTGTGGAACAAATCTGATTTGCTGCCGCCCCAAGAACTGATCAATCGTGAAGCCCTAGCCCAACGTCGCAAAGATCTGGTGCTCGTTTCTTCACTCACGGGTGACGGCATTGATCGCTTGCTCGATCATGTGGAACAGCGACTAGCGCAATCCAGTTTGATGTTTGATATTATGATTGATCCGTCGGATGGAAAAAACATGGCCTGGCTGCACCAGCGCGGCGAAGTGCTGGACCGCAAATCCTATGAAGATGGTCGCACCAAACTCACAGTACGATTAGATGCTGACACGGCTGGCCAAGCAGAAGCCAAATTTGGCAAGGCGATGAAGGCGAAAGCATAAACCATGGATGCTTATGTGGCTCTGTTGCGTGCAGTAAATGTGGGCGGCACAGGAAAGCTGCCCATGAGTGATTTGAAAGCCATGTGCGAAGAGCTGGGCTTTGCAAATGTTAAAACCTATGTAGCCAGCGGGAATGTGGTTTTTAAATCTAAGTTGAGTGCGGTTAAGCTGCAAGCACTCCTTGAAAAGCGACTCGAGACCTATGCAGGTAAATCTGTTGGGGTGCATATTCGGTCGGCGCCCGAGTTGGAGGCGGTGCTCAGTGAAAATCCATTTCCCGAAGCTGCGGGCAACCGCAATCTGGTGATTTTTTTGGATGCAGTTCCTCCACCTGATGCGATCAGCAAAGCGACAGGCTTGGCCGACGAGAAAATTGTTTTAGGCACCCGCGAAATCTATGTGCATTATGGCGAGGGAATGGGGCAATCGAAATTAAAAATTCCAGCTGCTAAACTAGGCACGGCCCGCAATATGAATACGGTGGCGAAGTTGCTGGAGATGCTGGATTAGCAGATAACCTACGCCGATATGCGTATTTAGAATTGGCTCACTTTAATCTAGGTTTCATCACAGCCCAACTGGGGCACAATTAGATGGAGGTTAATCATGTTACAACACACGCACCCATTTTCGGCGGCCATGGCAAAAGCGCAGCTTAAATCATTTGAAAAGCCTGATGATGTCCGTGAGTTTCCAAAAGGACGATTGGAACTCTTAAACATTGGCGGTGCAACAATTGGCCGTGCCGTTTTTGATGCCGGATGGCGTTGGTCAACTTCGGTGCAACCCCTTGCAAAGACTAATAGCTGTGAAGCGCCGCATTTTCAATATCATGTATCGGGCGTTTTGCGTATTCGGATGGATGATGGCACGGAGTTTGATTGCAAGGCTGGCGACGTTTCGCTTTTGCCCAGCGGCCATGATGCCTGGACGATTGGCAGCGAACCGGCCGTTGTCGTAGATTTCCAAGGTATGATTGATTTTGCCAGCGGGCACACACACAGCGAAGAAACCGCGCTACTGGATGGCAAGTCGTTTTTTGGCACGTTTGTGCAAAAGGGCAAAACGACTGGTGATGCTGACACTCTGACTTTTTCTGCTGGACGATTTCATTCAAGCGCTTGCGATCAGTATGGTTATGGCGATGGCACCTATCAAGCTCGCGCCGAAGGTGATGCAATCCATTTTGATGCGGAAACCAAAAGCCCTCGATATGGCAAATTGGTTTGGAGTGGCAGTGTAAGAGGCAAAGACTTCACTTGCGATGTTTTGATGGTGCAGGATGGCAAATCACCCATCGAAAACATTGTTACAGCGAAGTTGGTCTCTTGATTTGGTCGATTTCATTCAATCGAGATGACTCACTGGCTGGTTTGAATAATCAATAGATGTTTTTTGGCCGCTCTGGTATTCTTGCACGGGCGGCCATCGCATGTTAGGTTTTAGGTCGCGCTCATAAATTGATTTTTAAGAGTAAGCCCATGGCCGACAAAATTCTGGGTCCATCACGGCGATCAACACCTTCGACGGTCCGGCACGACGGGCATTCGAGCAGTGAAACTCCAGCTGCGGATGTAAATTTTTCTTCTATTGTGGGCTTGGATGCGGCTGGAGGTTGGCATGTTATGCAATTGTCTTCATTTGGGGCGCTGGCCGCTGATGCCGCGGCTTTGCGAACTCTACACTTCTTCTTTCCAAACAAAGCAGAGTGGGTTGGAGATTTGCCCGGGCCACTTTCCCATGCATTTCTTGAAACCAAAGACTGGGGTGTGACGCGCAAGCCGCGAACTCAATCACAAAATTTGAGTTTTGAGCGAGAGGGCATGAAGCTCTCTGCGTTTTTGATTTCTAATGCCGCTACGGCTCAAGTTATTTTGAGGCTTGGGCTTTCAAATGCGACCGCGTCCGTTCTGCCTTTAACGGGCCGCGAGCTGGATATTGCTTCGCTTGTGGCTGTTGGCAAGACCAATATTGAAATCGGGTTGGTACTTTCTATTAGCGCTCGGACCGTGCAGAAACATCTTGAAAACATTTTTCGCAAACTCGGTGTCGAAACACGAATGGCGTTGGCAATGCGGGTTATCGCTGTGCAGTAGTTTTTAGGCTTCAGACCTAATGCGCGCGGTGATCCTTTAATTTATATTGTTTCTTCTTGGTGTCGAAGCCAGCAAAATAATCCCGCACCTGCGGGTGGCGCACCGGGTCGCGGGTTTCATCGGCGAGAAGATTTTGTTCTGAGACATAAGCCACATATTCCGTCTCATCATTCTCGGCGAGCAGGTGATAGTAGGGCTGGTCTTTGCGTGGACGCGCCTCGGCGGGTATGGAGTTATACCACTCCTCGGTATTGTTAAATTGAGGGTCAACATCAAAAATTACGCCACGAAACGAAAACAGGCGGTGGCGGACAATTTGTCCAATTTGAAATTTTGCTTCGTTCATATGGCGCATACTTATTTAATGCCAATTCTAATGGGTGAAGGCAAGCGCATTATCCCCGCATAGCAAAGGGCAAGTCTGATGCTGGTGACAAGCCTTGACTCATTGCCAATTTACGCAACGGACCGAAATTGGAAATTGCTGCCAGACCCGCCGCACGCGCCAGAGAAAAAGCAGGTATTTCACTTATCAAAGATTGATTGAGCAAATTCACCATTTGCTGGCGCGGCAGCACATCTGCACGGCGAATTGCATTATACTCGCTTAAAACCTTGTCGGCACCCGGATCATTAGAACCAATAATTAAATCAGCGGCTTGCGCAGCATCTCTCAGCGAAAGGTTTAAGCCTTGTGCACCAATGGGGGGCAGCACATGGGCGGCCTCACCAATTATCATACAGCGTTTAGTTGCAAAACTTGTGGCGCGTTGGCCGCGCATGGGGAAAGCTTTGCGCAGACCAATATCGGAAATGCGGCCAAGGTTGCCTTTGGTTTCAAGTTGAATTTCAATTGCTAATTCTTGGTCACTGAACGTAAGCAAAGCTTCAATGCGGGCAGGGCGGTCCATCCACACCAGACTGGAACGATTGCCAGGCAAAGGTACGGTTGTGAAAGGGCCTGCCGATTTATGATATTCAGTCGAGATATTTTGATGCGAAGCCGTGTGAGAGAAACTGGTGGCCAAGGCTGACTGATCATAGGCCCACGCCTCAATCGAGAAGCCCAAGGACTGACGAAGTTTAGAATCCGCACCATCAGCTGCCAATAGAATTTTGGCGCTGTGCGAATTTCCGCTTTCAGTTTTGATGGTGATTTGGTTTTCGTCACACGCAGCACTGGTACTGGCGTCAGTTATAAAATCAACACCCAGATTTTCCGCCCGCAGGCGCAAAGCAGGAACCAAATGTGCCAATGGCACATTCCAACCGAACTCCTCTAAGTTCAATTCGGCAGCGCTGAATTCGATAGTGGGCGCAGTTACGAGATTCCCCGTGTCATCAATTAAATGCAAATGTTTGAGAGGGGCGGATACGGATTTTAGCTCATCATTCCAAACACCGATAAATTTAAGCATTTGCATTGCTGGCTGCATTAAAGCGGTTGTGCGTGGATCATCAGAACTGGGTGGTGCAATCTCAGCTATTTTTACGCCATCCAAAGCAAGTAGACAGGCCGCAGCCAAACCGGCTGGGCCTGCGCCTGAGATGATGGCAGTATAATTGCTCATGCTGGCGGCAAAGCTGCGTTGATCATACTATCGCGGGCGTTAAAGCCTTCAGCAAAATGTGCGAGGCTGGTGTGGCTTTTGCGCCAATCAAGCCAGCCATGACGATAATCGAGATAGCCTAAAGAACACGCCGTGGCGATGCTGCCCAAATTAACTTCACCCAAATCTTTTTGCCACTGCGTTTCCAGCTCATCCAAACACGCAACTATGCGCGACTTCAATCGGGCCTCAAGTTCCGCCCATTGCAAACCTTTGGGGCGATTGGCGGTTTCAACGCGAAGCCCAACAGCGGCATCGGAAAGCCCTTGCGCCAACGCCAGCAATGTGAGGATGCGGAAACGTTTAACCCCATCATCGGGCAGCAGGGCTTTATTGCCTGCAACATGGCAGAGATATTCCATGATCACGCGGCTGTCATAAATCGGGTGGCCATGGTCAGTTTCCAACACTGGAACTTTGCCTAACGCTGAAAGCCTTTCCAAATTCTTGTCTGTTTGCACAAAGGTGAGATCAGCCTTCACCAATTGCACGCGAAGGCCCAGGCCCACTTCAAGGGCTGTCACCATGCTCATGCGCACATAGGGTGAGTTCAAAGCGCCATAAAGTTTCATCATGCTATTCCCTGAATTTTATTTGGCCCGGATTGAAGGTCATTGACGGGTCCATGTCAAAGAAAAAAGACGGACGTAATGTCACCTCATGCCAGAAGGTTGGCAGAATCGGAAAATCTTCGGGCCGCGGCGCATGGCGGAAACCCATGGTGTACCACAGCACGATATCGTCATTCTTTATCGGCTCAGCATCAGCAACAAAGGCGGGCACACCTTCATCCTTGGTCGAGAGATTGGGATAAAGGCCAGCGGCCCATTTTTCATCAGACCTATACTTGCTCACCCAAAGTGACTGCGTCGAGAAACCCGCGCGAACCTGTGGCGGATCGGCTTGATCTAAAATAGACGTGGCATCGTGATGGGTGTTGATCCAATAACTTGGATTGAACTTCAGCGCAGTTTTTTCATTGGGGTTGATCACCCGCCACGTTTCGCCACCTGTGGCCATGTGGTCCGGCACAATGGGGCCTTCTGCCGTGTAACGCGCAGTTTTTAGCGTCCATAGTGATTTGCGCGTTGTGGAACCCGTGGCAAGGGCTGGCATAAATGCATCGCGCACCAGAGCATTCTGGGTTCCATCAATATCAAGGTCGAGGCGGAAGCTGAAGTAATGATCGTGGTTGATGGCTATAGTATAGGGCGCAATCAAAGTACCATAAGCCGTATCAGCCAAGGCTGTGGGGCTGTCCATATCCTTGGCGGCGGTGGATTTAATCGCATCGAAGCCTGTTGCACCCACGCGCAGCGTAATATTGCCTTGAGGCGAAAACGCATAATCCACCACATAATCATAATTGCCGAGCGTGGGAATGTGGCGCACCACCAATTCGGTTTGTGGAACACCGGTCACAGTTTTCCGACCACTGGAATAGTGCCGCCATGCGGGGTCACCTGTGCTGCGCTCAAAAAGGCACAAAGCCTGCGGGCGTGTGTAGGTTCCGCCCACATCATTAGGGAATGTTAAATCAGCAAACACCGCATTGGGCGGGCAATCTACATTAGGCTTCAGCGATGAAATTAAATAACCTAGGCCAAACTCCCCCGCATCCATAAAGGTACGGTAGCTCCATGTGGGATCGGGGCTCATGTAAGGTACAAACATTTCGGCCACGTTCATTTGATAGGCAATGTCGCGCAGCTTTTTACCGTCATCAAAGCGTATCAATGAGAGAATGAGGCCAGCGCGTTTATCGGCACGCACATGCATCGACCAGCGATCCCATTTAATTTCGAGATTGCCCTCAAGTTCAATGTTCGGGCCAAGTGGTGCCATCATCGCAATCGGTTTGGTTTCAGCACGGGGCTTTGGCAGGTTTTTACCATAGTTATCAGGGGCGGGCGGCAGATCAACTATGTCACTGTCTAACACATCCAGCACTTCGCCCGATTCAGAATCAACCACTCCCATTAAGCCTTCAACGGGACGAGCAAGAGACGGGTGCAATTTGTTGAGGCCACTGAAGCAGGGCACTTTTAGGATACGGCGGTTTTCAAATCCATCACCGGGAAATGTACCAGCAGAATTTGGTGTGCAAAAGATACTATCAAGTTTGGTAATGCCGCGCTTGGCCATGGCTACTTTGAAGCGCGGATCAGCCATAAATTTATTGCGTCCAAACACCCATTCGGCATCCATAATCATCGGCTGCTCGCCGGGCTTGGGCGTGAAGGATATTACTTTATTGTTGGTGAGATCAACGGTTGCTTCAAATGTCGCGCCATTTTTGCGCATCACCACAAATGCCGCCCGTGAAAAAGGATCATCAATTTTCCATGCGCGGATGGTTTTTTTGTCACCTTCCAACAAAGTTAGTGCGGGGTAGCGTGTTTTGTCATCAACATCGCCCGCTGCTTTTAAAAGTTTTACAGTTTGAGTGATTTCAGTCGGCGTCAGCGCATCCATTGGGTGAAATGGGCCTTCGTCTTCTTGGGCGAGGGCACAATTCAAAAATACCGTCATTCCAGCGAAAGCTGGAACCCAGCTTTTCTTTAGTCGTGCGAAAAATTTAAACATCTGTTCCTTCGCTCTAGCTGGGTCTCAGCTTTCGCTGGGATGACGGATAAGAACTAAGCGATAAATGATTCTCTCAAACTACTCCAACCGCTGCCCTAACAGTCCCGCTAGTTCCTGTATAAACTGCCACGCCACGCGGCCCGATCTGGCTCCGCGCGTGACCGACCATTCAATTGCCGCTGCGTGCAGCGCCTCGGTTTTGATCTTTAACTTATGGTGTTTGGCATAACCATCTACCATGGCGAAGAATTCATCTTGGCTGCAATGGTGGAAGCCTAGCCACAGCCCGAACCGATCAGACAGAGACACTTTTTCTTGCACCGCTTCCGATGGATTGATGGCTGTGGAGCGTTCATTCTCAATCATGTCGCGGGGCAGCAAGTGGCGGCGATTGCTGGTGGCGTAGAAGATTGCGTTCGCTGGGCGGCCTTCTAAACCACCATCCAAAGCGGCCTTCAGTGATTTATACGAAGTGTCATCGGCATCGAACGAAAGATCATCGCAGAAAATGATGAAGCGATATTTTTCGTTCTTCCGCACCAAAGCCATTAAGGCTGGCAGGCTTTCAATATCCTCACGGTGAATTTCCACGATCTTCAAGAGGCCCTGAGATTCTTCCGACACAGTGCGGTGAACGGCCTTTACTAAAGATGATTTCCCCATACCACGCGCACCCCAGAGCAGCGCATTATTAGCGGGCAGGGCCTTGGCAAAGCGGCGCGTGTTTTCCAAAAGCGTATCACGCGATTGGTCAACGCCTTGCAAAAGCGCAAGGTCAACGCGGTTCACTTTCACAACGAGTTCAAGGCTTGGCGGCGAACTGGACCAGACGAAAGCATCGCATTTTTTGAAATTCGGAGCAGGGGGTGGGGAAGGAGAAATCCGCTCCAAGGCTTCTGCAATGCGAATTAACGCGCCAATTTCAAGGTTTTTAGTCATTTAATTTTCTCACCCAATATGGTTGCAATGGCCTAATCCATCGCTATATTCCGCGCAAGTTTTGTTTCGTAGGGCAATTTGCCGTTTGAGGAGAATATTATGTTTATTTCGGAAGCCTATGCCCAAGCGGCCACATCACCAGGTGCTGGTGATTTTATTGGGATGATCATTCCAATGGTTGCGATCATGGGCGTGTTTTATTTCCTCATGATCCGCCCGCAACAACGCAAAGCCAAAGAACAACAATCGTTGCTCTCTAGCATTTCCCGTGGCGACACAGTGGTCACCCACGGTGGGCTGATTGGCAAAGTGGTGCGTGTGGTTGATGATAATGAATTGCTTGTTGAGATTGGTGAGAATGTTAAAGTGCGCGTGTTGCGCCAAGGCATTGCAGATGTGCGCGCCAAGGGTGAGCCAATGGCAGCAGAGCCAATGGCCGCTGCCCCTGCTAAAACCAAAAAACGATAAGGCGTAACTAATGTTTCATTATCCCCGCTGGAAGATCATAGCGATCTTGTCGTCAGTGCTTATTGCAGCTCTGATTGCTTTGCCCAATGTGCTGCCCACTGCATCCAAGCAATATATGGCTGATCATTTGGGTCTGCGGCCATTGACATTGGGCCTCGATCTTCAAGGTGGCTCAAACATCCTGATGGAAGTTGATCAGAAAGACCTCATCACTAATTTAAAGCAACAACTTCTCAGCGATATTCGCACCACATTGAGCGAACCGAAGCCGCGCATATTTTATAGTGAACTTAATAAGATTGAGAATGGTGTTGTTGTTGTACTCAAAAATCCGGATGATGTGGCACGGGCGAAAGTCGAACTGAACAAACTTTTGCAGCCATTGGATTCAGGGATTCTATCTTCGGGCGCCCGCGTGAACCTATATTCGCTGAGTCAGACTGACCAAACATTTAATTTCGCGTTCAACCCCACAGGCTTTGATGCGAAAATTGCTGCGGCCGTTAAAACCACATTAAAGATTATGGAAAACCGCGTGAATGGCAGCGGCACCACTGAACCAATTATTCAGCAACAAGGCAAAGACCGCATCGTTATTCAATTGCCCGGTGTGCAAGATCCTGATCGCTGGAAAAAACTATTAGAAGGCACCGGCAAACTTTCATTCAATCTCCTTTGCGCGGAACAGGCTTCGAGTGCCAATGCAGTTCCACCACCAGATTGCAGAGCGGTTCCGCAGAAGGAAGATGTGGAAAAGCTGAAGGCAAGTTTGGAGAAAGGTGTTGAACCGACTGACACGCAGCTTAAGGCTTTGCCACAAATGTGGATTCAAACCTCAAGTCGCGCTTCGGTTGATGGTGCTGATCTCAGTGATGCCCAAGGCAGCTTCGGCCAGAACAATGAGCCGATTGTGAATTTCAGTTTCAACCAAAAAGGTGCGGTGCGCTTTGGTAAACTGACGCAAGAAAATATCGATAAGCCCTTTGCCATTGTGTTGGACGGCGTGGTGCAATCAGCCCCCGTCATCCGCAGTGCCATTCTTGGTGGTACCGGGCAAATTTCGGGCCGCTTCACTATTGAAGAAACCAACACCTTGGCGATTGTTTTGCGTTCGGGTGCCTTGCCCGCAAAGCTTAGCATTGTTGAAGAACGCACCGTAGGCCCAAGCCTTGGCGCGGATTCTATTAAGGCTGGTTTGGTTGCCGCACTCACCGGCCTTGTTTTAGTCATGGGCTTTATGATGTTGCCTTACGGTTTCTTCGGTCTCATCGCCAATGTGGCCGTGCTCATCAACTTGCTAATGCTGGTTGCAATTATGAGTCTGTTTGGCTTCACGCTCACTTTGCCGGGCATTGCTGGTATCGTGCTTACGCTTGGCATGGCGGTTGACTCCAACGTTTTAATTTACGAACGCATCCGCGAAGAGTGGCGGGCCGGGCGCACCGCCATGGGTGCTATTGAAACCGGATTTAAAGCAGCCCTCGCCACTGTTGTGGACGCTAACGTGACCACGCTTATTGCGGCTGTGGTTCTATTCGGTGTGGGTTCCGGCCCCATTCGCGGCTTTGCTGTCACACTGGCAGTTGGCATTGTTACAACCATGTTCACGGCCTTCACCATGACACGCTTTTTTGTGGCGCTATGGGTGAAGAGAAACCGTCCGAAGGAGATTAACCTCTAATGCGCTGGAAACCTATTCGTCTCATTCCAGACGACACTAAATATCCGTTTATGCGGTTAAGCCGTTTTGGCTTTTTCATATCCGGCATTCTGTGCGCGGCTTCAATTCTCTTGTTTGCCACTATTGGCTTGAATTACGGAATTGATTTCAAAGGCGGCACTGTAATTACCATCCGCACTCTTAATGGCCCTGCACAGGTTGATCAGCTGCGCTCCACACTCAATGGTCTTGGCCTAGGTGGTGTGGAATTGCAACAATTCGGAACACCTTCGGATGTGCTCATCCGTTTAGGTGCGCAGGGCGACGACAAATTAGAACAGGCAGCCCAAGCCAAAGTTAAAGCAGCATTGGGCACTGGCGTTGAAGTGCGCAGCACCGAAACTGTGGGGCCAAAAGTTTCACAGGAGCTGACGCAACAAGCCATTGCCGCTGTGATGCTGTCATTGTTGTTCGTTCTTATCTATTTGTGGGTGCGCTTTGAATGGCAATTTGCGGTGGGTGCGATCTTGTCACTTCTGCATGACGTAACACTTTCCATTGGTTTGTTCACTCTGATTGGTTTGGAATTTAACCTGTCAATCATCGCCGCTATCCTCACCATCATCGGCTATTCGTTGAATGACACGGTTGTGGTGTTTGACCGTATCCGTGAATTCTTGCGCAAGTATAAGTCTATGCCGCTGGCAGACTTAATTGATTTGTCAATCAACTCCGTTCTGCCGCGCACCATTTTAACCTCGCTGGCCACAATGATGGCGTTGATTGCACTCTATGTGTTTGGTGGCGAAGTTATTCGTGGCTTCACCTTCGCGATGATCTGGGGCGTTGTGGTGGGCACTTACAGCTCGATTTTCATTGCATCGCCAGTGTTAATTTTGCTGGGCACCAAGCGTGAAATGCCAGGAGCTGAAAAGGTTTAACAACGATGAAATTTCTGCCGCAGGTTTTGCCGATCACTTCTTTTGGTGATGGCGGCTTTCGGTTTGGGTCACATTCGCATTTGGGCTCGCTGCTGGTGTTGCCCAGCGGCATGCGCGCTTGGGATGATGCTGATTTCGCGGCTCTCATTGCAGAGAAGGCGGAAATTGATTTTGTGCTGTTGGGCACGGGCACAGACATGAAGCGACCATCGCGCAAAGTGTTAGAACTCTTCGCATCTGAGAATTTGAATGTGGATTTTATGAGCACCAGTTCCGCCGTTCATACTTATAACGTGATGCACGCGGAAGGGAGAAGACTGGCGGCGGCATTTGTTGCAGTTGACAAGGCTGTGCTATGACTCCGGAAGATGAGTATTGCTTCAATCTGGTGCGGCAGGTGGATCGCGACAGATATTTGGCGTCACTTTTTGCTCCAGAAAACAAGCGTGCTGATCTGTTGGCACTTTATGCTTTCAACGCTGAAATCACCCGCATTCGTGATGTGGTAACTGAACCGCATCTTGGCGAAATTCGCCTGCAATGGTGGCAAGATACTTTGGATGCGATCTATCACCGCGATGCACTGGAACATCCTGTGGCCATCGCTTTGGCACGAACAATTGCAGGAGCCGACCTGCCTAAGCACGCGTTAAAGAATTTAGTAACTGCCCATGTTTTCGATTTCTATTCCGATCCCATGCCAACCCTCATTGATCTTGAAGGTTATCTTGGGGAAACATCTTCAGCACTTATCCAAATGGCGTCCTTGATTTTGGCGGGGCATGAAGGATTGGAGAATGCTGAGGTTGCAGGGTTAGCTGGTGTGGCTTATGGCATGGCGGGATTGCTGCGTTCGCTGCCGCTTCACCATCGGCGCGCGCAATGTTTTATACCGCTCGATCATCTTGCCGTGCGAGATTTGAAACCAGAAGATTTGTGGAAAGCAGCCAATGATGATGCGGTTTCGGTTTTGTTGTCGGAGCTTAGAGAAAAAATCCGGCACCGTTTATTTCAAGCCCGCAAAATGGCCTGGACAATCAAGCCAGCTGCTATGCCAGCTTTTCTGCATGTATCTTTAACCGAACCCTATCTCACGGAAGCCGTAAAACAAGGCACAAAGCTAGTTCGCCAGGGAGGGGATTTATCACAATGGCGCAAGCAATGGGTTTTATGGAAAGCAGCTCGGTCGGAGAGTTTTTAGAAAAACCAATTAGTGAAACTCAGTCGCAATCTCACTTAGCTTTGTTTCCTGCAATGAAGCAGTCATAGCCTTCTCAGCGCAACGCAATTTTGGCATCAGCGCTTCAAACATTTGCGCCCCAATGGGGCATTCTGAATTTGGATCAAGTTTATGGGTGCGGAACACAGTGGAACTTTCAACAGCTTCGTAAATATCAGCTAAGGAAACTTCACAAGCCGTCTTGCTCAGCGAAAAACCACCAGCACGACCCGCCGTTGATAAAACCAATTTAGCCTTTTCCAATTCAGACATTAATCGGCGAATGACGACTGGGTTGGTGTCCACGCTGCACGCAATCTGATTTGAGCACACTGGCCCCTTGCCCGCATTCTTCGCGAGAATGCACAGCACATGAATGGCAACAACAAAGCGGCTACTGGATAACATGCACCATAGATCAGCCTAAACTCGTTAAAAATCAAGGTGCAAGATGGCAAAGGGCTGATTTGGTTACGAAGTATTAACTCAAAAGAGGCCATTTCAATCACAAAGGTAATGCGCAATGCGACTCGTAAAACTGAAAAAATTTGAACTCCTGGTAAGCCTCGCAAGCGCAGCCATGCTCGGTTATTTAGTGTGGCACGGCTTCTATGGCGCTCGAAGCTATCCCTTCCGCGATCAGCTAGCTCTAAAATTGGAACTACTGAAAACCGAAAGTGCGGAGATTTTAAGACAACGCCAAGCCATCGAAGCGCGCGTCACCTTGCTCCGCCCCGAAAGCATTGACCCTGATTATGTGGACGAGTTAGCGCGAAAAAATCTATTTCTGGTCAAGCGCACCGACGTAATCGTGGCATTTTCAAAATAATTTTCCTGTTGAATCCATACGATAAACCAAAATCCGGTTAATCTGCTTTTTTGCAAGCCAGCACAATCATTTACTGCTAAGTTTATCCCGTAACAGGGAGACGGCTCATGGCAGTGAGATCAGCCTATTTGGCAAAGAAGGGCGACAAGCCCGCAAAATCCAAATCCGATTTGAAAAACTCAGGCTTATCAGCCGAGGAAGAACTCAAAGCTTATTATGACATGCTGATGATCCGCCGCTTTGAAGAAAAGGCGGGCCAACTTTATGGCATGGGATCAATAGGTGGCTTCTGCCATTTATATATCGGTCAGGAAGCGGTTGTTGTTGGCATGGAGATGGCAGCAATTGAGGGTGATCAGCGCATCACCTCTTACCGCGATCATGGCCACATGTTGGCCTGCGGCATGGAAGCAAAAGGCGTTATGGCCGAATTGACAGGCCGACATGGTGGTTACTCAAAAGGCAAGGGCGGCTCGATGCATATGTTCAGCCGCGAGAAACAGTTTTACGGCGGCCACGGTATTGTGGGCGCGCAAGTGCCACTGGGGGCAGGGCTGGCCTTTGCCAACAAATATCGTGGCAACAAAAATGTCTCGATGGTTTATTTTGGCGATGGTGCTGCCAATCAAGGCCAAGTCTATGAAACTTTCAACATGGCCTCGATCTGGAAATTGCCCGTTATTTTCGTGATCGAAAATAACCGCTATGCCATGGGAACCTCGGCAGCGCGATCAACCGCTGCCGCTGATCATTTAGGCGCACGCGGTGAAGCCTTCGGTATTCCAACGGAACAAGTAGACGGCATGGATGTGCGCGCCGTGAAAGACGCAGCAGACCGCGCCACCGAACATTGCCGTGCAGGCGAGGGGCCTTATATACTAGAAATGATGACCTATCGTTATCGCGGCCACTCCATGTCTGATCCGGCAAAATATCGCAGCAAAGAAGAAGTGCAAAAAATGCGCGAAGAGCATGACCCGATTGAACAGGTCAAAGCCCGCCTATTGAAATCCGATCGCGCATCCGAAGAAGATTTGAAAAAGATGGATACTGATATTCGCGAGATTGTGACAGCAGCGGCAGATTTTGCTGTGGCTGATGCTGAGCCGGATGCCTCTGAATTATACACCGACATTTACAAGACAGCGTGAGGAACCAGAACCATGCCAACCATCCTCATGCCCGCCCTTTCGCCCACCATGGAAGAAGGCAAACTTGCCAAGTGGCTTAAAGCAGTGGGCGACCAAGTGAAGTCTGGCGATATTCTGGCTGAGATTGAAACCGATAAAGCAACCATGGAGGTGGAAGCAATTGATGAAGGCACGCTGACCGCCATTTTGGTTCCGGAAGGAACTGAAGGCGTGAAGGTAAATGCGCCAATTGCGGTGATTGGTGAGGCAAGCTTAACTACCCCCTCATCCGGCGCTGTCGCGCCACCTTCTCCCTCAAGGGGAGAAGGAAGTGCAGCAGCTTCTTCCCCTTCTCCCCTCGAGGGAGAAGGTGCCCGTAGGGCGGATGAGGGGGTGGTAAATGACCCCGAAATCCCACCCGGCACAGAAATGATCACTATGACCGTGCGCGAAGCTTTGCGCTCGGCCATGTCCGAAGAAATGCGCCGCGACAAAGATGTGTTCCTGATGGGCGAAGAAGTTGGCCAATACCAAGGTGCCTATAAAATCTCCCAAGGCATGTTGGATGAATTTGGACCTGAGCGGGTTCTCGATACGCCGATCACCGAACATGGTTTCACCGGCATCGCCACGGGTGCAGCCTTCGCTGGCCTCAAACCCATCGTTGAATTTATGACCTTCAACTTCGCCATGCAGGCGATTGACCACATCATCAACTCTGCCGCCAAAACCTTGTATATGTCGGGCGGGCAAATGGGCTGTTCGATTGTGTTCCGTGGCCCCAATGGTGCTGCGGCTCGCGTGGGCGCACAGCACAGCCAAGATTACACAGCGTGGTACTCGCAGATCCCGGGCCTTAAGGTCATCGCGCCTTATAGTGCCGCTGATGCCAAGGGCCTGATGAAGGCCGCCATCCGCGATCCAAACCCCATCATCTTCCTTGAAAATGAAATCCTCTATGGCAAATCATTTGAAGTGCCTAACCTTGAAGATTGGGTGGTGCCCATCGGCAAGGCCCGCATTGCGCTGGCAGGCCATCATGTCACTATCGTATCCTTCTCCATCGGCATGACCTATGCTTTGGCCGCCGCCGAAAAGTTGGCCGCCGAAGGCATTGAATGCGAAGTGATAGATCTTCGCACCATTCGCCCGATGGATATTGAAACCGTGGTGGCATCGGTCAAAAAAACCAATCGCTGCGTGTGTGTGGAGGAGGGCTATCCACGCTTTGGCGTCACATCCGAAATCGCTGCCGAAATTATGACGCACGCCTTTGATTATCTTGATGCGCCCGTGGCGCGTGTTGCAGGCAAAGACGTGCCCATGCCCTATGCCGCAAATTTAGAAAAACTGGCCTTGCCCACTGTCGATGATGTGGTGGCCGCTGTTAAAGGAGTTCTCTATGTCTGATCACGATCACCACCACCACGACCATTCCCACGATACGCATCCGCATCAATTGCAGCCGCCGCATGAAGTGTTCCATGATGCGAACGCTGGCGAAATTGTGCGTGGATGGATTACCAATGGTCAACTGAGTTTGGCGCTTCACTCAATGGCATTCGGCAAGGCTGATATGTGGGGCCATGTTCTAGCTGGCATGGCGCAACAGGTTGCTGCTTCCATGGAAGAAATGGGCCACGGCACCACAGCAACGAACCTCGCTGAAATTCGTAAAGCCTTAAACGACGACCTTGCCAAGGCCGCCGCAAAATCATCGGTACTCTCGAACACATAAAGGTTCATCATGCCAACCATCCTCATGCCCGCCCTTTCGCCCACCATGGAGAAAGGCAAACTTTCAAAGTGGCTCAAGAAAGAGGGCGACAAGGTGAAGAGCGGCGATGTGCTGGCCGAAATCGAAACCGATAAGGCAACGATGGAAGTTGAAAGCATTGACGAAGGCGTTTTGACAAAAATTCTCGTGGCTGAAGGCACGGAAGATGTGGCTGTGAATGCGCCGATTGCAGTGATTGGGGAGCCTTCAGTTGCCACCCTCTCATCCGGCGCAAAAGCGCCACCTTCTCCCTCAAGGGGAGAAGGAGAGAAAAAAGCAAGTGCCACTCTTCCTTCTCCCCGTGAGGGAGAAGGTGCCCGAAGGGCGGATGAGGGGGCTGCGCGCGTCTTCGCATCCCCGCTCGCCCGCCGTCTTGCCAAAACCAAGGGCATTGAAATATCATCCGTACACGGATCAGGCCCGCATGGCCGCGTTGTGATGAAGGATGTGGAAAGCTTCACCCCAAGTGCCGCCGCTACTAAATCCGCCGCACCTGCATTGGCTGCATCACCTTCCGAAGCCTCGGTGCTCAAGCTCTTCGAGGAAGGCTCTTACGATCTGGTGCCGCATGACGGAATGCGAAAAACCATTGCGCGCCGTCTGACGGAATCTAAACAAACCGTTCCGCATTTCTATGTCACTGTTGATATTGGACTCGACAATCTGCTGGCTCTTCGTGAACGCCTAAACCTGCAAGCGCCCAAAGATAAAGATGGCAAGCCTGCATGGAAAGTCTCGGTCAATGATTTCGTGATCAAGGCCATGGCCATGGCGCTGATCAAAGTGCCAGAAGCCAATGTGAGCTGGACCGACAACAACATGGTGAAACACCACCACGCCGATGTGGGAGTGGCGGTGTCCATCCCCGGCGGCTTGATCACGCCAATTGTGCGCAAAGCCGAAACCAAGGGTCTGGCGCAAATCTCCATCGAGATGAAAGATTATGCCGCACGCGCCAAATCCCGCAAACTCAATCCATCGGAATATACGGGAGGCTCCACCTCAGTCTCCAACATGGGCATGATGGGCGTGAAAAACTTTGCGGCCATCGTCAACCCACCCCAAGCCACAATCTTGGCCGTGGGAGCAGGCGAGCGCAGACCTGTTGTGCGCGGCAATGAGATTGTGATTGAGCAGTTGATGAGTGTCACACTCTCAACCGATCATCGCGCTGTGGATGGTGCGCTGGGAGCGGAACTTTTGGGGGCGATTAAGATGTATCTAGAAGAAC
>JANLPA010000081.1:0-5636 GCA_031366855.1 Hyphomicrobiales bacterium | reverse complement strand
CGCGGCCGTGTTTGCTGTATCAGATCAAGCGCTGTTCGGCGCCTTGTGTGAATTATATTTCACCGAAGGATTACTCTGAGCTGGTGCAAGAGGCCGAGGATTTTCTCACCAGCAAATCGACTGCTGTGAAAGCCGAGCTTGCCAAGAAAATGGAACAGGCGGCTGACGCCCTGGAATTTGAAAATGCGGCGCGGTTTCGGGACCGCATTCAGGCCATGAGTTTCGTCACCCAAACGCAAGGCATCAATCCGCAGACGGTGGATGAGGCCGATGTGTTTGGCATGGCGCTGGAAGGTGGGCAGTTTTGCATCCAAGTATTTTTCATCCGCTCTGGCCAGAACTGGGGCACGCGGGCTTATTTTCCAAAGACTGATAGGTCTATGGAGGAGGCCGAAGTTTTATCATCCTTCCTCAGCCAGTTTTATGATGATAAGCCGATCCCATCGCAAATTATAATCAGCCAAGATTTTGAAGAGCGCGCGTTGTTAGAAGAAGCCTTCACCGCTCATGCTGGCCATAAAGTAGAAATTCTGGTTCCCCAGCGCGGTGAGAAGAAAGCGCTTGTTGAACATGCCGTCACCAATGCACGCGAAGCCAATGGCCGGCGCATGGCGGAATCATCTTCGCAGGGCAAACTGCTAGAAGGTGTTGCCCGCGTGTTTGGTCTTGTTTCCAGCCCGCGTCGCATTGAGGTTTATGATAACAGCCACATACAAGGCGCACATGCGGTGGGCGGCATGATTGTGGCGGGGCCGGATGGCTTTATGAAAGCGCAATATCGCAAGTTCAATATCAAGGCCGATGATTATCAAGCCGGCGATGATTTTGCGATGATGCATGAAATGCTCACGCGACGTTTCACGCGGCTGATCAAAGAACATGGCGATGAGCAGGATGATGATGAGTCGCTGAATTGGCCAGATTTGCTGTTGATCGACGGCGGGCAGGGCCAGCTTTCGGCAGTGCAGGCCGTGCTGGCCGATTTGGGTTTGCATGATTTGCCTGTGGTGGGCGTGGCCAAAGGGCCTGACAGGGATGCAGGCCGCGAGCATTTCCACACGACTGGTAAGCCATCCTTCATGCTCGAAGCGCGTGACCCAGTGCTCTATTATATTCAGCGCCTGCGCGATGAGGCGCATCGCTTTGCCATTGGCACGCATCGCGCGAAACGTTCAAAGGCGATTGGGGTTAATCCGCTCGACGAGATTTCCGGCATAGGTGCTAAACGCAAGAAAGCCTTGCTCCAAAGCTTTGGATCGGCGAAAGCTATCTCTAAGGCTAATGTGGCTGATTTGGCCCAAGTTGATGGCGTGAGTTCAGCTTTGGCGCAAATGATATACGACTACTTTCACTCGGAGACTTGATTGAGCACAGTTGCACCAGTTTCAAAAATTTGGAACTTGCCGAATCTTTTGACCTATGGCCGCATTTTGGCTGTGCCCATTGTGGCTGCCCTTTTGATGTGGGGTGGTGACACGGCGCGCTGGGCCGCACTTGGCATTTATGTGGTTGCCGCAATCACCGATTTTCTGGACGGTTATTTGGCGCGCAAGTGGCAACAGCAATCCGCTTTGGGCCGCATGTTGGACCCAATTGCCGACAAGGTTTTGGTTTCGGTGGTGCTGCTGGTTTTGGCGGCTGACGGCATTTTATTTGGCGGCCACATGTGGGCTGCCATCATTATTCTGGCGCGCGAAGTTTTGGTTTCGGGATTGCGTGAATTTTTAGGGGAGCTTCGGGTTTCGGTTCCGGTTACTAAAATCGCCAAGTGGAAAACCACAGTGCAATTGCTGGCGATTGGATTTTTGATCGCGGGCCCCACTGGCGACAAAATCATACCGCACACAACCCAAGTTGGCTTAGTGTTTTTGTGGATAGCAGCAGCCCTCACGCTTTATACAGGCTATGATTATTTCCGTGCTGGTTTGCGGCATGTGGTGGATGAAGAATGAAAGTTTTATATTTTGCGCGGTTCAGACAAGTGATTGGCCGTGGGCAAGATGAGATTGCGCTGCCCGCTGGTGTCACCACTGTGAACGCGTTGCTCAATCATTTGGTAGCAACGGACGCAAATTGTGCGGCAGCATTTTCTGATCTTCGCACATTGCGCGTGGCTGTCGATCAGAATCATTGCGCGTTAGATGCTTCGATACTCGGAGCCAAGGAAGTGGCCTTTTTCCCACCCGTTACCGGTGGTTGATAAATGCGTCTTAATGTATTCCTCCAAAAAGCCGGTGTGGGCAGCAGGCGCGAAGCTGAGCGCATGGTGGCCGATGGCCGCGTAACGGTAAAGGGTGTGAAAGCCGAAGCTACAACGCCTGTTGAAGATGGTGATATTGTAACACTAGACGGGAAGGCTGTGGCGCCGGACACCAAAGCTTTGCCGCGCTTGTTTATGCTGCATAAACCCATTGATGTTTTGGTCACCAATCGCGATTTCAAAGATCGACCAACAGTTTTTGAAATGCCGGCGCTCACCAAACCCGGCTTGCCGCGCCTCATGGCAGTTGGCCGCTTAGATGTGAACTCTGAAGGCTTGCTGATGTTATCGACGGATGGACCATTGGCTCAAGCCATGATGCATCCTGACACGGGCTTAGCACGGGTTTACCGCGTGCGCATGCGCGGGCGCTTTTCGGAATCGCAGATTGCGTCGCTGGCCAATGGCGTTACCATCGAAGGCATTCGCTATCGCGGGGCGGAATTTGTTGAAGAAGTGGACAAGGGCGGGCGCACTAACTCTTGGTACCGCGTGACACTTACTGAAGGCAAGAACCGCGAAATTCGTAAACTGGTTCAGCATTTTGGTGGCATGGTGAACAAGCTGGTTCGCACGCAATATGGGCCTTTTGTTTTGGATAAACTAGAAGCCGGTGCCATGGTTGAAGTGAGCCCGTGGAAAGTGGCGCGCTTTATGGATGAATTGGAAGCTAAAGGGGCCTTAACGCCAACCCCAGCCATCCGCCAAGCTTAAACACTCTTTCCAATTCACCACAGAAGCAGTTGTTGAACTTGCGCGCAAGCTTGCCGCAGCGCTGGCGTGGGCTAGTTTTAGCGATTTCTGCATGGACCAGCCTTCGTGTTGGCCAATTAGAATTCCCGCCGCAAAACAATCGCCCGCACCATTGGCACCCACTATAAGCTTTCGCGGCATGTTAACTGAGCTTTGCGCAAAAACACCGCCGCCGCGCTGCATGGCGATGGCCCCCAGTGGAAAATGAATAATTGCAAAATCTAAATTGCTGTGGCTCTGCATGATGGCTTCTAAAGCCTCACGGCACTTGGCAATGTCGGTTAGGCCGTTCACCACCGTAGTTTTGCCGGAGATAGCACCGGCTTCAAAATCATTGATGATCAGCGAATCCAGCCACGGCAACATGGGCACCACCACGCGGTTGATCAGGCCGATCTCGAAACTGGCCATTTCCAAATTGGATTTAAGGCCGGCTGCGCGCGCTTTTTTCAGCAGTGTCACCCAGCCATTGGCATCCTGCTGCCAAGGGCCGTCGAGTTTTTCATGAAACCCGGGCAGGCCCAAATGGGCATAGCGCGCTGTTGATTTTGTGAAATCAAAATCGTCAGGCGTTTGCACCGCGTGCACACCGGCCTTGCTGAAGAATGTGCGCTTGCCTGTGTCCTTTGCGGTCATGGCCATTACATAAGACGTGCTTAATCCTTGGCGCATTTCAAGCTGAGTTCGATCAATGCCATGTGCATCACATATTTTTTGCAGTTGCTTGCCTTGGGCATCATCACCAATCAGGCCGATTGCGCTTACTGGAAAGGGTGCGCCAAGCTTGACCAAGGCAGTTGACATGTTGTGACCAGGGCAACCGCCTTGGTCATCTTGCGATAAAATTATGGCAACAGTTTCTTCAGGTGGCCATGTGGCGACACTGATATTACTATCAATGCACCACGCTGCACCACACAGAATGCCGCTGCGTTGCATATTAGGCTTTCAAAACCGGATCGGTGATTTCAATATCAGTTTTCAAATCACGATCAGGTGTGAGTTTATGCTTGGTCAGATAATCGTGATAAGATTTTACAGCATCGGCTGATTTGATGTTGCCTTCAATCACGCCACGCATCAGGCGCACCAATTCCAATGGCGCTTCAGCGAAATTAAATTTGCGACCGAATAAAGCAACGCGGCCTCCGTGCTTTTCGCACTGGCTGGCCAGTTCAAACGTGTCGCGCGTGGTGCCGCGTGCGCCACCTAAAATACCGACGATCAATTTTCCTGGGTCATAGCTGGCCAGTTCTTCCATGGCGGCGGCACCATTAGATTGCATCTAGAGGAATAGCGGGTGTTCATTGCTCAACACACCGCCAAGGCTGCGAACAATGCAATCATTGATGTAAGTGCCGAGATCAGCGCCTTGGAGGCCAATATCCATGGCGGGGTTAAACACTTCTAGGAAATGCCGCAGTTTGGCTGCCGTGGCTTCTTCGCGGAACTTTGTATATTCTTCGAGCGAATAGAGATCGGCTTCCACATCATTGCTGAAGGTGACCGAGTAGAGACCAAGATCAGAAATCTTTTTAATTTTGTCGGGGCGGGCGGTGCGGAAGGGATAGGATTCGGTTTCGCGGTAAGAACTTCCGCGTTGCGACCAAATATCCGTGGCATCATTCAAGCGCACAGCGGGGGTCACTTTGCTTTTGGTAAAGAAGCCCTTGGCTGAGAGCGTTTCGCAGGAAGATGCCGACATCAACATAATATCGACCAAACCAGATTTGGTCATCTCGGTCATGGCTGCCAGATATTCCGCTTTGGATTTCAGCTTGCCAGAACCATCGCGGCGCGGGCCGGGACCTGCGCGGCCAAACCCCATATCGCCATCTTTCGCATCGGCAATAATGAAGTCTTTTGGAGTATATTTACTGCTACGAATTTTGGCGAGTTTGGTGTCGAGGGTTTTCATTTTCATTTCCTATTGATTGGGAAATATCTAGCGGCAAAAGTTGTAATTGGCTACATGTGTCGAAAGGGAGATAAAAATGGCGCAGAAAAAAGCATTGATCGTTTGGGGTGGTTGGGATGGGCACACGCCAGATCGGTCTGCCGCCGTCGTCAAAACCATGTTGGAGGGCCACGGATTTCACGTGCGCGTGGAAAATTCCACCAGCGCCTATGCTGATCCCGCCATTCATAATCTCAATCTCATTGTGCCCATGATTACCATGTCAACCATAGGCAAAGAGGAATGCGAAAATCTCTGCGCAGCTGTGCGCGGTGGAGTTGGCATGGGTGGTTTTCATGGCACCATGTGCGATTCATTTCGCAATGAAACCGAATATCAATTTATGACAGGCGGCCAGTGGGTTTCGCACCCCGGCAACATTATTGATTACCGCGTGAATATTACAAAGCCAGATGATGCGTTGGTGAAAGGCATCGGCGATTTTGATTACCATTCCGAGCAATATTATATGCACGTGGACCCCGCCAATGAAGTGCTAGCCACAACCACTTTCACCGGCGAACATTGCGCGTGGACCAAGGGCGTGGTGATGCCAGTGGTGTGGAAGAAAACTTACGGTGCGGGGCGGGTGTTTTATTCAGCACTAGGGCACACGGCAGATGAATTTGCGGTGCCGCAAATGGCGACGATTGTGGAGCGAGGGCT
>JANLPA010000072.1:0-22871 GCA_031366855.1 Hyphomicrobiales bacterium | reverse complement strand
GCTGATCAAAAGCTCAATCACCGTAGATGATTTGGGCACAGCCAAAACTAAATCCATGTGGGCCGCTTTTCGCCAAGGGGCCATCACCTGCATTTTGAATCCCAAAGCCTATGTATTTGTGCTGGCGGTTTATCCAGTGTTCATCCAGCCACGCTTTGGCCCAGTATGGAGCCAAGCCTTAGCCATGGGCATTCTCACAGCGCTCACGCAATTAGGCATCTATGGCGGATTGGCTTTAGCAGCAGCCAAAAGCCGTGACCTGCTGATCTCCAATCCAGCAGCTACAATCTGGATTGGAAGAGTGGCAGGTGTGTTGTTCTTATGTGTAGCGGCCTTAACAGTGTGGCACGCGCTGAGTTAGTCTTTCAAGAAATACGTAATCGTGGTTACCACGCGCACCTTTTTCATGATTTGTTTTTCTGGCCGATCATTTGGAATTTCAACAGCCGGGTTAATTTCAATAATGCCCTGATTGGCATTTTGAATATCACCAACTTTGGCACCGGACTCAATTGCAAATTTATCAGCAGCTTCTCTAGCACGTTTGGTGGCTTCGGTCAGCATGTCGCCCTTCAAAGCATTCACGCCTGTGAAGATGAACGATGGTCCAGCGTTATAAGCGTCCGCTGAAAACACCACACCAGATTTTAAGAGATCACCGATCATCCGCGCAGCACTAGAAAGTTTGTCCACCTCGGAGGATTTCACCAATAAATCTTCAGTCAGCACAAAGCGGCTGCCTGCGGGTGGTTCTTGGCCATTATAATTGGCAATGCGGTCTTCCACCTGAATATTCTGCACTTGCATATCGCCATCGGCAAACCCGTTCTGGCTCAAAAAGGCTTTGACCGATTTTTCTGAATCTTCAAGCTTGGTGCGGGCTTCCTCCAAGGTGGAACCGCTGGTTACAAAGCGCACCGGCCAAAAACCTAGGTCAGCTTTGGCTTCACGTTCGGCCAAGCCTTTAACCGTGACAGTGCGAAAGCCAAGCCGGCTTTTCACCAGCGATTCACCGGCCAAATAGCCTCCGCTGGCCACACCAAAACCAACCAAAGCTCCGGCGAGAATTCGAGAAAGAGATGTCATTGAAGTTCCGTCCTAAATTTAAAACTGCCCCACCCAAAATCTCGCGCCTGATTGTGGTGGCTTCATGGCTTTTCATACTGGCCAAGTGAAAAGACTTAGACTGGTCATTTCACATAGGGCCGCCTTTCTGGTATCACGAAGCAATTCAGTCAGGAGATGCTTCGCCATGAACAAACCAAATCTGCCCACAACATGGGAACCATCACCCAACAATCTTGAACCCTTCTGGATGGGCTTCACGCCGAACCGCGCCTTCAAGCAGCGCCCGCGCATGATCGCCCGCGCCAAAGATATGCATTATTATGATATGGGTGGCCGCCCCATTTTGGATGGCAGCGCTGGCCTGTGGTGCACCAATGCTGGCCATTGCCGCCAACCCATTGTTGAAGCCATTCAAAAATCCGCAGCCGAACTCGATTTTGCGCCAACCTTTCAATATGGCCATCCCAAAGTTTTTGAACTGGCCTCGCGCCTTGCCACCATGGCTCCGGGCGATTTGAATTATGCCTTCTTCTGCAACTCAGGTTCCGAAGCCGCAGATACTGCGCTTAAAATCGCGCTCGCCTATCAGCGCTCCATCGGCCAAGCCAGCCGCACCCGCCTTATTGGTCGTGAACGCGGCTATCACGGCGTAAACTTTGGTGGCATTTCTGTGGGCGGCATGGTAGCCAACCGCAAAATGTTTGGCACCATGCTGGCAGGCGTTGATCATTTGCCCCATACTTACAATCGCAAAGAACAAGCCTTTAGCCGAGGCGAGCCCACGTGGGGCGCACATTTGGCTGAAGAGCTGGAACGCTTGGTTACTTTGCATGATGCCTCAACTATCGCAGCCGTGATTGTTGAACCCATGGCTGGATCTACAGGCGTGTTGCCGCCACCAAAGGGCTATCTCAAAAAGCTCCGCGAGATTTGCACCAAGCACGGCATTCTATTGATATTCGATGAAGTGATCACCGGCTTTGGCCGCTTAGGCTCAGCCTTTGCCGCAGAACGTTTTGGTGTGACCCCAGATATGATCACCTTTGCCAAGGGTGTCACATCAGGCACCGTGCCCATGGGCGGCGTTATGGTGCGCCAAGGCATTTATGATGCTTTTGCTAATGCAACGGATCACATGATCGAACTGTTCCATGGCTATACTTATACGGGCCATCCCATTGCCGCCGCCGCTGGCCTTGCCACCATGGACCTCTACCGTGATGAAAAATTGTTTGAACGCGCTGCTTCACTCGAAACCAAATGGGCTGATGCCGCCTTTACCTTGCAAGGCAATCCATTGGTTGAAGATATCCGAACAATTGGTTTAGTTGCTGGCATTGATATGAAGCCCATTGAAGGAAAACCGGGCCTTCGTGCTTATAAGGCGATGGAAAATGCCTTTCATGATCATGGCTTCTTGTTGCGCATTTCTGGCGATACAATTGCTCTCTCGCCACCGTTAATTATCAGCGAAGATCAGATCAATGAGATTTTCACGGATAAGATGCCGAAAGTTCTAGCCTCCGTCGCCAGTCTCTAATAGAGTTTGCACAATCCGGTTCCCACGTGGGGGGTTCACAAGCAAGGCGAGATGAGCCAATCTCCCCTAAATGTGAAGTGGGTCGTGTAAAAGTGGAGTGAAGCGGGAGCGATGAAGGGGCGTGACTTTGTGCTGATTGCCGGATTGTGCTTCTGTTTGGCACTGGCAATTGGCAGTGGTTTTTATATTATTGGAGGCGGCACTGCTTCGGTGTTCTCCATCGTGTTGGCTATTTTTTCATTGGCTTTGGGCCAAGTGTTCTTGCTTGGCGTTTCAACCAAGCAGAACAGCGATTTTCACACTCGCTTTAGAGCCGTACAAAATGAGCTGCAATCGCGTCAACAAATCGAAATTGAAGATCGCCGCCAGACCGAATTTATTTTAACGCAACTCACCGAATTGCGAAATGATGCCAACCGCAATGCAGAACTGGTGTCAGCTGGTTTTTCTGATCTCAAAAATTCTTATACAGGCCTAGCTGATGATTTGCAGTCAGCCGCAGTGGCGCAGCGCGCCGCTGCCTCAATTCAGCGCCAACCTCTATTGCCACCGCCCGTTATAGCTGCGCCCAAAATTGAACCGAAAGCAACCCAAACTGTGCCCTTCGGAAATGATCTCACCTTGGCTCTGGAGCCAATCGTCGATGTGCAATCGGGCAGCACCGCGCATTACCGCATTCATTTGGGGCTGGTTTCCAAAGCGGGTGAAAATTTCAACCACGAAAATCTGTTGCACCATGCTGATCGCATTGGAGTTCGCACGCAGTTGGATATTTTTGTGGCGCGTGAAGCAGCCTTGTTGCTGCGTCGCTTGCGCGAACGTGATCCAGCTTTGATGATGTTCATGCCAATAGGTGCAGCTACTTTGGCCAATCCAAAAGCCATGGCGCAAATTTTGTCTGATCGTTTGGTTGACAATGACGTGGCTTCAGGGCTCGCGTTCGAATTGCCCCACGCCATGCTGGCGGGCCTCACAGATCAAGCTCTCGAAGGCTTGGCAAATCTGGCCCGCAATGGCGTGATTTTGGCTCTCACCAATGCCTCCGTAGCAGGTCTTGATCTCAATGCACTTGCCATTTTGAATGTGCGCTATGTAAATTTGGAGATGGGGGCCTTGGGTGAAATTGGCCGCGTGAACGCAACCGTCATGGGTTTTGCGCAAATCGCCAGAGCCTCTCGCGTGCAATTGATTGTCTCTGGCGTTTCAAATCCAAATGTCATTCCAAGCTTGCCGCAAATTAGCAGGCTTGCCTCTGGGCTTTGCTTTGCCGCACCACGCCGTGTGAAGCGCGAAATTGCCAATCAAGTGAGCAGCAGTTTCACTGTTGCCGCTTAAGCACCGATGAAAGAGTTTTCATTAAAATATCCCATTTGGTTTTGTGACATTTGGGGCGTGGTGCATGATGGCTACAAACCCTTTGCCCCAACATGTTCAACGCTTGCCAAGCACCGCAAAAATGGTGGCACCGTTATTCTCGTCACCAATTCACCGCGCACCTCAAAAGGCGTTGAACAACAATTAAACGAAATAGGTGTTTCCCGCGAGTGCTACGATGCCGTTGTAACCTCCGGCGATGTCACTCGCACGTTGATCATTGAACATGGCGGCGGCGAATTGTTCCACCTTGGCCCCACGCGTGATTATTCAATCTATGATGGCCTTGCGATTAAACGTGTGGAACTTGAACAGGCCAAAGCAGTTTTATGCACGGGCCTGTTTGATGAGCGCAACGAAACACCCGCAGATTACGAAGGCCTCCTGCACCAGATAAAAGACATAGACCTCAACATGATTTGCGCCAACCCAGATAAGGTGGTGCGAAAAGGTGAAGCACTTATTTATTGTGCAGGAGCCTTGGCCGATGAATTTCTCAAAATCGGCGGCAAAGTTTTAATGGCCGGAAAGCCCTTCACACCCATCTATGATCTAGCTGTGAACAAAGCTGAAAAATTGCGGGGAGTGCCGGTGCTCAAGTCGCAAATTCTAGCCATTGGTGACGGCCCCGAAACCGACATTAAGGGCGCTGCCGACTATGGTTTACCATGTGTGTTGATCACCGGCGGCATTAATTCAGGTGCAGATGTTTTGGCTGATGTGCTGCGCATGGTGCCATTAGCACAAATCTTAAAAAGTCTGCCAGAGCTAGACTGGACTTGAAGTTTTAGCTAAGGCCCTGCCATGATAACCATTGCCTCACATGAGATTTTGCCAGATCACTTGCGCGGGAGCATAGTGGCGATTGGAAATTTTGATGGGTTGCACCGTGGTCATCAAGAGCTGCTGGCAATCGCCAAAACCTTGGCCGAACAGCAAGGCAAATCTTGGGGCATCCTAACTTTTGAACCCCATCCGCGAACCTATTTCCGCCCGCAAGAACCAGTCTTCCGTCTCACCCCGCCAGCCTTGAAACACCGCCTTGCCAAAGCACTAGGCGCAAGTTTTGTGGTGTCGATTGCCTTTGATGAAATGCTGGCCAATTCCACACCCGAAGACTTTATCAAAATCCATTTGGTTGAACGCTTGGGTCTTTCGCATATTGTGACGGGCTATGATTTTCATTTCGGCAAAGGCCGCAAAGGTGGCTCTGATACTTTGCGTGAGCAGGGCGCTTTACATAATTTTGGCGTTACCATTGTTGATCAAGTGACGGATGATGGCGATAGCAATGCGCCTTATTCCTCAAGCTCAATTCGTTCAGCTTTGCGCCGCGGCCACTTGCGCCAAGCGGCTCAAGAACTCGGCTATAATTGGATGGTGATGGGCGAAGTGGTGCATGGCGATAAGCGTGGGCGCACTATTGGTTTCCCAACCGCGAATATTATTCTCGAACCTGGTGCCGAACCTTATCGCGGCATTTATGCCGTCACCGTGCGCGATGCAGCTGGTTCTGAACAATGGCAGGGAGCCGCCTATTTTGGCGACCGCCCCACCTTCAACACCAACCGCACATTTTTAGAAGTGTTTTTGCTCGATCAGACTATTGATCTCTACGGCCGTATTTTAATTGTAAGCTTCGTCGATCTGGTGCGCGGCGACAAAACGTTTAAATCAGTTGAAGAATTGGTGGCGCAAATGCAGATTGATTGCGCCGAGGTGCGAAAAATTTTGGCGGCACAAACTGTGGCTGAATTGCCGCTCGCGAAAGCGCAAGCTGAGGGCAGGGTTTAGAGCGTCAATCATCCTTCGCTGGGTCAAGCAATCTGTGCAAATGCACGATGAAATAACGCATCTGTGCGTTGTCAATTGTTTCGCGCGCTTTGCCCTGCCAAGCTTGATGGGCGGTGGCATAATTCGGATAAAACCCAACCACATCAAGTGAAGCCAAATCTTTGAATTTCACTTCCGAAACATCATCAAGCTCGCCACCAAAAACCAAGTGAATGAGTTGCTCATCTTTTTTCGCCGTCATAGTGTCTCCAGATATTTCATCAATGTTGCGTGCCGCAATGGCCCCGCGGCCACCATTCCGTTTTGCCATGACTCTGGCTTGTTATAAATCATTTGCGCGCCGTCTAAAGTGCTAAGCTTGGCTCCAGATTCTTGCACCAATAAGTCACCCGCCGCCAAATCCCAATCATTTTTATTGCCGATTGAAAATGCAATATCCGTGCGCCCCTGCGCCACAAAGGCCAACCGCAAGAGCAGCGGATGCTGCGGAGAATTAACGGCGTTAACACCAGTTGCCGCCAAAACTTTCAACGCCTTGCCCGTGCCGATCAATTGAGCTTGATCAAGCGATGCGCCATCACGAGGGCTCAAGCGCTCGCCATTGCACCATGCACCACAACCAACTGCTGCAAAATAAAATTCATCCACCATCGGACGATAGAGCACTGAAAGCACAGGCCGTTGGCCATCTACCAATGCAGCCCCAATGCACCAGCCATCGGTGCCATTAACAAAACTCTGGGTGCCATCAATAGGATCAACCACCCATAATTTTGAGCACGTTAAGCGTCGTGCATCATCAGGGGTTTCTTCTGAAAGCCACCCATAGGTGGGCCTTGCCGCATGCAGGCGCAGCTTTAAAAATTCATCGATGGCCACGTCAGCCTCAGTCACCACCGAGCCGTCAGGCTTTGCCCAATGTTTCACCTTTTGCGCCAATAACTTCAGGCCAAGCGCACCCGCTTCGTGCATGGTGCCGCACAGCAATTCCGCATCGGCTTGTAAACGATCGGGAACTTTAACGCCCAGCAATGGTCATACTCTCTACCAAGCACGAGGGCGCATTGGTGGAACCCTTAAACAACAAATCATTGGCCGGGGTGAGTGCCATAAACATTTCAATGAGGTTTCCTGCCACTGTAATTTCACTCACCGGATATTGAATTTCACCATTCTCAAACCAATAGCCAGAAACCCCACGTGAATAATCACCCGTGGCGGAATTGATGCTGCTGCCAATGAACTCGGTAATCAGCAAACCTTTACCAACGGCCTTGATCATCTCGTCAGGTGAATCTGTTCCAGCTTCCAAATGCAAATTGCTGGTGCCAGCCGAAGGCTGTGAGGCAAGCCCGCGACCGCCATTGCCGGTGGGCGTCAAGCCCAATTGGCGAGATGACCGCAAATCTAAAACCCAGCCTGTGAGCAACCCTTTTTCAATCAGTGCGCGGCGCTGCACGGGCAGGCCTTCACCATCAAAACTGCGCGAGGATGGGCCGCGAGGACGCAAGGGATCATCAATAATGTTGATGCCAGATTTGAAAACCGCCTTGCCCATATGGTCTTTCAAAAAGCTCACACCACGCGAAATAGCACCACCATTGATGGCCCCAGCAAAATGCCCAATGAGACTTGACGCAACCCGTCGATCAAAAATCACCGGCACTGATTGTGAAGATAACTTGCGCGGGTTTAAGCGCTTCATCACACGCTCGCCTGCTGTGCGGCCAATTTTTTCCGGCGTTTCTAAATCGCTAAAATGATTGGCCGAGGTGCCATCATAATCGCGCTCCATGGCTGTGCCTTCACCACCAACCACTGAAGCGCTGAGGCCAAAGCCAGTGCGCCGATAGGAACGGGCAAATCCATTGGAAGCAGCAAGCCCGATTATGCCGTCGGATGCCGATGTCCCAGCGCCATTACTGCGCGTAACACCCGGCACCGCAAGGGCAGCACCTTCTGCTTCAAGTGCCATCGCTTTCAATTTTTCTGCGGTTGGAAAATCCGCCGAAATCAAATCCAAATCAATGGTCCCTTTGGCCAATTGCGAAGATTCAGCAAGGCCCGCATAGTGATCGGGCGGCGCTAATTTCGCCATTGCCACGCAGCGTTCCACCATCCGGTCCAGCGCTTCAGATGTGAGAACACTTCCGGCAATCAAGGCCGATGATTGCCCAGCAAAAACCCGCAAACCAATTTCGCGAGATTCAGCTGTTTCCAATTTTTCGATATTGCCTTGTCTGACCGAAATTTCGGTGTCCCGCCGTTCAATGGCCATAGCATCAGCAGCCGTTGCGCCACGTTTTAAAGCCCGCGCCACCACATCAGATGCAATGTTTAGAAGTTCATCTGTCATTGAATAATGCTTCCTATAAGTAATCCAGCGAGAATGATGAGACCAAAAAAGCGATTAGCCCGAAAGAGTTTTAAACACAGCGCCGGATTATCGTCTTTAAATCGAACCACCTGCCATGTCGCATGAAGAGCAGCACCAGCCACCCCCACATGGGCAGGAAGCGGGGCTGATACAAGCCACAACCCAAGGTCAATCAACACCAAAGAAGCCCAGAAGAAAAACACCAGCCACCGCGGCGTGGCCGCGCCAAATTTAAGGGCTGTGGATTTAACCCCAATCAACACGTCATCCTCTTTGTCTTGATGGGCATAGATGGTGTCATAGGCCATGGTCCAGGAAATACCGCCGATGTATAACGCAACCGCTGCCCAAGATACTGCACCATGAATAGCAGTCCATCCTAATAGCGCTCCCCAATTAAAGGCCATGCCCAACACCACCTGCGGCAAATAGGTGATGCGCTTCATGTATGGATAAATCGCCACGATTGCTAGCGAAGCAATTGCGAGAGCGACAGTGAACCAATTGAACTGGAGCAAGATGAGCAAGCCCAGCAGCAATTGCAACGCCAGAAAAATAGCCGCCGCTCTAACTGTTACGCATCCGGAAGGAATGGGCCGCATTCGCGTGCGCTCTACCTTGCCGTCAATATCGCGGTCCACTATATCATTTAGCGTGCAGCCCGCACCGCGCATTACAATGGCACCTGCTAAAAACAACGTTGCATATTTAAAGTTTGGAATGCCGCCGCCAGCGCCAATTTGCGCCAGCACCAATCCCCACCAGCACGGCAGCAATAATAGCCACCAGCCAATCGGTCGGTCTAAACGCATGAGTTGCGCATAGGGGCGGAAAGCTTCAGGCAAATGGTCCACCCAACTTCCCTTAACCGCATCAACAATCTGGCTGGCCTCAGTCATGTGCGCCGTGTTACACGAGCGGAATGGCAAAAACCACACCAAGGTTACATGTTGAAGAAACGCTTTCAGGAGCAGCGGAAATTACGCTGCCCAAAGAGCAGGGCCATTATTTAACCAATGTGCTGCGTCTGGTTCCAGGTGATGCCTTGCGCGTTTTTAATAGCGCTGATGGTGAATGGCTGGCTTTCATTACTGAAGCGGGTAAAAAATCCGTTGCCATCCGCTGTGAAAAAAACGTGAGTGGTGCTTCGCCCCCGCCCGATATTGACTATCTTTTTGCGCCTCTCAAACACCAGCGCTTAGATTATCTGGTGCAGAAGGCCACCGAACTTGGCGCAAGGCGTTTGCGCCCCATCATCACCGCCCGCACCGTTGCTGAGCGGGTAAATCTAGACCGCATGAAAGCCAATGTGATTGAGGCTGCTGAGCAGTGCAATCTGGTTTATGTGCCCGAAGTCCTAGAGCCGCAAAAATTTGAAGCTGTTCTACGCGGTTGGGATGCAACCCGAACATTGATATTTTGCGATGAAACAGCAATCATTTCGGATCCATTACAAGCCCTGAAAGGTGTTAAAACCCCTGCCGCAATCATTGTTGGCCCAGAAGGGGGCTTTAATGAAGAAGAACGCCGCCATTTGAAATCTCTGCCATTTGTCATTGGCATAAGCTTGGGCCCGCGCATTATGCGGGCTGATACAGCCGCGGTTGCGGTGTTGGCGCTGGTGCAAGCCGCCATTGGGGATTGGGGAAGCCCTGCTAAATCGTAATAATATATATTACAATCTGTGGCTTGCCGCTGTCATTTGGAATCCCTAGATAGGGGTTCTAATGGGAGCTAAAAACAAGTGAGCGGACCAACGCCCGATAATGAAGCAGCGCGCGCAACCATAGAAAGCCGCGCTCAGCTGATCAGCTATTTCACCGAAGGTTTTAAGCCAAAGGAAGAATGGCGCATTGGCACCGAACACGAAAAGTTCCCATTCTATAAAAACACCCTTGGTCCTGTGCCTTATGAAGGCACAAATGGCATCCGCGCTTTGCTTGAAGGCTTGCGCGATGGTTACGGCTGGGAAGGGGTTTATGAAGGCGAGCACATCATTGCGCTGGCTGATCCAAATTCATTGGCCAACATTTCATTGGAGCCCGGTGGCCAGTTTGAATTGTCTGGAGCACCTCTCAAAACTGTGAATGAAACCTGCGGCGAAATTTCCGAACATCTGAAACAAGTGCATGACATTGGTGATAAGCTTGGCATTGGCTTTCTAGGTTTGGGTGCCAGCCCCGTATGGACTCGCGCACAAACTCCCATAATGCCCAAAGGCCGTTATAAAATCATGGCCCCTTATATGGATAAGGTGGGAACCATGGGCCGCGATATGATGTTCCGCACCTGCACTGTGCAAGTGAATTTGGATTACGCATCCGAAGCCGACATGGTGAAAAAGCTACGCACCTCGATTGCGCTGCAACCACTGGCCACAGCTTTGTTTTCCAATTCGCCATTCTTGGAAGGCAAGCCCAACGGCTATCAATCCTTCCGTTCACATGTGTGGACGGACACCGATAACTCCCGCGCAGGCATGACACCTTTTGTGTTTGAAGACGGCATGGGCATTGAGCGCTATGTAGATTACGCCTTAGATGTGCCCATGTATTTCGCCATGAGAAAAGGCAAATACGTAAACACGTCTGGTGAAAGCTTCCGCAAATTCCTCGATGGAAAATTGCCGCAACTGCCGGGTGAAAAACCAACCATGAAAGATTGGGCAGATCACCTCACCACCATTTTCCCTGAAGTGCGTTTGAAGAAATATCTCGAAATGCGTGGAGCCGATTCTGGCCTTGCTGATAAACTCTGTGCATTGCCCGCGTTCTGGGTGGGCTTGCTCTATGAGCAGTCTTCGCTCGATGCGGCTTATGACGTTATAAAATCAGCGACAGCCGAACAGCGCCAATCGATGCGCGATGAAGTGCCAAAGCTTGGCCTCAATGCCAAATTCATGGGCCGCAGTTTAAAGCATATTGCCAAGACCGTTTTAGCAATCGCCCGCAAGGGTCTTGTCACACGCGGACACGGCGAAGAAAGTTTCCTAAATGTCTTGGATGAAGAAGTTCACAGCGGGCGCTCAAGGTCCGATGTTTTGCTTGAGAAATATAACGGCGCTTGGGGCAAGGATATCAATAAAGTTTTTGTTGAGAGCGCCTACTAAACTTCACTCCGCCGCCAACATCAGTCTCTGACTCCCCAGTCCCTCCTGCACATGCCGCGCCAAAGCTTCAACGGCTGAACTCAGCTTGCCGGGTTTGCGAATGAGTCCGATGTCGAACACTCCGAGCTTTGGGAAGCCATCAGCTTCAGTCAGCACACGCATTCCGGGGCGCAGGCAAATTTCTGGCATGGCGGCAATGGCCAAACCCTGAAGCACGGCCGCATTAAGCGTCGATGAATTTGGGCTGGAATAGGCAATGCGATATTTGCGGTTGGATTTCTCCAGAGCATCAACCACCAATTTACGCCAGATGCAGCCGGTGTGCGAAACTGCTAAGGGCAATTCCTCCAGCAAATGTAAACTGTGGCGGGCCGACATGGCCCACACCAATTCTTCTCGCCGCATTGGCTCACCATTGCGGTCGCCGTAAAAAGTTACGATTGAGAGATCAAGCTCACTGCGCTGAACGCGGTCACTCAAAACTGCACTGTTGTAACATTCAACATCCACTGTCACTAAAGGGTGCGTGCGGTTAAAGCGGGCCAGAACTTCAGGCAGAAAAATATCGGCATAATCATCGGGCGTACCAAAGCGCACCGTGCCGGTGATCTCTGGTTTGGTGAAAGCTGAAACCGCCTCATCACTGAGGGACACTATGCGCCTTGCATATTCAATCAGTCGTTCACCATCATTTGTGAAGCGGCTGCCACGACCATCGCGCGCAAACAGCGGGCGACCAAGCACCTCCTCCAAGCGTTTCATCTGCATGGAAACCGCTGATTGGGTTTTGTTCACCTCATCAGCAGCCCGGGTGAAATTGCCCACATCAGCAATTGCCAGAAAGGTTTTGAGTTGGTCAATGTCGAGATTGGGAATCATAGCGGCACCTCACATCACAAGAATTGATATGAAGTATAAAATACATTTGTTAGTAAGATCAATCAAAAAATGCGATTATTCTATATCGAATGATCACAAATACTAATGGAGATTAAAATGCGCGAATATGCCCACCATCAAGCCCAACAGTCCGACAGTTTGCCCCGCCACGGCGTTTTAATTGAGTTCTGGCGCAAGGTGAGCCGCTTTTGGCTCTAGTCCATCCACCACTCTAAACGCCGCCCACACTGAGGCAATGCCAAAAAGCACAGCACCAATTGCTGTTCCCAGCATAATGCCTTCTGGCCCCCAATAGTGTGCCCCCACTAGGGCGAAGGGAATTGTGCCAAGTGTAGCTTTGCCCCAATTGAACCACGTGGAAAGACCGGGCCTGCCCAGATTATTAAAGGCAGCAGCACCCACAAATTGCGCACCAGCAAAGGCCCAGCTCACGCCCACATAAGTGGCAAAGAAAATAACCAGCTCTGTGGCGCGTGGACTAGCGCTGAACACATTGGCGATATGATTGCGCAACGCAAAAATAATCAGCGATACGATCACCGTGTAAACAAATGAAAATGTCATGCCATCGCGCAAGGCTTGGCGCACACGATCAAATTTCTTGGCTCCAAAATTCTGTCCGATGACGGGACCAACCGAACCTGACAATGAAAATATCACACCAAACGCCACCGGCACTAAGCGGCCAATAATCGTTGAAGCTGTGACGGCATCATTGCCGAACGGAGCCACGACCGCCATCGTGTAAGCGATGGTAAAGGGTGTTGCGAGCTGGGTGAGAACTGCTGGAAAAGCAATTTGCCAGATTGCCGAAATATCACGTTTTAATCCAGCCCAAGTCGGAAAACTCAAAAATTTTCGCACCACCACAAGGCCGTGCATGCCTACGAGAAATGCGCTAAAATCTGCAATAGCATTGGCGGCTGCTGCCCCTTGAATGCCCCACCCAAAATAGAAGATAAATATCGGATCAAGAATGAGTGTGACGATTGCTGCGGTCAACGTGATGTACATAGCGCGCTGTGCATCGCCAATCCCTCTCAGGCTGAAAGAACAACTGAGAGCTGCCGCAAGGAAAACGAACCCAGGTGTTAAAGTCCAAACAAAAAGTTCAGCTTGTTGTAAAACCTCTCCTGAAGCACCAAACAAAGTCAAAATCTGCGGCAGAAAAACCGCCACCAATAATGTGTAGCCAATTGAGACCAAGACTGTGAATAGCCAAGCGCTCGTTGCAAACTCTTTGGCGCGAGCCGGATTTCGCATTCCCATATTGCGAGCAACCAAAGCCGCAGAGGCAATGCCTGTTCCAATACTTAAATTCAAATTGATAAAGGCAATTGTGCCTGCAAAGCCAATGGCGGCGGTGATGTTGGCGTCATGCAGGCGCGAAAGAAAATAAAGATCAGCCAGATCAACCAGAAACACCGCCATCAAACCAACGGCACCCGTCAACGTCATAATAATGATATGACGCATGATCGAGCCTTCTAAGAACTTCGCTTGAAAGGGCGTTGCTGCATCGGTCATATTTCAAATCCTAAGCTCTTGGCTTCTGCCGCCAGCATTTCATAATGGGTAAAATGATGCCCACGCAAACCAGCAATACGGGCACCTTGAACGTTTGATTTTTTATCGTCAATGAACCAACAATTCTCTGGGTTCTGCCCCAGCACATCAGTAAGGCGCGTGAAGCTCTCAGGGTCTGGCTTTTTAGTGCCAAATTCAAACGAGCAAAATTTTAAAGTAAAAATCGCTGCCGCTTCTGGAAACAACGTATCGAGGTGGTTTTTAACCAGCGGTCCATTGTTGGTATAAATAGCAAGCATAGCTTGGCTTGAAAGTTTTGCCGCCAAGTCCAGAACTTCCACATTGGGCTTCATGGCAATGCGCCTTGCCGCAATCCATTGTGTTTTGGTGATGGGATAACCGAGGCGCTGGCCAAATTCTTGAATGTAAAGATCAGGATCAGGATAGCCACCAGCATCTGCCAACTCTTCAAAACCAGAATCCCAAAGGGCTGCCCGCACATCACGCGCCGTCACATCAGCCAAGGTTGCAAGTTCACGCAAACGCCTGCCCAAATCATAATGGCACAGCACATCGTCCATATCAAAAATAACCAGATTAGGCGTTATCATGATTAAGTTGTGGTGCCGCCCACTGTGAGATTATTGATGCGCAAGGTGGGTTGGCCAACGCCAACAGGAACCCCTTGGCCCTGCTTGCCACAGGTGCCAATGCCGGGGTCTAAAGCCATATCATTGCCCACCATGGAAATTTGTTTCAGCGCTTCAGCACCAGCTCCAATCAGAATGGCACCTTTAACTGGTGCACCAATTTTGCCGTCTTCAATCATATAAGCTTCTGTGCAGGTGAACACAAATTTGCCAGACGTAATATCAACCTGCCCACCGCCGAATGATTTGGCGTAGAGGCCCTTTTTCATCGAGCCCAGAATCTCATCAGGATGACGATTGCCATTCAACATATACGTGTTGGTCATGCGTGGCAGAGGTGCATGGGCATAAGATTGCCGCCGGCCATTGCCCGTGGGCTTAACCCCAGAAAGGCGCGCATTCATGCGGTCTTGCATAAAGCCAACCAGAATGCCTTTTTCAATCAATGTGGTGCAATTGGGCGCCGTACCTTCATCATCAATGTTGATGGAACCGCGCCGATCAACCAGCGTGCCATCATCAACCACGGTCACATCTTCTGAGGCAATACGCTGGCCCATAAGACCAGCAAATGCCGATGTGCCCTTGCGGTTGAAATCACCCTCTAACCCGTGACCAATGGCTTCATGAAGCAAAATGCCGGGCCAGCCTGGCCCCAACAAAACATCCATCTCACCAGCGGGAGCAGGGCCTGCATCAAGGGCAACCAGTGCTTGGCGCACCGCTTCACGTGCCGCTGCCTGCCAATTATCTTCAGTGATATAACTTAAAGGTTGTCCACGCCCACCAAAGCCATGGCTGCCTTGACCAGAGGTTTTATTATCGCTGGTCACTGCTGAAACCCCAAAGCGCACCAGCGGCCGCACATCGCGATAAATTGAGCCATCAGCTCTCGCAATTGTAACTGATTGCCAATCCATCGCCATTGAAGCCGAAACTTGGCTAACGCGTGGATCAAGAGCGCGCGTAAACTTATCAACTGCTTCAAGCAGATTGACCTTGGCAGCAAAGCCCATGGCTTCAACCGGATTATCAGCCCCATAAAGTTTGCACGAGGATGGGGTAGGCGATACATCAACCTGCGCCGATCGCCCGCCATTCAAAATTGAAGCACTGGTCGCAGCCGAACGTTTCAAAGCTTCTAAACTGAGATCAGAAGAGTGCGCGTAAGCAGCAGTCTCGCCAGAAACAGCGCGAAGGCCAAAGCCTTCCGATTCGTCAAAGCTGGCCGAGCGTAACCGGCCGTCATCATAAACAAAGCTTTCAGTTTGGCGGCGCTCAATAAAAAGTTCGCCATCATCAGCTTTGGCCAAAGTGTCAGCAATCAAACGCTGCGCCGAAGCGCCGCCCAATTTTTCGAGATCAGAGCAGATAATTTGTGTCATGCCCCAACATAGGCAATGCCACACCCAGCTGCCAGTGCGAAGTTAGATTTATTTTGCCGCGGCAAGTTTGGTCAAATCAGCCAAACCTTCTGCAAATCCGGTCAACGGCACTTTAATTGGAAAACCATTACCAGGGCGATCATAAACATAAAATGTCACAAGCTTGCCCTTCATGAATTTTTTAAGCGTTGCATCCGATGCCTCGCCAAAGCCTTCACAAGCGCGGCCCATGCAACGGGTGAAGTTCATACGGCCATCTAAAGCTGTGCCATCAATTTCCATGGCAATGCCCGTTGGTAGATAAACCCCCAGTGGCACCATGGCGCGCATTAAGGTTTGCGATTTATCGCCTTGCTTTATTTTATTGATAATCAACTGAATGCCAATATTGGGGTTTTTCTCATTGGCAGCAACGGTGATCATGCCGCAAGATTTTTGCGCTGGCTGATCGCCTTGTGCCGGAATATCGGAGCATTGCACCAACCACTTACCATGGGTTGCAACAGTTTCAACAGGCGGAGCTGCACCAGCTGCAGCAGGTTGCGGCGCATTTTTGCGCGGGCCCAAACCCTTGGGCGGCAACTTCGTTGCATCAGTCTTTGTGTCCTGTGCTAATGCAGCGCCAGCCAAAGCAAAACCTACACAAGCAGCCAATGCAAATTGGCAAATAGTACGAATTTTCACGATTCGCTGATCCTCTAATTCACGTTTCATCGGCTCTTAGACCCCAATAAATACGAAAACAACCGCATTTTCAGTAGGAGTCAAGGCTGCAACTGTGCCATCGTCTCCCCTGCAAATGCGGCAGAATTCCGACCCGTCACCAAAACCTATCTCCAATGACGTTTTGCCGCGCCCAGTTCAGTTGCGGCCACCCGTATAATGTGGTGAACAAACGGCCTAGAATTGAGTCCCGTTACAGGGATGGCGTGGCTTGCGCAAAGCTAGCGCAAATTAAGGAAATATGAGGCAATGACAATGAGTTCAAAGCGGGTTTTGGGGCTGTTAGCTTTAGCATTTTTGCTGTTCACACCCTTGAGTGCTTTTGCTGAAGCAGGCAAAGCTGTCGACTGGCAAATTAATTTGCAAGATCCAGTTACGCCCGTTGCCGATTTTATTCATGAGTTTAGTTTCTGGCTGCACGCCGGAATGACGGCAATTGTTTTATTCGTTTTGGCGTTGCTGATTTACGTCATGCTTAAGTTTAACGCGAAGTCGAATCCAGTTCCTTCTAAGACAACTCACAATGCATTCATTGAAGTAATTTGGACGATTGTTCCTGTTCTTATTCTGGTCGTTATAGCGGTGCCTTCGATTAAGTTACTTTACTTGCAGCGCGACATTCCAACCCCAGACATGACTATTAAAGTGATAGGTAATCCAAGCTGGAATTGGACTTATGAATATCCAGACCTCGGCTTGAATGATGACAAGACGGCAAAGGTTTCGTTCACCTCCTATCTGCTGCCACAAGCCGATGCTGAAAAAGCTGGTAAGCCCTATCTTTTAGCTACTGATGTTCCGGTGATTGTTCCAGTAAACAAAACTGTGAAGCTGATTGTAACGTCTGACCCTGATGGCATTATCCACGCGTGGACCATTCCCTCCTTCGGCATGAAGATTGACGCTATTCCAGGCCGCCTCAATGAAGATTGGTTCAAGGCCACCAAAGAAGGCGTATATTACGGCCAATGCTCTGAGCTTTGCGGCAAAGAACATGCCTTCATGCCCATTGAAGTGCATGTGGTAAGCCAAGAAGAATTTGATGCTTGGTCCAAAGCCAAGCTTGCACAAAACTAATTTGATCTGAGAGGCACCTAGAATGGCAACTGCTCACGCACTACATGACGACCACGCTCACGCTGATCCATCAGGCTGGCGTCGTTACGTTTATTCCACAAACCATAAAGATATTGGTACCATGTATCTGTGGTTTGCCATTATCGCAGGTGTGATTGGCGGTTTCCTTTCGGTGATGATGCGCCTAGAATTGGCCCATCCCGGCATTCAATATTTCGGTGGCTTCGCGCAAATGGTTTATGGCGTTTCGGCGGATGCGGCCTTGGATAATGGCAAGCAAATGTTCAACGCCTTCGTAACCGCCCATGGCCTCATCATGATCTTCTTCATGGTCATGCCTGCAATGATCGGCGGATTTGGCAATTGGTTTGTGCCTTTGATGATTGGCGCACCCGATATGGCTTTCCCACGCATGAACAATATTTCGTTCTGGCTCTTGGTTCCCGCCTTTGCTCTTCTGTTGATTTCTATGTTCATGGAAGGCCCTCCTGGCATGCACGGTGTTGGCGGCGGCTGGACCATTTATCCGCCCCTTTCAACCACTGGCCAACCTGGGCCAGCGATGGATTATGCAATTTTGTCGTTGCATTTGGCAGGTGCTTCATCAATTCTCGGTGCCATCAACTTCATCACCACAATTTTTAACATGCGTGCCCCAGGCATGACGCTTCATAAAATGCCACTCTTCGTGTGGTCAGTTTTAGTGACGGTGTTCTTGCTGCTGCTGTCGCTTCCAGTTCTGGCAGGCGGCATCACCATGTTGCTTACCGATCGTAACTTCGGCACATCGTTCTTTGAAGCAGCAAAAGGTGGCGACCCAGTGTTGTTCCAACATCTCTTCTGGTTCTTCGGCCATCCTGAGGTTTACATTTTGATTTTGCCGGGCTTTGGCATCATCAGCCAAATCATTTCCACCTTCTCTAAGAAGCCCGTATTCGGTTATTTGGGCATGGCATATGCCATGGTGGCAATTGGCGTGGTGGGCTTTGTGGTGTGGGCGCACCACATGTACACAGTGGGCCTTGATGCTGATACGCAAGCTTACTTCTTGGCTGCAACCATGATCATTGCGGTTCCAACGGGCGTTAAAATCTTCTCGTGGATTGCAACAATGTGGGGCGGCTCAATTGAATTCCGTCCGCCTATGTTGTGGGCCATCGGCTTCATCTTCTTGTTCACCGTAGGCGGTGTAACAGGCGTGGTTCTGGCCAATGCTGGTGTGGACCGCAACTTGCAAGACACATACTATGTGGTGGCACATTTCCATTATGTGCTGTCGCTCGGTGCGGTGTTCGCAATCTTTGGTGGCTGGTATTATTGGTTCCCCAAAATCACTGGCTATATGTATAATGAAACCATCGCCAAGCTGCATTTCTGGATCACCTTCATTGGCGTGAATGTGCTGTTCTTCCCGCAGCATTTCTTAGGTCTTGCAGGCATGCCGCGCCGCTATATTGATTATCCAGCCGCTTATGAAGCATGGAACACTATCTCAACTTATGGCTCGCTCATCTCATCAGTTGGCGTGCTCGTCTTCTTGTTCGGCGTATTCAGTGCCTATGCCAAGAAGGTGAAAGCCCCAGCAAACCCATGGGGTGTAGGTGCCACAACTTTGGAATGGACTTTGCCTTCACCACCGCCATTCCATCAGTTCAACACGCTTCCAATTATTAAGTAAGACAATGACAATCGACAACGTGGAAATTTCAGATGTCACTCTCCCGCAAGGCGGGCAGGGCACAGCATCTGATTATTTCGCGTTGCTCAAACCCCGCGTCATGTCGCTGGTGGTTTTCACGGCCATTGTCGGTCTCGTTGCAGCGCCGGGCCATATCCATCCATGGTTGGGCTTCATTACCATTCTCTGCATTGCCTTAGGTGCCGGCGCTTCTGGCGCCTTAAACATGTGGTATGATGCCGATATTGATGCGGTGATGAAACGCACCGCGCAGCGTCCAGTTCCACGCGGTGCAATTCTGCCGGGGGAAGCACTGGGCTTTGGCCTTACACTTGCTGCTGCCTCGGTGCTCATGCTCGGCCTTTTGGTCAATTGGCAATCGGCAGCATTGTTGGCCTTCACCATTTTCTTTTATGTGGTGGTTTATACGATTGGCCTCAAACGCTTCACGCCACAAAACATTGTGATTGGTGGAGCTGCGGGTGCCTTTCCGCCGATGGTGGCTTGGGCCGCAGTTACCCAAAGCGTGGACCTTGGTTCGATTGCATTGTTCCTTTTGATTTTCATGTGGACGCCGCCGCATTTCTGGGCGCTGGCTCTGTTCCGCGAAGGTGATTACGACAAAGCTAACATCCCCATGTTGCCAAATGTTGCGGGCCGCCCCGAAACACGCAAACAAATTTTGATCTACTCACTTTTGTTGTTGCCTACCGTGGCCCTGCCGGTGCTCACTGGCACAGCTGGAATAGTCTATGCTGCGGGTGCTGGTTTTCTAACAATGGTGTTTTTGAAAAACGCCATTGATGTTTACCGCGCACCAGAAGGCGTTGCTTCAGACGAAGCTTGCAAACATCTTTTCTTCTTTTCGATCACGTGGCTCTTTGCGGTGTTCGCTTTGATTTTGGTTGAACGCCTGCTCAATTTACCGGTGTTGATGTGACCGAACAGAAACCAGTTCCTAAGTTTTCAGCAGAAGACTTGAAGCGTCGCAAAAAGCGCAGTGTCGTTATGGCATGGTGCCTCGTTGCCTTCTTGATTATTATTTTCATCACAACATTGGTGAAGATTTATCAAGCTGCCCATGGTGTTCAGTGATGTTGAACAGCAAAAATAATCGTGTTGCCCTTGGTGCGTCGGCTCTCGTTATTGCCATGCTTGGCTTGTCTTATGCGGCTGTGCCTTTTTACAAGGCCTTCTGCAAAGCCACCGGCTTTGGCGGCACCACGCAGCGCGCTGATGTGGCCCCGGCAAAAGCCACTGATCAGCTTATCTCAATCCGTTTTGATGCCAACACATCAGGCGCCTTGGCGTGGGATTTTCATCCGCGCCAAACCGAAATGAAAATCAAAATCGGCGAACAAGCCATAGCCTATTTTGACGCCAAGAATATTGATTTCACAACGCTCACGGGCTCTGCCGTTTACAATGTGTCGCCACCTGCGGCAGGCGCTTATTTCAACAAAATTCAATGTTTTTGCTTCACCAAGCAAACCCTAAAAGCGGGCGAAACCAAAGAATTCCCGGTGTCATATTTTGTTGATCCCGCCATTCTTGATGATGCCGATGCCAAAGGCATTCACGAAATTACACTGTCTTACACTTTCTATCCTGCGGTTGCTGAAACCGCTGACCTAAAAACGAATTGAGGAGCTAACTACAATGGCCGATGCACACGCAAAAAATCATGACTATCACTTGGTCAATCCAAGTCCTTGGCCAGCCATTGGCGCAGTGTCGGCCTTTATCTTAGCGGTGGGTGCCGTCACTTGGATGCATGGTGGCACGTCCATCGGCGTCTTTGTTGGTTTTGCCCTCGTACTCTACACCATGTTTATGTGGTGGCGTGATATTATCAAGGAGGCCCATGCGGGTGACCACACTCCCGTAGTTGCGCTGCATTTGCGTTATGGCATGTTGATGTTCATTGCCTCTGAAGTAATGTTCTTCGTGGCATGGTTCTGGGCGTTTTTTGATGCTAGCCTTTTTGCTGGTGAAGCCAAAATGGCAGCGCGCATTGCAGCCACTGGCGGGATTTGGCCACCAGCTGGAACAATCGTTTTTGATCCCTTCCATTTGCCCTTGGTGAACACTCTGATTTTGCTCACCTCCGGCACCACTGTAACTTGGGCCCATCACGCACTTCTCAACAATGATCGTAAAGGTCTCGTCAATGGCCTCATCCTCACCATAATTTTGGGCGCATTATTCTCTTGTGTGCAAGCGTGGGAATATGGCCATGCGTTATTTGCTTTCAGCCGCGAACATGGCGGCAACATTTATGGTTCCACCTTCTTCATGGCCACTGGCTTTCATGGCTTTCATGTTCTCGTGGGCACCATCTTTCTTATCGTCTGCTTGGTTCGCGCCCTGAAAGGTGACTTCACGCCAAAGCAACATTTCGGCTTTGAAGCTGCCGCTTGGTATTGGCATTTCGTGGACGTGGTCTGGCTGTTCCTGTTTGCCGCAGTTTATATCTGGGGTTCACATGGCGGTCTGATGCCGATCGAATAATGACTGAAAACTACTATCCGCCGATCTCAGCGTTCAAAACCGGGGTCGGCGGAAAATGCCCGCGCTGTGGCCGTGGCAAATTATTTAATGGCTATTTAACTGTAGCCAAATCCTGCACATCTTGTGGCCTCTCTTATGATTTTGTTGATAGTGGCGACGGTGCCGCATGGTTCGTCATGCTCGTTGCTTGCGTGTTTGGTGTAGGCTCGATACTTGGTGTTGAAATCGCCTATAGCCCGGCGTGGTATGTGCATGTGCTGATGGCAATTCCAGTACTCATCATTCTGCCCTTGATCATGCTGCGCCCGGCCAAAGGTTTCCTTATCTGCCAGCAATGGAAGCACAATGCCCAAGAGGGTAGACAGCAGTGAAAAGGCTTTGGCCATTGGCGCTGGCCACCACAATCGGCCTCATCATTCTCTGCGGCTTGGGCACCTGGCAAATCTTCCGCCTCGCTGAAAAAGCCAAACTTATCGCCCTGTTAGAAGCGCGCATGGATGCTGCACCGATAACACTGGCCGATGCTATGGCGCGACAAGCCAGGGGTGAAGATATTGAATATATGATGGTTATGGCCGATGGCTACATTGATCCAGCCCACACCCTTGCAAAAATTATGTCATTTGATGGCAAGCCCGGTTGGGAAATCATCGCACCATTTGCCAGCAGCGATGGTATCTTTGTTTTGCTGGATTCAGGCCCCGCAGCCACCAAACAAATTACCATCACTGACGCGAGTGCTGAAACTATATCCGGCATAATAAGATTGCACAAAAAAGGCCGTGGCATTTTTGATAATGATAATGATGAAATAAACAACATTTGGTATTGGTGGGACCTGCCAGCCATGTGGGCAGCAGCGCAAGCGCCGCAAGACGTAAAAATTGCACCATTTGTTTTGCAAAAGATTTTGCTAGCAACCACATCCGCCCACGATCATCCCGCACACGTGGAACTCAGCAACAACCATTTGGGTTACGCGATTACATGGTTCGGTTTAGCGGCGGCACTTCTGGCCGTATCAGGTTTCTTTGCCCGATCTTTGGTGAAGAAGACTGATGCTTGATCGTGAACGGAAGGGCAGCTAGAGAAACCCTAAAGTATTGAACGCGTAGCTAGGGACCTCATCCGGCCTTCGGCCACCTTCTCCAAAGGAGA
>JANLPA010000070.1:0-23278 GCA_031366855.1 Hyphomicrobiales bacterium | reverse complement strand
TCTCCTTTGGAGAAGGTGGCCGAAGGCCGGATGAGGTCCCTTCTTAACTACGAGCTCACCCCTTCATACCCTCTGGCCCACGGCTGATTGCAGCTACGCCTGTGCGCGCAACTTCAACCAAGCCCAGCGGCACCATCAGTGAAATGAACTGATCGACCTTATCGGGCTTGCCTGTGAGCTCGAACACGAAGCTGTCAGTTGAAGCATCAATCACACGGGCGCGGAAGGCATCGGCCAAGCGCAATGCTTCCACGCGTTTGTCGCCCGCACCCACCACTTTCACCATAGCAAGCTCACGCGCCATGAAATTTCCTTGCACGGTGAGATCGGCCACGGAATGCACCAGCACCATACGATCAAGCTGAGCCTTGATTTGGGCTACAACTTTTTCAGTGCCGGAAGTTACGATGGTGAAACGCGAAACATGTTTTTCATGTTCGGTTTCAGACACGGTGAGTGAATCGATATTGTAGCCGCGACCTGCGAACAGGCCGATGATGCGGGCCAAAACACCGGGCTGGTTTTCAGCAACCACAGCAAGAGTGTGGGTGTTGACTTCCTGTTTTTTGGTATCGATGAAATAAGCTGATTGGGGAGCGGTTGTGTTCATTTTATCTATCCTTAAACCAGCTGCTTGCCTTTGGCATCAATAGCGGTGCCAACTTGTTCATCGGAAACATCCGCCCCCAAAAGCATTTCATTATGGGCCTTGCCAGATGGAATCATCGGGAAGCAATTGGCGAGATTGGCCACCCGGCAATCGAACAAAACGGGATGGGGCGACGCGATCATTTGCTTGATCATGCCATCCAAATCCTCAGGCTTATCGCAACGGAAACCAACGCCGCCATAGGCTTCTGCAAGCTTCACAAAATCTGGCAGAGCTTCAGAATAGCTTTCACTCATGCGATTTCCATGTAATAGTTGCTGCCACTGCCGCACCATGCCCATATATTGATTGTTCAAAATGAAAATCTTGATCGGCAGTTTATATTGAATGGCGGTTGAAAACTCCTGCATGGTCATTTGCACCGAGGCGTCACCGGCAATGTCGATCACCAATGAACCAGGGTGTGCCGCTTGCACGCCAACGGCGGCGGGCAGACCATAGCCCATGGTGCCAAGGCCGCCGGATGTCATCCAGCGGTTTGGTTTTTCAAAACGATAAAACTGTGCCGCCCACATTTGGTGCTGGCCCACTTCAGTGGTGATATAAGTGTCCATATCCTTGGTCAACTCATAGAGCCGCTCGACAGCATATTGCGGCATAATAACATCTTTGTTGCGGCGATATTTCAAGCAATCGACCGCCCGCCAATCTGCAATCTGCTTTTTCCAAATGTTGAGAACAGCAGGATCAAGCTTGTTCTGATTCTTCTTCCACATCGCAATCATGGCCTCCAAGGCGGCGGCCACATCAGCCACCACTGGCACCTGCACACGAACAACTTTGTTTATTGATGATGGATCAATGTCGATATGGATTTTCTTGGAGTTGGGCGCAAAAGCATCCAAGCGCCCGGTAATGCGATCATCAAAGCGCGCACCCACGTTGATCATCACATCGCAATCATGCATCGCCATATTGGCTTCATAAGTGCCGTGCATTCCCAACATGCCAAGCCACTCTGGTCCTGAGGCTGGATAAGCGCCAAGACCCATCAAAGTGGAGGTGATTGGAATTCCCGTCATCGCCACAAATTCGCGCAGCAAAGCAGATGCCTTATCGCCAGAATTGATCACACCACCACCAGTATAAAACAGCGGTTTCTTGGCTGTCGCAATCAAAGCAATGGCTGCGGCAATGGCCTTATCATCTGGTTGGGTTTTTGGCTGATAGGATTTTACGATAATGCCTTCAGGCCCCACATATTTGCCACCAGCAAATTGCACGTCCTTTGGAATATCAACAACCACGGGGCCGGGGCGGCCCGTCATGGCAACATAGAACGCCTCATGTAAAGTGCGCGCCAAATCATTCACATCTTTCACCAGCCAGTTCTGCTTGGTGCAGGGGCGCGTGATGCCCACGGTGTCGCATTCTTGAAACGCGTCACTGCCGATCAAATGCGTTGGCACTTGGCCCGTGATCAACACCATGGGGATGGAATCGAGCATTGCATCGGTGAGACCCGTCACGCAATTGGTGGCTCCCGGGCCAGAGGTAGCAAGCGCAACGCCGCATTTGCCCGTGGACCTTGCATAACCTTCAGCCATGTGGGTTGCCCCCTGCTCATGGCGCACCAAAATGTGCTTTACTTTATCCTGCTGAAAAAACTCGTCATAAATTGGCAGCACGGCGCCGCCGGGATAACCGAACACATGTTTCACGCCATGGTCGGCTAAGGCGCGCAACACCATTTCCGCTCCGGTCATCATTTCATCAGCAGCCATGTCAAATCCTCACTTCTCAAAAATCTCTCTAACGTCATTTTGGTCAATAAAAAAGGCCCCTGAGAGGAGCCTTACCGCGCAACACCAAATAGCCCAGAAGGTTAACCTTCTGCGGTGCCACGCGATCCCACGACGACGATAAGAGTATTGTTCATGGATGGGATTTGTAAGGGCGGGACAGAATTTGTCAAGAGGCGCTTTTCACCTTTGAGGCCATTAGGCATTCAAATCAACTTCTGGTTCGGGCACTTTAACACCGTTCTCGTGCCAAATTTCAACCACAAGCCCTTGCTTCCGCAGTTCTGCAGCTTTTTCCCGAGCTTCATTCCAATCTTTGCCAGACGCTAGAACAGCAGCTTGGCCTTCTTTATCCAACAAGCCTTTGATCGTGTACATAACAAACCTCATTTGCTTTCCAGCCAACATATAGGAAGTGATAACAGGATGCGCTAGCCTATTATGATAACTAAAATTCAAACAGATGCAGTGCCGAAATTATCGGGATTCAATATATGTTCTATTTTAAGTTTACCCTGAAAGACGGCTCTACCTCAGTTTTGCCCGCGGTTCGGGAGCGCGCAAACTCGGCTTACATGATGGCAATCTCAGAATGAATACAGTACCTTTGTCGGGCTCTGTCTCCAAAAGCAAAGTTCCACTCGATTCTTTCACCAGACGCTGCACTTGCGCCAAGCCCAATCCAGTTCCTTTACCTTCCTCTTTTGTGGTAAAAAATGGCTCGAGTGCGCGAGCCGCTACATCTTTGGACATTCCAACACCACTATCTTTGATCATCAAATCAACGAACCCGACTTCTGTTGAACGTTTTGTTGAAATCGAAAAGGTGCCACCATCTGGCATGGCATCGCGCGCGTTTACCGCAAGATTTAATAAGCCGATTTCCAGCTGAGAAGCATTTGTGTGCACAAATTTGACTCGTGGCATTATGCTTGTTTCTAAGAAAATTCCTGGACCCAAGCACCTGGCCACCAAATCCTGAATTGCTATAATGGTGTTTTCCAGGTCAACACACTCCAACTCCATTGGTTTGTCTCTCGCAAAAGTGAGAAGTTGCTTCACAAGCTTTTCACCTCTGCCAGCGGCCGCTAGTCCTTCTTGGATAACTTTTTCTTTTTTGGCTTTCTCAATCGGACTACCTAAAAAACGCAGACAAGTTGTCATAACTGCCAGTAGATTATTGAAATCATGGGCCACTGCACCGGAAAGATAACCCAAAGCCTCAAGCTTTTGTGATCGCATCCGTGCTTGCTCAGATCTCCGCCTGTTGGCGAGATCATTTATTGCATACCATATCGCAAAAGCAGCAAAACCAAATGCGCTGAAAATTCCCAAAAATGCAAAAGTGAGCGACCCTTTTGAAAGAGTGGAATAGCTTAACGCGGGAACGGCAATATGGGTTGACCAACCAGACAATTTTGAACTTGCATAGGCTGTGCGGTTGCGCAGCCCTTCAAATGTGGTCCCCGAATAAACCCCACTTCCACCTTTTGCCACAGCATCTCGCACATATTGGGTGGCGGGGGTTCCCATCCGCGCTTTGGAATCGATCGTCCGAGCAATGAAGCTGCCATTTCGATCGACCACGGCAGCAATTTCACCCGGCAAAACCACAGACATGAGGCCCTGTTGAATGTCCTTAACATCGCGCACGACGAGCAGTAGATAAGGAGAGTTGTTAATGTTGAAATTTCTTTGCATTATAACGCAATCGCATTCTCGCTTTGCAATTAGCGCGTCAAAACCTTCAGGACTTTGCTTTGATTTGGCAACGGTTAGAACCTCTAAAGCTTTTAATGAACTGTTATCTGAAGGCGCTATGGTTTCCCAAAGTGGTTGGCCATCAGCACCATTCACCAAAACTATATTTCGCCAGTTACTGAAGGCACTTGCAAACGTCTCAGCATAATTGCGCGCTTGCATCCAATCGCCCGCTACAAAAAACTTGGAATCAGAAAGCAATGTAAGGGCCCTCAGATCACTTGATAATTTTCCATCGACCTGGCCCATATAGCCAGATACCCGTTCGAGTGCCTTTTCCTCATTTGCCTGATTTTTCTGTTGCAATAACGAAGCAACGTAAAGACTGCCGAGCACAAGCAACGGAACGAAAGCCGCAATTGAAAAAAGCGTGGCTGTTCGTTTGACGATTTGCATGGAGCCTCTATCCTTCAATCGTGCAAAAAATTACTTATGTAACGAACTTTACACTACCCAGCAGCAAAGCTCTATAAAGTATTTAACATTGACAAATGCTACTCCACATCTTGCCTTAATAAGTTTGCGGCATTTTGTGCCTTGCTTAAGTGATTCACTCGCAAATCTTATAGGTTCCAGATTTGCCATGAACGCCAGAATCAAAATGAAAATGTTCGCGGTGGGCATCGTTTGAGCCGGGGCCCAGAACTGTTGTGAAACGCAGACAAGCAGATGCGCGAATGGCTTTTAACACGTCATACCCCGGCGCTGTGGTGTCGGGCGCGTCATGCACAAGAATCATAAGGCCATCGGAGAATTTCAGTCGCTCAATATCGACGGCATTGCCAAACCCATGCTCACTGATTTTCGCGGATATATCGCCATTTCGGCCACGGCATTGATAACCAGGGCCAGTCCAAAATTGTGTGATCGCCGAGCCTTCTTTAGCAATCGCAGCCGGACCACCCAAATCTTGCAGCCACGACACAAAATTCACGGCAAAAGCGCAATTGAGAATTGGGTGATCGGGCAATTGTATGTTCGCACCATTTACCAATACGGACTTTAACTGCACAGGCTGCACAACAATGCAGCTTGGCAAACCAGGTGGCTGACCAACCGAGTCAAAATCTACATGCTTGGCTTTTAGCGCGGCGAGGCATGAGGCATTGTCTGGTGGGTGTATTGAATCAGGTGCGGGCGGCTTTGCCGTGGGGAGGACAGCCGGCTCAAGTGTGGCTATGTGTGGCCTTTCAGGCGGAAGCACAGCCGGAGCTTTGGGGAGCTGCGGCACGTCAGGCTTCAACGTGGGCTTGGGAACCACCTGTGGAGCAACAGGGGCTTGCGGTGGAACTACAGTTTTTTCCACTTTGGTTTTCGGCACAACATGGCTTCTGTGTTTGCGATGACATTTCGTGCTTTTGAAATTGGCACAAAGCTGGCGATCAATTTTTTGAAAAAAAGCGGCCGGGCCTTGTGTTGCGGCAAGGGAGGGTTGTGCAAGCCCGAACGTCACCCAGATCAAAACCAACGCGTGAAATAGTTTCATATCGTTCCAATCTTGGAGGGCGCAACCGGCCATTCCTTCATTTGCCCACGAGACCAAGTGCTTTGCCGTTTTATATAATGGCGTGTTGCAATCTTGCTGAGCGAAACCGCATCGGCCAAACTCAACGCACCGCTCAGATAATCGCGCAATTGCGGCACACCAATGGCCTTCATCAGGGGCATGGCAGGGTCAAGCACTGGTAAAGCTTTCACTTCCTCTAAAGCACCCTGCTCCATCATTGTGTCAAACCGCTTATCAGCTCTGGCATAAAGTTCCTCGCGCTCCACATTCATAAATAGTCGTTCAACGGTAACGCCGCTCAGAAGCGAATGTTCCTGCGCTTCGGCTTGCCATTGGCTTAAAGGTTTTCCGCTGCTGTCGTACACTTCCAATGCGCGGATCAAGCGTTGACGATCAGCGGGGTTTAAATTTTCGGCACTGGGCACATGTCGTGCCTTCAGCTCGGCATGAAGATCGCCTTCAAAACTGCGCCAACCTTCTCGCACATCAGGATCAATCGGCGGTACCTTGGCCAGACCTTTTTCTAGCGCCATAAAATAGAGGCCCGTTCCACCACAGATTATCGGCAACTGGCCATTGATCCAGCAAGTTTGAATTTCGGTTTCAGCATCCGCCAACCATTGCGCCACCGAATATTCGCTGGCGCCATTCATGGTTCCATAAAGTCGGTGCGGAGCAAGGGCCTCTTCTTCGGCGCTGGGACGGGCTGTGAGAATGCTCAATTCGCGGTACACTTGCATGGAATCCGCATTGATAATCACACCATTTCGCGTGCGCGCCGCGCCTAATGCCAAAGCAGACTTGCCGCTAGCGGTGGGGCCTGCAATAAGCAGCACTGATTTTTGTGTTCGTTGGATCATCATGACTTCTGTTCTCGTTCTCATAGCAGCCCCCGGCTCTAACGCAATCACACCCGTGGTCACGGCCCTAGTGGGCGGAGAACCTAAATGGCTGGCCGTTGGCGAAGCCGCCGAATTCACGCAGTTTAGTGAGGAAGCCAAGGCGCGGTTAAAACCATTTGCAATTGACGTGAACCTAGTGCTCACCGCCAACCGCCGCAAAAAGCTGCTCATCGCCGATATGGATTCAACCATGATCCACCAAGAATGCATTGATGAACTTGGCATTATGACCGGAGTGGGCGACCACATAAAAGACATCACGGTCCGCGCCATGCGAGGCGAATTAGATTTTGAAAATGCGCTTAAAGAACGTGTGGGCTTGCTCAAGGGTTTAGATGAAAGTGTCATTGCAAATGTAATTCGTACACGGATTACATTTATGGAAGGAGGCAAGACCCTGCTATCCACCATGAAGGCCAACGGCGCTTACACAGCATTGGTATCTGGCGGTTTCACGGCTTTCACCGCGCATGTGGCGGGAGCCTTGGATTTTGACGAAAACCGTGCCAACACTCTATTAACCAAAAATGGCAAACTCACAGGCGATGTGGCCATGCCCATTCTGGGCAAAGAAGCAAAGGTTGAATCGCTACACCGCATCTGTAAAGTACGCGGGCTTTCTCTCGCGGATTCAATTGCGGTGGGCGATGGCGCCAATGATATTCCGATGTTGCTGGAAGCTGGAATGGGTGTTGCTCTGCACGCAAAACCCAAGGTGCAAGAACAAGCACCCTATGTGATCAATCATGGCGACTTGACGGCGTTGCTCTATTTGCAGGGGTACACAAAAGGCGAATTCTCAGCACCCTAAAATTATTCCACCGCCAACATCAATGCCATGCAGCGATGTAAAAAGTCGATCTACTTAAACACACTGCGCAGCGCATCCAGAGCGTCAATCTGCGTGAGGTTCATGTGCAGAGGCGTGATGGATACGCGCTTGTTAAACACGGCGGCTATATCGGTGCCTGCAGGTGGGTTGCCGCGTTCTCTGGCAAAGCCGATCCAGTAATAGGGATTGCCTCGGCCATCTTTGCGTTCATCAACCAGCAGAAAATTCTGGTCGCGCTTGCCTTGCATGGTGATGTCTATGCCCGCCATTTCATCGGGCCTGCAATCTGGAAAATTTACATTCATAAAAACGCCGGGACCAAACTCCATGGCGATCAACTTACGCACAATGTCCATGCCAAATTTCTCCGCCACCGCAAAGCTTTCACCATTGCCATACATGCCCGTGATCTGCGACATGGCTATCGACTTAATTCCCAGCTGGGTGCCTTCCATGGCGGCGGCAATGGTGCCGGAGTAAGTCACATCATCAGCAATGTTCGACCCACGATTAACGCCAGACAAAATGAGATCTGGCAGTGCAGGCAAAATCTTCCGTACCGCCATCACCACACAATCGGTCGGTGTGCCTGTTACTTCAAAACGGCGTTTGTCAATTTGGCGGTATCGCAAAGGATTAGACAGCGTGAGCGAGTGCCCTGCCCCGCTGCGTTCTTCATCAGGCGCTACCACCCACACATCATCACTAATGGCCCGCGCGATGCTTTCCAGCGCAACTAAACCGGGGCCATGAATGCCGTCATCATTGGTGACCAGAATGCGCATGGGTTACGGCCTCTTGATAACTGTGATCCCGCCCATATAGGGGAGCAACACGTCTGGAATTGTGACGGAGCCATCACCATTTTGATAATTTTCCAAAATCGCCACCATGGTGCGGCCCACGGCAAGTGCTGAACCATTCAGCGTGTGAACGTAACGCGTTTGCTTGGCATCAGCCGCTTTGCAGCGGGCCTCCATGCGGCGGGCTTGGAATTCACCAAACTGCGAACAGGAAGAGATTTCACGGAAGGCATTTTGCCCGGGCAACCATACTTCAATGTCATAAGTCTTGCGGCTGCCAAAGCCCATGTCACCTGTGCAGAGAACAATTGTGCGATATGATAAATTAAGCCGCTTCAAAACTTCTTCTGCACAACTCAACATGCGCTCATGTTCGGCATCGGCTTGCTCAGGTGTTACGATCGAAACCAATTCCACTTTTGAAAATTGGTGCTGGCGGATCATGCCACGCGTATCACGTCCAGCCGCACCCGCTTCAGCGCGGAAGCATGGCGTATAAGCTGTCATACGGATTGGCAATTTGGCCTCATCCAAAACTTGTTCGCGCACCAAGTTAGTCAGTGGTGCTTCGGCAGTTGGAATGAGGTAATGGCCACTGGTGGTTTTGAACAAATCTTCTTCAAATTTTGGCAATTGCCCCACGCCATACATCGCTTCTTCGCGCAACATATAAGGCGCATAAGTTTCAGAATAACCAAATTCAGATGTGTGCAAATCGAGCATGAATTGCGCCAAGGCACGTTCCATGCGAGCCAGTGCCCCTTTCAACACAACAAAGCGGGCTCCTGAAAGTTTTGAAGCAATTTCAAAATCCATCAGGCCCAAGCCTTCGCCAATATCGAAATGCTGTTGCGGCTCAAATGCGAAGGATGGCTTCTGGCCCCACACTCGCACTTCTTTATTGTCATGCTCGTTTTTGCCATCTGGCACATCAGCCATCGGCAGATTAGGGATAACGGCGAGCGCATCATTCAGTTGCTTGATCAGCACGCGTTCTTGTTCTTCGCCAGATGTGATCACATCTTTAAGGCCGGCAACTTCAGCCTTTAAACTATCAGCCAGCGCCACATCTTTCTTGCCCATGGCCGCACCAATGTCTTTCGACAAAGCATTGCGCCGACTTTGCGCGTCTTGCAGCTTCTGCATCGTCTCACGCTTTTGCTCATCGATGCCGAGCAAGGATGCAGACAAAGGTGCCAATCCACGCCGAGCTAGGCCTGCATCAAATGCGGCTGGGTTTTCGCGGATGGCTTTAATATCGTGCATGCTATCACCTTAGGAGACTGGTTTCAGCTTCCTATAGGGCGCTTCGCATCGGCACTCAAATGGCTTTTACGGAACCAGCTCTTTCGACGCAGCGGCCTTATTACGGCGGCGCTCTAAGAAACCTACGGCAACAACCGCAATTTCATAAAGCAAACCAAGCGGCACTGCCATGGCGAGCATAGAAATCGGGTCTGGCGGCGTAATAACAGCGGCGATGGCGCACACGCCAACAATCGCAAAGCGGCGGCCCTTGGTTAGCTGTGCATGTTTGACGATGCCAATATGGCCCAGCAAAGTTAAAACCACTGGTAGTTGGAACGTGAGGCCAAAGGCCAAAATCAACATCATTACGAAATCAAGATAGGCCTCAACATCGGGAGAAATTTCAACACCCACAGGCGGCAAAGTATAGAAGAATTTAATCGCAAATGGTAGCAGCACAAAATAGACCAATGCTGCACCCAAGACAAAGAAAACAGGTGTGGCAATAAGATAAGGAAACAATGCCTGACGCTCATGCTTATAAAGACCGGGGGCCACGAACTTATAAACTTGGGTCGCAATCATGGGAAAGGCAATGAACATGCCGCCGAACATGGCGATTTTCAGCTTAACCAAAAAGAAGCCGAGCAACTTGATTGAGATTAGTTTTACATCAGCGCTAGTCGCCCATTTGAAGGGCAAAATGAGAAGTTGAAACAATTCCGTTGAGAAATAAAAGCTGACAACAAAAGCCACAAAGAATGATCCAACCGCCCACATAAGCCTTGTGCGCAGCTCTAGTAGATGGTCCATCAAGGGTGCTTCTGAAGCGTCAATATCTTCTTTGGTCATGTTTCCGAAACTGCATTGCCCGCGGCGCGGGTTTCACCAGCAACAGGCGCTTCACCAAAGAATTTATCAAAATCATTTTTCTTTGGCGGGCTGATCGACGCTGCGCTCTCCGGCATTTTCATGGAGCTGTTGACGGCGGTTTGCATGCCTTGCAGATCTTTTTTCAAATCAGCAACGCCTGCATCTTTCATAGCAACATCAACATGGCCCTGAAATTCGCGCGCCATGCCCCGAAGCCTTTGCATCAACTGGCCATATTTGCGCAACACCACCGGTAAATCTTTCGGGCCAATGACAACGACAGCAATGATAGCTAACACAAAGAGCTCGGAATATCCGACGCCGAAACCAAAATCCATGATGGAATTCGCTTAGCTTTTTATTTTTTCAGCAGCTTGCTTGGCTGTTTCAGCAGCATCAGCTTCTAAGGTTTTTGCATCAACGGGATCATCTGCAAGGCCTTTTTTGAAGCTCTTAATGCCTTTTCCAGCATCGCCCATTAAATCCGAAATCTTGCCCTTGCCACCGAACACCAAAAACACGACCACCAAAATAATCGCCCAGTGCCAAATTGAAAGTGAACCCATGATACTCTCCTCAAAAATGTCTCTTTTGCACTATTGCAGAAAGAAAATCCTCCTGCAACCAAAGCAATTGCACAGGAAATGGCGATTGGACGCAGGTTTGTAAAGGTTAAACTTGCAAGAGATTAAGCCGCAGCTTGCACAACGCGGTTCCGGCCTTGGCGTTTTGCCGTATATAGTGCGGAATCAGCTCGTTTGAGCAAGCGATCAAGCGAGTCATCAGCATCACCCAGCCCGGCCAAGCCAATGGAAATTGTAACAGGCACCGATTGCTGGGGGCCAACCAGAAACAGTTTATTGGCAACCGATTTGCGCAAACGTTCGGCAATATTTTCGGCTGCATCCAAACCCGTGCTTGGCAACACCAGCACAAATTCTTCACCGCCGGTGCGGCAGCACAAATCTATGGTACGCGTATTGGTTCTAATTCGTGCTGCCAATTCTTGCAGCACTTTGTCGCCTGCATCATGGCCATAAGTGTCATTGATTGGCTTGAAAAAATCCACATCAATGGCCAGAATTGTAAGCGATTTTCCACGATTGATAAAATGTTCAATCAAATGTCCCAAATGCGATTCAAGATAGCGGCGATTGTAAAGGCCAGTCAGTGAGTCAGTAATTGCCAATTCAATCGATGTTTTAACACTCATGCGCAATTGCTCAGTGTATCGCCAACGCTTCACTTGGGTTGCCACCCGCGCCATCAATTCCTGCTGGTCAATGGGCCGCATCAAATAATCATTAACGCCCATATCTAAAGCCCGCAGCAAGCGCGGCTGATCATCTTGATCAACTAAAATCAAAATTGGTGTTTGTCTGGTGCCTTCAAATGAACGAAGCTGCGAACATAACCGCAAAGCATCAAACTTGGTTTCATCTAAACTGACCACAATCAATTCAAATGGCTGGCTGGCATTGGCAGCAATTTCTACAACCTGTGAGGGATCACTCACATGATGCACGTTGTGCTTTTCCGAGAGAAAGCCGCTTATTCGATCTGCCGATGAGAGTTTGGTGTCAACCAACATCACCTGACCTGGATAGTCAGTCATCTGCATCACAGATTTTGCAAACAAGCCAATAGCATCGCCAGTTTCAGCACGAATGCGCAATTCATCAGTGAGCATTTTTAGACGCACCAAACTTTTAATGCGGCAGAACAGCGAAATATCATTGACCGGCTTAGTCAGAAAATCATCTGCCCCGGCCTCAAGCCCGCGAACACGGTCCTCTGGTTGATCCAAAGCGGTTACCATAACAACCGGAATATGTTGTGTGGAAGGATTGCTTTTAATGCGCTTGCACACTTCAATGCCATCAATGCCGGGCATCATCACATCAAGCAGAATAATATCTGGTTTGCTGCGTTGAATGGCTTCAAGTGCATCTAACCCGTTCATCGCCGTCACGACTTCAAAATACTCAGCCGAAAGCTTTGCCTCTAAAAGGCGCACATTGGCGAGAATGTCGTCAACAACAAGAACGCGTGCGGTCATGTTGGTTTCTTCAAAAACTTGTCGATAGTTTGTAGAAAGCTCATCACAGAAATTGGCTTGGAAATATAAGCTTCGCAACCGCCTTCACGAATTTTTTGCTCGTCGCCCTTCATGGCAAAAGCGGTAACGGCAATCACTGGAATGGAACGAAGCTCATCATCTTCTTTCAACCATTTAGTCACTTCAATGCCGGAAACTTCGGGTAATTGAATATCCATCAAAATCAAATCTGGCCGGTGCTTGCGCGCCATATCCAGCGCCGTAAGCCCATCTCTGGTCTGCACCACTTTATAGCCGTGCGCTTCCAACAAATCGTTGAACAATTTCATATTAAGTTCGTTGTCTTCAACAACGAGAACAGTTTTCTGCATCGCAGCCACAACTCCCGGCACGGTCTCATTGCTCACAGATTCATATCTGCCTAAATCCATTTTAATCCCCGCCCATTGATTCGGACGGCCCAAACCCGTCTCTAAAGCTTCTTAGAAAAATGAAGCCTCTTTGCATTTTGCGCCAAGTTCTGTAACCAACTCCTTAAAATTAACCCTTTAGTTGACCAAACTGGTTAACCGACAGAGAATTTAACTTTGAAAGCATGCTCATCTAACACGGCAGATGCTTCTACTATAGCATTGAATTTAATTGCTTATATTGTTTGTGATGAGGAAAGACTTGAACGTTTTTTGGCTCTTTCTGGCATTTCACCAAATGATCTGCAATCAAGTGCTGCAAGCCCTGAATTCCAAGGATTCGTGCTCGATTACGCCCTTCAGGACGAAACTTTGATCATTGAGTTTGCCGAGTCGTGTGGCGTGAAGCCCGAATCCCTCCAGCGCGCAAGATTTGCCCTGCCCGGTGCAACCTATGATTCCTGACTTCACAAAAGAACAGCTGACCACCCTTCACGTGGATTCCACCAAACCTTTGGTGATCTGTGATGTGGATGAGGTGGTGGTTCACTTCACCCGCAGCTTTGAGCAGTTTTTGGCCCAGCGCCAGCTGCGGCTGGAAACCATAAGCTTGGCGTTGGCCGGCAACATTCGCAGCATCAAAACCAATGAACCAGAATCAGCAGAGTCAGTAAGCCGGCTGATCGACGACTTTTTCGCCGAATGCACGAGGAACCTTAGCCCCATTAATGGCGCTGTTGATGCTCTCCTCGAAATCGGTAAATCCGCTAGCGTGGTGATGCTCACCAACTTGCCACATTTTGCCAAATCTGATCGAACCGAAAATTTGGCCGATCTTGGTATAACTTATCCGGTGATCACCAACTCCGGACCCAAAGGCCCAGCGATTAAAAACCTCGCAGCCAGAACTAATGGGCCTGTGGTTTTTGTGGATGATAGTCCGGGCTTTATCCAATCTGCGAATGAGCATGCCCCGCATGTGAAACTGGTTCATTTTCTGCAAGATGAGCGCTTTGCCAAACACACGCCACATTTTGATTTTGTGTCGCTGCGCACCCACAGTTGGGATTTCGTAAAGCCACATATTTTAGACCTCACCGCTGCTAGATTCTGACACGCCTCAAGCGTAGTCTGGCGCTATGGATGCAGATCAATATTCACCCGGATTCTGTCGAGACTGCTTGGCTGAAACCAAAGCAGATGAGAAGCGCTGCCATAAATGCCATTCGCCACGCCTGCTGCGCCATGCGGAACTGAACACACTTTCGATTGCCCATATAGATTGCGATGCGTTTTATGCGTCAGTCGAAAAACGCGATAATCCTGATTTGCAAGACAAGCCTGTGATTGTCGGTGGGCAGGTTAGAGGTGTTGTTTCCACTGCCTGCTATATCGCAAGAATCCACGGCGTAAGATCCGCCATGCCCATGTTCAAAGCGCTGCAACTTTGCCCTGATGCTGTGGTGATAAAACCCAACATGAAAAAATATGCCGAAGCAGGACGCCTAGTGCGCGAGATTATGTTGCAGTTCACGCCCTTGGTGCAGCCCGTTTCAATTGATGAAGCCTTTCTCGATCTCTCAGGCACAGAGCGCTTGCACGGCAGCGTCCCCGCTCTCAGCCTTGCCAAGTTGATACGCAAAATTCAAACTGAAGTCGGCGTTACAGCCTCAGTGGGCTTGTCGCATAATAAGTTTCTAGCCAAACTCGCTTCAGACTTAGAAAAACCTCGAGGCTTTTCGGTGATTGGTAAAGCCGAAACAAAATCCGTTCTTGCTCCAAAACCCGTGTCTGCCATTTGGGGTGTGGGCACCGCCATGCAACAGAAATTGGCCAAGGCTGGCATCAGTACAATCGGCCAATTACAAAATCTCGAAAAGAATGATCTCATGCGCCAATTCGGCAGCATGGGAGCAAGGCTCTATCACCTCTCTCGCGGTGACGACACCCGCGATGTGGTTGTGGAAAGCGACACCAAAAGCATCAGTGCTGAAACAACTTTTGATGAAAACATTTCAAACTATGAAGAGCTTGAAGCAATCCTGTGGCGGCTGTGTGAGCGGGTTTCCCACCGCGCCAAATCATCAGAACTTGCGGGCCACACCATCAACCTCAAACTCAAAACCACTGATTTCAAAAACCGCACCAGAGCTGTATCACTGCAAGATCCAACGCGCTTGGCCCACCGCATATTTGAATGCGCCAAACCACTTCTAGTGAAAGAGGCAACGGGTGCCAAATTCCGGTTGCTCGGCGTTGGCATCTCAAATCTCACCGAAGCAAAATCCGATGATGACGTGAATAGCCTGGACGCGCAAAGTACGGCCCGCAGCAAAGCTGAACTGGCGATTGATGTAATCCGCAAAAAATTCGGAAAATCCGCCGTGGAGCATGGTATTTCGTTTAAGGGTAAATCTTAATCACATCGACAGCAACGCCGCATTGCCTCCTGAAGCTGTGGTATCAACTGAACACACCCGCTCCACCGCAAAACGCTGCAAATAATGTGGGCCGCCAGCTTTTGGTCCGGTGCCGGATAAGCCCTCGCCACCAAAAGGCTGCGCCCCCACCACAGCACCAATCTGATTACGGTTCACATAAAGATTTCCAACCTTCATCTTAGCCCGCACCTGCCGCACCACAGATTCAATGCGCGTGTGCAAACCTAACGTGAGGCCAAAACCTTTGGCATTGATTTGATCGCATACCGCATCCAACTTCTCACCCTCAAATTGCACCACATGCAAAATCGGGCCGAACACTTCACGCTCCAACATATCAAGCGATGACAATTCATAAATCGCGGGAGCCACATAGGTGCCGTTGCCGCAAGCTGCTGGCATATGAAGTTCAAAAATCAGTTTGGCCTTAGCGGCCATAGTAGCCTTGTGTTTGTCCAAACCAGCCCGCGCTTCTTCATCAATAACGGGGCCGATGTCAGTGCTGTAATCTAGTGGATCACCGATGCGAAGTTCCTGCAATGCGCCTTGCAACATTTCCAATACGCGAGGTGCAATATCTTTCTGCACAAACAAAATCCGCGCCGCTGAGCAGCGTTGCCCGGCACTGTCAAAAGCTGAAGCCACCACATCGCGCACCGCCTGTTCTGGCAGCGCTGATGAATCGACGATCATCGCATTCATGCCGCCAGTCTCGGCAATCAAAACAGGAATGGCTCCATCACGATTGGCCAGCGCACGGTTGATCAATCGCGCCGTGTCATTAGATCCTGTAAAGGCAACCCCTGCCAATGCCTTATGCTGTAAAAGAACAGCACCAATACGCGCGCCATCACCCGGCAAGAATTGCAGAACTGATGGTGGCACACCCGCATGATGCAACAGCTTCACCGCCGCCCAAGCCACCAATGGCGTTTGCTCTGCTGGCTTGGCGGCAACGGCATTGCCCGCAGCCAAGGCGGCCGCAATTTGACCTGCAAAAATGGCCAACGGAAAATTCCACGGCGAAATGCACGCAAACACGCCGCGCCCATGTAATGTAAGTTCGTTGCTCTCACCCGTAGGCCCCGGCAAAATGGCGGGAGCGGTAAATTGCGCCCGCGCTTCCGCAGCATAGAAGCGCAAGAAATCGACTGCCTCGCGCAAATCACCCAAGGCATTATCAATCGTCTTGCCCGCCTCGCGCACCAGCAGAGCCATTAAGTGATGAATGTCTGCCTCAAACAAGTCCGCAGCGCGTTCCAAAATAGAAGCCCGCACCTCGCCACCCAAAGCATCCCAGGCGGGCTGGGCCAAAGCAGCAGAATCCATGGCGCGCAATACAGCAGCGTCACTGGCTTCAGCCATAGCACCAACTTTCACCTTGCAATCATGCGGCGAATAAATCTGACGCAGCGGCCCATCAACCGTCACTTTGCCATCCACCAAGGCGCTCGCATCTATCTCCTTGCTTAACGCAGTTTCAATTCCGGCATAAACATTTGCACGATCACTGTTCCGCCAGAGGGGAAGACCCGCCGAATTGATACGCGGCGCAAACACATCTCTGGGTGCAGGAATGCGGGAATTGGGAATGCAGACGAGTTTAGAAATTTCCGAAACCGGATTGGCCACAATATCATCCAGCGGTGCATCATCATCGGCAATGCGATTGACGAATGATGTGTTAGCCCCATTCTCCAAAAGCCTGCGCACCAGATAAGCCAGCAAATCCTTGTGGCTGCCCACTGGCGCATAAATGCGAACCGCCCGACTAGGCACAACATCATCATATAGCGCTTGGCCCATGCCATGTAGGCGTTGAAATTCAAACTTCTGCGAAGGCCCCGCCATTACCGTAACCGCCGCAACGGTCTGAGCATTATGCGTGGCAAATTGTGGATAGAACGCATCAGGCTGGCCCAGCATATAGCGGGCACATGCTAAGTAACTTGCATCAGTCGAAACTTTGCGCGTGAACACGGGGAAAGTCTCGAGGCCAGCTTCCTGCGCGCGCTTGATTTCCGTGTCCCAATAAGCACCCTTCACCAAGCGCACTGGAAGCACACGGCCCGTTTGACGCGCAACAGCGGCCAACCATTGCAGCGCAGGCTTTGCCCGCCGCCCGTAAGCTTGAACCGCAAGGCCCAAGCCATTCCAACCACTAAGGCTTGGAGCAGATGCCAACCGCCCAAACAGCTCCAACGAAATATCAAGCCGCGCCACTTCTTCGGCATCAATAGTCAGACCCAAATTCTGAGCCTTGGCTTGCTCTGCTAAACTGAGCACTGAAACATATAATTCCTTCAGCGCAACAGCCGCCTGTTTTTCTTCATAGCGCGGATGCAACGCAGAAAGCTTCACCGAAAGCGAGACATTGGCAAATACGTCTTTAGAAGCACCCTGCCCCATCGCCGTGAGCGCATTTTTATAAGAGCACAAATAATGCTTTGCATCCTCAGCCGTCATCGCCGATTCACCCAGCATGTCATAGGAATAACAATAACCAAGTTTTTCTTGTGGGCGGGCCGAGGCCATAGCCTCATCAATCGTCTGCCCTAAAACAAATTGTCGCCCCATAATGCGCATCGCTTGTTTCATGGCACCGCGCAACACTGGCTCACCAGAACGCCGCACAAACCGCTTCATAAAACCGAGCGCGTCCCCACTCACCTCTTGGCCAAGTGAAACGATTTTACCAGTCAGCATCAGTCCCCAAGCTGAAGCATTGACGAACAAAGATTCCGATTGCCCCAAATGCGATTCCCAATCGCGACCACCAATTTTATCGGCGATCAATTTATCAGCCGTCTCGACATCAGGAATACGCAGCAACGCTTCAGCCAAACACATCAGCACCACGCCTTCTTCCGAAGATAATGAATACTCCTGCATAAAAGCATCAATGCTGCCTTGCGCCCTGCGCTTGCCGCGCACTGCTTTAACAAAACTCTTAGCAAGGTCTGCCACGCGGGCATTATCATCAGGAGACAACGTGGCGGCCGCCGCTAAACGTTTGACCAGAACAGTTTCGTCTTCAAACAACACAGCATCAATGGCATTACGATTTGGCAAATTCATCATGTGGCGCTCCAGAGTTAAGGTCACGACCTTCTGCACAACTTGTTGCCACCAACCCTTCGAGGCTCGCAAGGGCTCGCACCTCAGGGTGAGAAAAAATTAGAATTCCCTCACCCTGAGGTGCACGCGGAACACGGGCCTCGAAGGGTTGCTTGAAACACGTTATTCAGCCTAGTACGACCCTCAAATATGGGGCAAATTGTAGTCAAAGCGAAAGAATTTTATTCACTTACTTTGTGCTATATTTAAGCTATTATCACTATATTTGTTGCAGATTTTAAGTAATCCCAATGTTTTGGAGAGATATAGTGGAGAATCTAGACAAGACCGATTTCCAAATTCTCGACCACTTGCAACGCGATGGCAGGCTATCAGTCGTTGAGCTTGCTAAGCGCATAAACCTCTCGCCCACACCTTGCACCGTGCGCATCCGCCGACTTGAAGAGGCTGGCGTGATCAAAGGCTATCACGCCAAACTCGATCCTCTTAAAATGGGCCAAGCCTTGATGGTGTTCGTCACCGTAAAATTACGCAGCACGGACGAAGCAACTTTGGAAAAGTTCAATGCCGCAGTAAAACCCATCAAGCCGATTCTCGAATGCCATATGGTCGGCGGTGGTTTTGATTATCTTTTAAAAATTCGGGTGCGCGACATGAGTGAATATCGAGAAATTCTAGGTGGCGTGATTGGTGCCCTTCCTATGGTGGAAGGCACGCATTCTTATTTTGTCATGGAAGATGTCAAGGATTCTGGCCTGCTGCCCATTGTGAAGGATCACAAAAAGTGAAATCCAAAATAGTTCGCACTGTTGAAAGCCTGCGCCGCGAAGTGACGCGTTGGAAAGCTGATGGCTTGTCCTATGCCATCGTGCCCACCATGGGCGCTCTTCACCAAGGCCATTTGCAATTGGTGCAGGAAGGCTTTCAAGTGGCTGATCGTGTGCTAGTTTCCATTTTCGTCAACCCAAAACAATTCGGCGTAAACGAAGACCTGAACAAATATCCGCGCGACGAAGAAAGCGATGTGGAAAAATTAGCCGGAGCCGGCACGCCCCTAATATTTGCTCCCAGTGCAGATGAAATTTATGGCGAAGGCTTTGCCACCTCAGTTCATATGCAAGGCCCGGCCAAAGCTGGCCTTGAAGATAAATTTCGCCCACATTTTTTTGATGGCGTGGCAACGATTGTATCCAAGCTGTTTATTCAGTCTGGTGCCAACTATGCGATGTTCGGCGAGAAAGATTATCAGCAATTGCAGGTGGTCACCCGCATGGCCAAGGATTTAAACATCCCCACGCAGGTGATTGGCGTTCCCACCATCCGCGATGAGGATGGCATGGCCCTGTCTTCGCGCAATCGCTACCTGAGTAAACTTGAACGCACCCAAGCCACCGCCATTTATAAGTCGCTCAACCAAGCCACTGAAAAAATTCGCAATGGCACCAACCCGCAAACTGCCACGCGCGCCGCTTCACGTTCACTCACCACACTGGGCTTCAAAGTGGATTATGTTTCGGCCCGCAACTCCGAAACTCTGGCCGTACCGAAAAAATCCGGCGAACCCTTGCGCATCCTCGCTGCAGCTTGGCTGGGTAAAACTCGTCTCATAGATAATATCGAGGTTTGACGACCCAATGACGGCCTCACAAAGCTACTGAGGCTTTGCTCAATTCCCGCAACTTTTCCAATTCACCTTCAGGCAGAATAACTTTGTTCGCAGTGGCGAAAGCTTCATAGAAACACAGTTCCAGCATATCTTGCAGAGACTTAATTCCGACTGCTTTAGCTAAATTACGAAGCTCCAGCACCATATCAGCAATATATTGCGCGGTTTCCCTGCTGTCCAATTTCATTTTATAATTGCTTCCAACGCGCGAATGCGATTTTAGGTTGTGTTCTGAAATAGAGTTTTCCATTATTTGTGCATTGTCCTTGCATCTTCAAATTCAATTCCGGACTCACACCGGATTGATGCACCTTATGGCTGCTGAGTATATTTAAAAGATACTTAAGGTTGCTGAATGGTTGTAAAAGGATGTTTTTTACTCCATCTGAGGGAATTCTTGCCACAGCTAGCCTTTCCGCCTATGAGCGGACGCCATTTCTAACTGGAACCATGAATGACTGTCGTTGTCGTCGAATCGCCTTCAAAAGCAAAAACCATCAATAAATATCTAGGCCGTGACTTCACGGTGCTCGCCTCTTTCGGCCATGTGCGTGATCTGCCCGCCAAAGATGGCTCGGTAAAACCAGATGATGATTTCTCAATGGATTGGGAAGTTGACTCGAAATCCGCCAAGCGCCTGTCAGATATTTCGGCAGCCCTCAAAGGCAGCGACCGCCTTGTTCTAGCAACCGACCCTGACCGCGAGGGTGAAGCGATTTCGTGGCATGTGCTTGAGGTTCTCAAAAAGAAAGGCGCACTGAAAGGCAAAACTGTTCAGCGCGTAGCCTTCAACGCCATTACCAAATCATCCGTGCTCGAAGCCATGGCGCACCCGCGTGAGTTGGATGTAGCTTTGGTCGATGCTTATTTGGCCAGACGCGCATTGGATTATCTGGTGGGCTTCACTATTTCACCCGTGCTGTGGCGCAAATTGCCGGGCGCGCGATCTGCGGGCCGTGTGCAATCAGTGGCGTTGCGTTTAATCTGCGACCGTGAATTGGAAATTGAAGCCTTTCGTTCACAGGAATACTGGTCAATCGATGGCACCTTCGTAACCCCCAAGGGCGTGGAGTTCACGGCAGGCTTGGCCAGCATTGAAGGCAAGCGTTTAGAAAAGCTGCAACTGAAAGATGAAGCTTCAGCCAAAGCCATTGAAGCAGCCGTTAAAGGCCAGCGCTTCACCGTGGATTCGCTGGAAAGCAAGCCCGCCAAGCGCCACCCATTTGCACCGTTCCGCACGTCTACCTTGCAGCAGGAAGCGTCACGCAAGCTTGGTTTCTCATCCTCCAAAACCATGATGATTGCCCAGCGCCTTTATGAAGGTGTGGAAATTGGCGGCGAAACAGTTGGCCTCATTACCTATATGCGAACCGATGGCATTGACATGGCACCCGAAGCTATTGCGTCTGCCCGCAATGCAATTTTAAAAACTTTTGGCGAACCTTATTTGCCATCGGCACCTCGCACTTACACAAGCAAAGCCAAGAACGCGCAAGAAGCCCACGAAGCCATTCGCCCTACGGATCCGTCCCGCTTGCCGGACCAAGTTAAGGGAGTTCTCGATGGTGAGCAGCTTGCGCTTTATGACCTCATTTGGAAGCGCACCATTGCCAGCCAAATGGAAAGCGCTGAGTTTGAACGCACCACCGCAGACCTTGGCACCATAGGTTCAGACGGCAAGCATTATTCCTTTCGCGCCAATGGCTCGGTTGTAAAGTTCGATGGCTTCCTCCGCGCTTACAATGAAGACTTGGATGATGGCGAAGATGAAGACGCCAAGCGCCTGCCCGCCATGGCAAAGGGGGATATTACCGGCGTTAAAACTATCGCTGCCAACCAACATTTCACCGAACCACCGCCGCGTTATTCTGAAGCTTCGCTGATCAAGAAATTAGAAGAACTCGGCATTGGTCGGCCTTCCACTTATGTGAGCATTCTTAAAACGCTTTCTGATCGCGGTTATATGCGTATCGATAAAAAGCGCTTGATCCCTGATGATAAGGGCCGCGTTGTTACGGCGTTTATGGAATCGTTCTTCAAGCGCTATGTGGAATTTGATTTCACCGCAAATCTTGAAGAACAGCTTGATAAGGTTTCGGCCGGTGAGTTGGACTACAAGCAAGTGTTGCGAGATTTCTGGAAAGACTTCACTGCAAACTTGGCCGATGTGAAAGATCTCCGCATTACGCAAGTGATTGACTCTCTCAATGAAATTCTCGGGCCTCATATTTTCCCGGTACCTGCGGGCGGTGGTGACCCGCGCAAATGCCCGAATTGCGCTGATGGCGAATTATCTTTGAAGCTGGGTCGCTTCGGTTCATTTGTCGGCTGCACCAATTATCCAACTTGCAACTTCACAAGGCCGCTTTCCACCAATGCGGAAAGTGCTGCGAACCATGTGCCCGCCGATGGCATTTTGTTGGGCAATGACCCAGAGACCGGAATGCCCGTAACCCGCCGTGCTGGCCGCTTTGGGCCTTATGTGCAGTTGGGCGAAGCGGTAGAAGGTGAGAAGCCGCAACGCGCCTCCATTCCAGCCAGAACTGATGTGAACACACTGGATTTGGAAACGGCATTGAAATTGCTTTCATTGCCGCGCGAAGTGGGCATTCACCCTGAAACCAAAACGCCAATCACCGCAAACTTTGGCCGCTTCGGCGCTTACATTAAACATGATGGCGTTTATGCTAACTTGGAATCGCCAGAAGATGTGTTCACCATTGGCCTCAATCACGCCGTTGATAAAATGGCCGAGAAACGTGCCAAAGGCCCATCAGCCCGCTCCAAGCCAACAGCGCTCCGCAATCTGGGTGCGCACCCTGATGGTGAAGGCGACATTGAAGTGTTCACTGGCAAATACGGGGCCTATGTAAAGCACGGCTCCACCAATGCCACCATGCGCGGCGAGCAAACGCCTGAGACAATTACGCTGCAAGAAGCCATTGAATTGATCGCCGAACGCGAAGCCAAAGGTGGCGGCAAAAAGAAAAAACCTGCTAAAAAGGCGGCCGCTAAAAAAGCTCCAGCTAAAAAGGCAGCCAAGAAAGCTGCAAAGAAATCTCCTGTCAAAAAGGCTGCAAAGAAAGCAGTGAAAAAAGCCGTTGCATAATTCAAGACTCGCACAGCCAACTCTTCGAGGCCCATTTCATGGGCACCTCAGGGTGAGGGACTGTGTTGGTTTTCCTCATCCTGTTGTTGGGGCCTGCGTCAGTTTCCCTCATCCTGAGGTGCGAGCACTAGCGAGCCTCGAAGGATTGGATGACATTTAAATGACCACTAAACCTAA
>JANLPA010000069.1:0-7548 GCA_031366855.1 Hyphomicrobiales bacterium | reverse complement strand
AGCCTCTAGGCTTTCAGCTTCTTGCATCGAATGAGCATCTTGCGTTTTCTTGCTGGGCTGGACTGCGGGCAAATCCAACGCGCCAATATCCTCTGCAATCCGTGCCGCAAACACCACAGCTTCCAACAATGAATTTGATGCTAAACGATTAGCCCCAAGCACCCCAGTACATGCCACTTCACCAGCGGCCCATAGGCCTATCTCGCACCCACCGATGTTGTGGTGAATGCACCCTCTGAGCAAATTCTGCACATGATTTCGCGCTTTGCATTCATCGGAGACTTCCACGAATTTGCCTCCGGCGTTTTAGCGTGGGCCTTCGGCCTGCATTTTGTGGGAGCCTTGTGGCACAGCATCGTGCGCCGCGATGGTGTGATGCAATCGATCTCGCTGTTGAAGCATATATATGCAAAGTAAGAGTTTAACCGCAAAATTCTCAAATGAGGCCATTTTGGCAGACCCCTTCCACTTCTGCTTAACCCTCCCTATCTATAGCAACTGATTTGCAGTGATTCACGAAAACGAGGGTAATATGCGCGATCCATTTAATTATGCTCCTGAGGCAGCTTTCTGGCCTTCAGTTATTCAACAAGAATCGCGCGGAGAGCGCGTTTATGATTTGCCGTCGCGGCTTTTGCGTGAACGCATCATTTTTATCACGGGCCCGATTGATGACCAAGTGGCCGCTTCTGTGTGCATGCAGCTTTTATTCTTGGAAGCCGAAAACCCTAAGAAAGAAATTGCCATGTATATCAACTCGCCCGGTGGCGTGGTGAGTTCGGGCCTTTCGATTTATGATACCATGCAGTTCATTCGTCCACAAATTTCCACAATGGTGATGGGGCAGGCGGCTTCGATGGGTTCATTGTTGCTGTGCGCTGGTGCTGCTGGCCAACGCTTTGCTTTGCCACATTCTTCAGTGATGATACATCAACCTTCGGGCGGATATTCTGGTCAGGTGACTGACATCCTTATCCACGCCAAGAACGTAGAAGCTCTCAAGCGTCGCTTGAACGAAATCTATGTAAAACACACTGGCCGCACCATTGAAGAGGTGGAAAACGCGCTAGAACGCGATAATTTCTTGACAGCCGAAGAAGCGGTGAAATTTGGCTTGATCGACAAAGTTTTGGATAAACGCCCAGAACTGAGTGATTCCAAGTAGTTAACTTAACTGCCGCAGAAATTGGTTAAGCCTAAAGCCAATTTCTCGGCAAGGAATGTTTAACATTATCGAGCGCAAGCTGGATTTGAGTCGCAAGGGTAGGCTAAGGTTTGCCCTGATTTGTAGTTATTGAGTCCGTAGAGGATAGGAGAGGCCATGAGCAAGACCGCACCAACTGACAGCAAGAACACGCTGTATTGCTCCTTCTGTGGCAAGAGCCAACACGAAGTGCGCAAGCTAATCGCTGGCCCAACCGTTTTCATTTGTGATGAATGCGTTGAACTCTGCATGGATATTATTCGTGAAGAAAACAAGTCATCGCTGACGAAATCCAAAGATGGTGTGCCGACGCCGCATGAAATCCGCAAAGTTCTGGATGATTATGTAATCGGCCAAGACCATGCCAAGCGCGTGCTCTCTGTCGCCGTTCACAACCATTATAAGCGCCTGAATCACGGCACCAAAAATGGTGATGTGGAATTGGCGAAATCGAACATTCTGCTAGTGGGCCCAACTGGCTCTGGCAAAACCTTACTGGCGCAAACCTTGGCTCGCATTCTCGATGTGCCGTTTACCATGGCGGACGCTACCACTTTGACTGAAGCAGGTTATGTGGGTGAAGACGTTGAAAATATCATTTTGAAATTGTTGCAGTCGGCTGATTACAATGTTGAACGTGCGCAGCGCGGCATTGTTTATATCGACGAAATCGACAAGATCAGCCGCAAGTCTGATAACCCTTCAATAACCCGTGACGTATCGGGCGAAGGAGTGCAGCAAGCATTGTTGAAAATTATGGAAGGCACGGTTGCCTCGGTTCCACCGCAAGGCGGCCGCAAGCACCCACAGCAGGAATTCCTGCAGGTAGATACCTCTAACATCCTCTTCATCTGCGGCGGTGCATTCGCTGGTTTGGAACGCATTATTTCGCAACGTTCCAAAGGCACAGGCATTGGCTTTGCTGCAACTGTTCGTGGTCCTGATGATCGCCGCACGGGGCAAGTGCTGCGTGAACTTGAGCCAGAAGATTTGTTGCGCTTTGGTTTGATTCCTGAATTCGTGGGGCGCTTACCCGTTGTAGCAACACTTGAAGATCTTGATGAAATTGCCCTCGTGCAAATTCTCAATGAACCTAAGAACGCCATCGTGAAGCAATATCAACGCCTGTTCGAAATGGAAGGTGTGAAGCTCACACTGCCAGACGAAGCGCTGAAATCAATTGCCCGCAAAGCCATTGATCGCAAGACCGGTGCGCGTGGGCTTCGCTCCATCATGGAAACGATTTTGCTTGATACCATGTATGATCTGCCCGGCATGGATGGTGTGGAAGAAGTGGTAATTTCAAAAGAAGTTGTTGAAGGTGATGCCAAGCCACTGTTGATTTATGCGGACCGCGAATCTAACAGCAAAATGGCACCAGCATCTGCTTAACAGGGGTTGAAACGGCGTCATGTAAACGCCACATCCTTGTCATCAAAACATGAGGTCCCGCGTTGCTTCCATGAAGGGCGAGGAGACCAAAAGGAACCAGAATGGCTAAAAAAAATATTGAACCCGTAGGCCCAATTGAAACACTTCCGGTGTTGCCTTTGCGCGATATTGTAGTGTTTCCGCACATGGTGGTGCCGCTGTTTGTGGGCCGCGAAAAATCCATCAAAGCGCTCGAAGAAGTGATGCGCGAAGATAAGCGCATTATGCTTGTTGCGCAAAAAAATCCTGGTGATGATGATCCGGCAGTTGATACAATTTATGAAGTGGGCACGCTGGCTCAGGTTTTGCAACTTTTGAAATTGCCTGATGGCACGGTGAAAGTATTGGTCGAAGGTGTGGAACGGGCCCGCGTGGAACGCTTCACTGATCGCACCGATTTCTTTGAGGCCGAAATTTCATTGTTGCCGAACATCACAAAGGGTGACGCCGATTCAGATGCAATGGCGCGCACAGCCGTGTCGCAATTTGAATCCTATGTGAAGCTCAACAAAAAAGTTCCACAAGAAGTTTTGGCCACCATTGGCCAGATCACTGATCATGCAAAATTGGCAGATACCATTGCCGCTCATTTGGCCGTGAAGATTGCTGATAAGCAAACCTTGCTTGAAACTCTTTCAATCGAAGAGCGATTTGAAAAAGCCTTTGCTTTCATGGAAGGCGAAATTTCCGTTCTGCAAGTTGAAAAGCGTATCCGTGGTCGCGTGAAACGCCAGATGGAAAAAACCCAGCGCGAGTATTATTTGAATGAGCAAATGAAGGCCATTCAAAAAGAATTGGGCGATGGCGAAGGCGAGAAGGATGAAATCGGCGAACTAGAAAAGCGCATCGCCGATACCAAATTCTCCAAAGAAGCCCGTGAGCGCGCTGAAGCTGAAGTGAAGAAGCTTCGCCAAATGAGCCCCATGTCGGCGGAAGCCACTGTGGTGCGTAATTATTTGGATTGGCTCTTGAACATTCCGTGGGGCAAAAACTCCAAAGTGAAGAATGACCTTGAATTTGCGCAAGGCGTTTTGGACACCGATCACTTTGGCTTGGACAAAGTTAAAGAGCGCATCATTGAATATCTTGCAGTGCAAAGCCGCACCAACAAGCTGCGTGGACCAATTCTATGCCTCGTAGGTCCTCCAGGTGTAGGCAAAACGTCGCTCGGCAAATCTATTGCCAAAGCTACAGGTCGCGAGTTCGTGCGCATGAGCTTAGGTGGGGTTCGTGATGAATCTGAAATCCGTGGTCACCGCCGCACATATATTGGTTCGATGCCTGGCAAAATTATCCAATCGATGAAGAAAGCTAAGAAATCCAATCCGCTTTTCTTGTTGGATGAAATCGACAAGATGGGCATGGATTTCCGGGGTGATCCTTCGGCAGCCTTGCTTGAAGTGTTGGATCCAGAACAAAACGGCACATTCATGGACCACTACTTAGAAGTGGAATATGATTTATCGAATGTGATGTTTGTGACCACCTCAAACACGCTGAACATTCCGCCTGCTCTGTTGGACCGCATGGAAATCATTCGTCTTGCTGGTTACACTGAAGAAGAAAAAGCTGAGATTGCCAAGCGCCATCTTGTTCCCAAAGCCATGGAAGGTCATGGCCTCGACAAGAAGGAATTTGAGGTGACACCCGCGGCCATCACTGAAGTGATCCAAAGCTACACACGCGAATCTGGCGTGCGTAACTTGGAGCGAGAAGTGAACACCATTGCCCGCAAGGCCGTGAAAGACCTGATGACCAACAAGAAAAAGAAGGTCAAGGTTGATGCTGAATTGGCGCAGAAATATCTTGGTGTGCAGAAATATAAGCACGGCATGGCCGAAGGCGAAGATCAGGTTGGTGTTGTCACTGGCTTGGCTTGGACTGAGGTTGGTGGCGAGCTGCTGACCATCGAAGCCTTGATGATGCCCGGTAAAGGCAAAATGACTGTGACGGGCAACCTGAAAGACGTGATGAAGGAGTCAATCTCCGCCGCTTCTTCTTATGTGCGCAGCCGTGCTCCTGCTATCGGAGTAAAGCCTCCGATGTTTGATAAGAAAGACATTCACGTGCATGTGCCGGAAGGTGCAACACCAAAGGATGGCCCATCAGCAGGCATCGCCATGGCAACAGCAATTGTATCAGTGTTGACCGGAATTCCGGTGCGCAAGGATATTGCCATGACCGGTGAAATCACCTTGCGGGGCAGGGTGCTGCCGATCGGTGGTCTGAAAGAAAAACTTTATGCTGCCCTTCGTGGTGGCATCAAGAAAGTTATGATCCCGATTGAGAACGTGAAGGATTTGGCTGATATTCCACCATCGGTCAAAAACGGAATGGAAATCATCCCCGTCACTATGGTCGATGATGTATTGAAGCACGCGTTGGTGCGCATGCCTGAAGCCATCATCTGGGATGAAATAGCCGAAGAAGCTGCCGCAGCAGCAAGGGCTGCTGCAGAGCGTTCAAGCGAAGGGGCGAGAGCGCATTAAGTTTTTGGTGTAAGAAAAAAAGGGCTGCATGTTTTGCAGCCTTTTATTTTATCAATTTATTCCTTGACACCGAACGCTCATTCGGCTATTCCCGTCACACTCCAGAAATCCGAAATTACGAACGCCCCTGCGTCAGCGCTATCTTCAATGCGAAGATAGCAAACACGCCCGCGAACGTAAAATCAATCCCGCGCATTACGCGGGGTTTGTTTTTAAGCCATGTTACCAATTTCTCAGCACCGAAGATCATCAAAATTGAAAGCGGCATGTTGATCACCACAAAATAGATGCCGAGGAACAAAAGCTTTGCCGTCACATGTGGGTCGGTGGCTGAAACAAACTGTGGCAGAAAGGTGATGAAAAACAACACTACTTTGGGGTTGGTCATGTTGATGCTTACTCCCAACAAGAAACTGCTCAACATTGACACAGGTTTTTTATCTACATTGCCCACATTTAAAGATGAGCCGTGGAGTATGGCATCCACGGCCAGCCACAACAAATAGGCAGCACCGACAATTTTGAGAATCATAAAGCCAGTTTGCGATGCGGCAATCAAAGCTGAAACACCAAAGGCTGCCAGCAACGTGTGAATCACACAGCCCACATTGGCACCCATGGCCGATGCCATGCCAGCATTGCGGCCAGAGGCCATGGTGCGCGCCAGAAATAAGCTCATGTCTGGCCCCGGCGTGATGAACAACAGAATCGATGCCAATGAATAGGCGAGCAGCGTGGCGTGGTCAGGAATAAAGTTCATCTACAAGCTCCACCATTGAAAAAGGCGGAACCCGAAGGTTCCGCCAATTTTTGAGTTTCTCTTATGTTTACTGAAGTTCTTGCGGACTTCAGATCGGCGGCAGCTTTAAAGCGCCAGCTCAATTCGTTTCTCCCCAGACTTAGGTCCACTCGTGACTTTGGTCTGCCACGAATTAGCCAGAATTTTGAGCGCTTGCCAAGTGAAATATTTTTTGCCGAAAACGCCTGCGCTTGCCTAAAACCTTCAAACCCTTAAAAGGGCCCAAAACCCACTTGGAAACAGAGATTCTCATGCGCCTTTCGCAATATTTTATGCCAGTCCTCCGCGATGATCCTAAGGAAGCCGAGATTGCTTCGCATAGGCTTATGCTGCGCACGGGCATGGTGCGCCAAGAAGCAGCAGGCAGTTATTCGTGGTTACCGCTGGGTTTTCGCGTTTTGAAAAAGATCGAACAAATTGTGCGCGAAGAACAGAACAGAGCAGGAGCCTTGGAAGTTCTCATGCCCACGCTGCAATCGGCTGATCTGTGGCGCAAATCTGGCCGCTATGATGATTACGGCAAAGAAATGCTGCGCATTAAAGATCGGCAAGATCGTGATTTGCTTTACGGCCCAACCAATGAAGAAATGATCACTGATATTTTCCGCTCTGGCATTCAGAGCTATAAGGATATGCCGCGCAATCTTTATCACATTCAATGGAAATTCCGCGATGAAGTGCGCCCGCGTTTTGGTGTGATGCGCGGCCGCGAATTTTTGATGAAGGATGCTTATTCATTCGACGTGACGCGCGAAGCTGGTCAGCACGCTTATAATAAAATGTTTGTGAGCTATCTCCGCACTTTTGCCCGTCTTGGTTTGAAGGCAGTTCCAATGCGTGCTGATACGGGCCCAATTGGCGGCGATGATAGCCACGAGTTTTTGATTCTCGCTGAGACTGGCGAAAGCGGAGTTTTCTTTGACCGTGACTTCTATGACATGGATTGGTCGGCCTTTGAGATTGATTATGATGATGTGAATGCCGTAGCCAAGGTCGTGGAGAATTTCACCTCAAAATATGCGGCCACTGATGAGAAGCACGATCAAGCTGAGTTTGAAAAACGCGTACCGGAATCACATCGCTTGAGTGGACGCGGCATTGAAGTGGGGCACATTTTCTTCTTTGGCGATAAATACTCAAAGCCGCTTGGCTGCGAAGTGCAGGGGCCAGACGGAAAGAAGATCACAGTGCAATCAGGCTCTTATGGTATTGGTGTTTCGCGTTTGGTTGGCGGCATCATTGAAGCCAGCCACGATAAGGATGGCATAATCTGGCCGGAATCTGTCGCACCCTTTCATGTGGGGTTAATCAATTTGAAAGTGGGCGATGCGGAAGCTGACGCCGCCTGCGAAAAAATCTACAAAGCCCTTGAAGCCAGAGGCGTTGACGTTCTTTACGATGATCGCAACCAACCTGGTGGCGCAAAATTTGCGGCAATGGATTTGATCGGCCTGCCATGGCAAGTCATCATCGGCCCACGTGGGTTGAAGGATGGCATTGCCGAGGTGAAGAACCGCAAGACTGGTGCACGTGAGAATGTGAGCTTGGATCAGATTGTGGGTAGGTTCGTTTGAGCATGAAGGAAAGGACCTCATCCGGCCTTCGGCCACCTTCTCCAAAGGAGA
>JANLPA010000041.1:0-10070 GCA_031366855.1 Hyphomicrobiales bacterium | reverse complement strand
GAATTCTCGCCCTTCCCCCTCAGGGGGAAGGTGCCGACAGGCGGATGAGGGCTCTTTGCTTGATGAGAATTACCCATGCCCATGGCTTTCGTGATCATGGTCGTGGTGATGCGTGTAGGCCGCAATCATCCGCACGGCGGTGGGGCCGAAGAGTTTTAAGAACTCAGGGTCCTTCTGCACGGTTGCGGGTTTGCCTTCACAGCAAATGTGGCCGTTCAAACAAATCACTCGGTCGCTCTCAGCCATCACCATGTGGAGATCATGGCTAACCATGAGAATGCCACAGCCCCTGCTCTTCCTAATTTTGGAAATAAGCTCATAGAGTTTGATCTCGCCATCGAAATCGACAGCCTGCACGGGTTCATCCAACACCAATAATTCGGGCTGGCGCAACAAGGCACGGGCCAGAAGTGCGCGCTGCAACTCACCACCGGAAAGTTCAGCCACACGCGCATTGATCAAATGTTCGATACCAGTTTCAGATAATGCTTGGTACAGTTCCGCATCGGTTGCTTTCCGTGTGAGAGTTAAAAGCCTACGCACTGACAATGGCACATTGCTGGTGACTGGAAAGCGTTGCGGCACATAACCCACGCGCAAGTTTTCACGGCGCTTAATGGTGCCACTGGTTTGCGGCACCAGACCCAGCATCACTTTGACCAATGTGGATTTGCCAGCGCCATTGGGGCCGATGATGGTGACGATTTCTCGCTCACGCACCGTCATATTCACAGCGTCAAGAATTTTGCGATTGTCAATGGTCAGCCCAAGATTATGCGTGGTGATGAGCGGCTCTATCAGTTTAAACATTGGTGCAAGCTTTGCAGGTGCCAGAAAGTTCAATCACCGTGCGATTGATTTTAAAGCCATTTGCGCTGGCGGCACTTTGTAAATTCTCGGTTGCTTGTGGCTGCAGAATTTCATCGACTAGGCCACAGGTGTCGCAAATGAGCAATGCAGGTGTCGCGTTCTCATGGGCACAGGCGCAAGCCACAAAGGCGTTGCGGCTTTCAATTTTGTGAACGAGATTATGCTCCAACAAAAAATCCAGAGCGCGATAAACTGTGATGGGTGCTGGCCGCGGGCCCCGCTGCGCCATGCGTTCAATAATCTCATAAGCGCCAACCGCCAAATGACTCTCGGCCACACTTTCCAAAATATCCTTGCGTTGCCCCGTCAGGCGCGTACCTTTCTCAGCACAGGTTAGTTCAGCCCGCGCAATCAGTTGGGAAGTGCATTTGACGTGGTTGTGGCGCGGTTTGAGCATAAGCGTTATATTATAACATAGTGAGTAATTTGCAATGGGAGATGTGAAATGATTGGAACTGCGAAAGCCACCGTGTTTATCGACAATGAAAAAGTAATTGTGACTGAATATCGTTTTCAACCTGGCCAAAACACCGGCTGGCATCGCCATGGCCATGATTATGTTGTGGTGCCATTGATGGATGGCAAAGTGAAGCTTGAGACCGAGCAAGGCTCAAGCATTGCTGAGATGAAAAAAGGTGTGCCCTATTTTCGCAGTGAAGGTGTTGAGCATGATGTGATCAATGCCAGCATTGGTGAATATGCATTTATTGAAATCGAGTTGAAATAACATTCAGCCAAGGTTCATCTGGCTTTTGCGAAGTTGTAATTCTAATCAGGAGGACACTATGCGTACATCATCATTAGGGATATTTTTTGCCCCAGTTTTTGCTGTATCAGCTTTTGCAGGCGATGGTGGTGGGGGCGGCGATGTTGAGGCTGATTTCGACACGCCATCGCATAATATGTGTTGCCACTATATTCCTGCCGGTGGCACCGCAGTTTATCAAACCCCAGATGGTTCTGCCGAAATGTTTTGCCAGAGGGAAAAGCCACAATATTGGACCGTGTCTCTTACAGAACTTGGAAAGCTGAAAATTGATAAGCACCCTAGTGAGCAAGCAGGTTGCGGTAATCCAAATGTGATAAAATATGGCGAAACCCGCCATGATGGACCGTTCACCTGCACATCGAGAACCAGTGGAATTACTTGCAAGACCAATGGCACGGGGTTCACACTCTCGAAAAAGGGATTGCAGAAAATTAATTAGCCGAGAAATTGGATTAGGTGGAATGGATAGCTGTTAAAAATGTTTATCATTTCACTTAATGCAGGGTCGTCATCTTTTAAATTTGCAGTGATCAAAGCCGACAGTTTATCTGTGGTTATGCGCGGACAAATTGCAGGCATTGGCACACAGCCCAGATTGATTATCAATGGTGTAAGTTTGAACACCTACCCTGCTGATACAAGCTTTCGTGAAGCTCAAGCCTTGTTGTGGGAGTGGCTGGACGACAATGGCTATACCGCTGATCGCCTTCTCGGGATTGGCCACCGCATTGTGCATGGCGGCACCAAATTTATCGCACCCATTGTCGTAACTGATAAAGTTCAAGATGAGCTCGATGCTTTGCGAGCGCTTGCGCCGTTGCATTTGCCATTTGGTTTGGGGGCGCTGAAAGTGACGAGGGCCTTGCGGCCAAACCTGCCAAGCGTTGCGTGTTTTGATACTGCGTTTCACGCCACCCAGCCTGATGTGGCCACGCGACTGCCGCTGCCACATGAATATCAGGACAGTGGGTATCGGCGTTATGGTTTCCATGGTTTGAATTATGAGCATGTGGTGCGCGCACTGCCGCAGATCACTGGTCAGGCGCTGCCAAAGCGATTGCTGGTTGCTCATCTTGGCTCTGGGGCCAGCATGTGCGCTATTGTTGACGGCAAAAGCATTGCAACTTCAATGGGCTTTTCAACCGCTGATGGCTTGGTGATGAGCACGCGCACGGGCAGCATTGACCCAGGTGTGTTGATTGCCTTGATGCGCGATAAAAACATGGGGTCAGACGATCTTGAGGAATTGCTCTACCGGCAGAGCGGATTGCTTGGTTTGTCAGGCCTCAGCAGCGATATGCAGGTTTTGCTTTCAAGTGAAATGCCTAACGCGAAAATGGCGGTTGATTATTATTGTTATGCTGCGGCCCGCTATGCAGGGTCGCTCATTGTGGCAATGCAGGGGGTTGATGCGGTGGCCTTCACAGGTGGGATTGGTGAGAATGCCGCAGTAATTCGCCAGAAAATTATGGCACATCTGGCGTGGCTGAACATTCAATCATCTCAGGTTTTTGTTGTTCCCGCTGATGAAGAGCTGAGTATCGCGCGGCATGTTGTGAATGCCGTGGGCTCACACCAGAGATAAAAGCAAGGCCGCTGTATCCACCATATCCTCAACACTGGCACCGCGCGATAAATCGGAAACTGGCTTGGCGAAGCCTTGCAGAATGGGGCCGATGGCTTGGGCGCCGCCCAAATATTGCGCCAGCTTATAAGAGATATTTCCGGCATCCAAATCTGGAAACACCAGCACATTGGCATGACCTGCCACCGCACTTAGTTCTTTCATTTTGCGCGCCGCGACCTCTGGCGAAAGTGCCGCATCGCCTTGCAACTCGCCGTCTATGTTCAGATATGGTGCGCGCAGCTTGGCAATGCGCAAAGCTTCCACCACCTTATCAGCATCAGGGTGATTGCCACTGCCTTTGGTTGAAAATGACAGCAGTGCCACTTTAGCTTCACCCAGAATTTTTGTTGCAGTGGCAGCGGAAGCGATAGCTATATCTGCCAATTGCTCGGCACTTGGTTGCACGTTCACGGCGCAATCGGCAAACACCAAACGCTTGTCTGGCCATTGCATCAAGAAGAAGCTTGAAGGTGTTGTGATATTTTCCGCAAAGCCAATGGTGAGCAAGGCCGCTTCGATAACCCGCGAAGTGGGATTGGCCACACCAGCTAACATGGCATGGGCAGCTCCTGTTCCAACTAAAGCTCCAGCCGCATAAAGTGGTTTTTGCAGAAGGCGCAAGGCCAAGGCATCAGTTAATTTTTCGCGTCGCGCGCGCAAACTGGCAATTGCTTGGTCTGATGGTGCTGGTGGATTTTCGTCAAACACAATCGGAACCGCTAAATCTTCATCGTGAAGAATTTTTGCTGTCGCAATAATGCGCGGATCACCGCCCTCTGGCATTACGAGCTTATATTTTCGACCTTTAATTTTTGCTTTGGCTTCGTCAATCACAGTGGTCATCATTTCAGCAAAGCTACACGGCATATCGGGTGTTGCAAAGAGTGAGCAGAAGCTGATGCCTACAGATCACCTTTTTACTGCCCCCTCATCGCCACATTCATTAGCGAATGTTTAAAGGCGTTGCAGGCTGTTACAAGTCTGGAGGGCGGGATGGCGCATTTTTATTGGATGAGGAGAAGGCATGAGAAAGCTCTCAGCCGCTCTGGGTGTTTGTTGTGTTGTTGGTCTGTCGCTTCCAGGCTGGGCGGATTCTGATGCTGACGATGCCGTGATTAGCGTAATGGCTGGTGAACCAGAATGGTTGACCGAAGCCACGCGCCTTGCCGACCGACTTGACCATGAAAATCACCTGCGCATTTTACCGATGCTTGGCGCTGGCGGAGTGCAAGCGCTCTCTGATTTGTTGGAAATTCCCAGTATTGATGTGGCGCTCGTTTCATCCGACACACTTGCCTATGCGCGCGCGCAAAACCTTATAAGTGGTGGCACCACGCTGTCTTATATCGCCAAGCTGGCACCCCTTGATGTGGTGTTGGTGGCACGGGCGGATCTTAAAAATGTAACAGCACTGGCCGGCAAGCGCATTGCCACAGGGCCTGCACAAAGTTCAGGTTTTGCAACTGGCGAGATTTTGTTTGGTGCTTTAGAGATTCCATTCATGCGTGTGCCGCAACAGGGGGACAAAGCAATTGCGGCCTTGCTAACGGGCCAAGCCGATGCTGCCCTTTTGCTTGGAGCTTCATTTCAAAAATCAACATTGAGTGATGGTAGGTTTCACATTCTGACTTTGCCGATGCCACCAAATTTAAAGGATATATATCAGCCCGCCATGCTGAGCGCGGATGCTTTCCCAGGTCTAATTGCCAAAGGAAAATCAGTTGAATCTGTTGCTGCATCTCTCATTTTAGCCGTGCAAAATTGGCCAAAGCAATCTGCTCGATTGAAACCTCTCAAAGTTTTTGAAGGTGAACTTTATAAATCACAACCCGCAGATAATTCCGAAAATCTTGCCGCCACGGTTCTGGGATGGAGCCGCCATGCTTCGGCGGAGGATTTGCTCAATCAATCTCAATCCAGCTCCGAAACTTCGACGCTTATAACCCCAACAGGAGGCGAACCATGACCCACTCATCAGCTAATAATGGCCTTGCTCATATTTTCACAGACATGAAGAGCGAAGAGCAACATGAGCCTGCAGCACAGGAGGCATCCAAAGCTCCAAGTTGGTTCCATCAAAAAGATGCAGCCAATGCAGGTGAAGCTATGGCTGCGCGTTATCTTGCACAAAAGGCTGAGCGACCACCAGTCATCGAGGTGGCAAAGCCAGAGGCCTATGAAGAATTTAAGCGCAAGATGGATGATCGCTTTGCCCAAGCGCAACAACTTTATGATGGTCCTTCGCCAAATATGCAACGCCCCACCCTGCCGCTGAGTGATATTCATGGCCGCAGAAGGCTCTATCAACAAGAGCAGCACAGTTTTGTTGCTGAGGAACGCCAACGCCGTCCGGCAAAAACGCCATGGCTTAAAATAGCTGGGCTTGGTGTTACAGCGTTATTGGTGGGTGGCGGGGCCGGACTTGCAGTTGTGAATATAGATGTGATTTCAAATCGGCTTTCAACTGGATTGACCAGTGTGAAAGCAAGCATTGCCAGCCTTTCTCAGGTGCAAGTTGCGAAGCCCGCAGTGATCACTCAAACTGTTATTCACAAAAAGCCAATCGCTGTTGCTACTTTGGATGTTTCTGACGTGAGCGGCAATTTGGGTAGTCAAATTCCGTTGCTGTTAAATGCTCAAGCCGCTGAAGGTGAAGCGCCCATTTCACTTCGCGTTATGGGTTTGCCGGAAGCTTCTTATCTTACCGCCGGGATTGAAACCACCAAGGGCAATTGGCTGTTGAAGCCTGAGGATATTGCTGGCGTGAAGCTTGTTGTTCCGCAAATGTATGCGCCTCAATTTGATGTTGAAATTGCCGCGGTGGAAGACAAGACCGGAATTTTGGCGGCTCCTGTGAAAGCCATGACAGTGGCTATTGCAAACCCAACACCGCCCAACATTGCAGCCACCATTGCGCCTGCAAATTCACCCCCAGACACTGCATCAGTTGTGCCTGTGGTTGCAACACCCATCAATCCTGAAGCTGCAGGTTTGATTGCCAAAGGTGATGGTTTGCTGAACAGTGGTGATCTTGCATCGGCCCGCCAGTTCTATTTGCGCGCCAATGAGTTGGGCGATGCGAATGGGGCTTATGGTGTGGGCCGAACTTATGATCCCAAAATCTTTGCAGCGCTGAATGTGCAAGGCCTTCAGCCAGAGCCCTTGAAGGCGGCTGAATGGTATAAAAAGGCTGTTGCAGGTGATGTTGTGGCGGCGCGAACAGCATTGGAAAATATGCAAAAATAGCTTTACCTCGACAAAGCAATTGCTTCTTGGCAAAACACTTCTAACTGAATTTTTCAAAGGTGTTTCATGCGGGCGGCAGAGGTTATTGTTCAAAGCTTAAAGGCGCATGGTGTGGCTAGGGTTTATTGTGTGCCGGGGGAAAGCTATCTCGCTTTGCTTGATGCGCTTTATGACAGCGGCATTGAAGTGATCGTATGTCGGCATGAAGGCGGTGCTGGCTTCATGGCGGTGGCCGAGGCCAAACTCACAGGCAAGCCTGCTGTGTTCATGGTGAGCCGCGGACCGGGGGCCACCAATGCTTCAATTGCTGTTCATATGGCAGAGCAAGATGCGGTTCCTGTGCTCATGATTATTGGCCAAGTGGCGCGCGATGAGCGCACACGGGCGGTGTTTCAAGAAGTGGATTATGGCCAGTTTTTTGGCGGCATGGCCAAAGGTGTCTATGACATTCAAGATGGCAACCGCCTAGCTGAATTGATGCCTCGTGCGATGCGGCTTGCTGCGGAAGGTGTTCCCGGGCCTGTGGCATTGGCTTTGCCAGAAGACATGCTGCATGATGAAGTGGCTGACGTGGAACCCTTGGTTTATCCACTGGCGAAAGCCCACACGGCACCCACAGACATTGAGTTGATTCAAGATTTTATTTCCCGTGCCGAGCGGCCCTTGGTAATTGCGGGCGGCGTTATGCGGGGGGTGGCAGGGGCTGAAGCCTTACGCCGCTTTTCAATTGCTCAACGCGTGCCCGTTGCGGTGACATGGAAGAACCAAGATGTGTTTGACAATGGCTCAGAGCTTTTTGCCGGCCATTTGAATTTCGGCACTTTGGCTTCACAGCGCAAACTATTGGCCGAGGCCGATCTGATTATCGCCGTGGGCACCCGCCTTGGGGATGTGGCCACACTTGGGTTCACGTTGCCAAGCGCCCCAGCCCCTGCGCAAACGCTTATCCATATTTATCCTGATGGTGGGCCAATTGGGCGGGTGATCCGCGCCGATGTGGGTTTAGTGGCTGATCCGGTTGCAATTCTCAATGGCTTGGCACAATCGGCACGCGTGGTTTCAGCGGTGCGCGAGCGTTGGGTTTCGGCGCTGCATGAAGTGATTTCAGCTTCGCAAAAATTCACATCACCCGAACCTTCTGATGGTGTTGACTTTGGCGTGGTGACGATGGCGCTGGCCAAGCTTGCGCCTGCTGATGCCATCATCACCATGGATGCTGGCAACATGACCACATGGGCCCACCGGCATTGGCTTATGACCCCGAAGAATATTCTGCTGGGTGGCATTGTGGGGGCCATGGGTTTTGGTGTTCCCGCTGCGGTTGCCGCGCAATTGCAAGAACCATCACGCATGGTAATTTGTTTTGTGGGCGATGGCGGGGCGCTGATGACCGGCCAAGAACTGGCAACGGCCATGGCTTACGGGCTTTCGCCGAAAATTGTGATTTCAGATAATGGAATTTACGGCACCATCCGCAGCCATCAAGAGCGGCATTTTCCGGGCCGTGTTTCTGGCACAAATATGAAGAGCCCAGACTTTGCAGCTTGGGCTAAATCATTTGGTGCGGAAGCCTTTACGCTGGCCTTGGGTGACGATGTTGAAGCGGTGGTTGCTGCATTTCTTGCTGCCGAAGGTGCGGCGGTGCTACATGTGAAGTCGAGCAAGGTGGCGCTTTCGGCGAATGGAGTGTTGAAGTAAGCGCGCTTAACTCCCAGCTCTGCCAAACAGTGCCGCATAGAGTTTCTTATCACGGCCATAAACATCGGTGCGGAATTCGATGCCGTTGTCGCTGCTGAAAGCTGTGGCGTAAATCAGATGCACGGGAATTGACTTTGGCAAATTCACCCGCGTGTTTTCGCCACCAGCCCAAATTGCGTTTACATCATTTTGGCCCATGCCTGTACGTTCGAGCAGCGAATAAGCGAGATCGGCGGGCCGTGAAAGTCGGATGCAGCCATGGCTGAAGGCTCTGGTGCTATTGGCAAATTTATCTTTGGCCGGAGTGTCATGCAGATAAATGTTAAATTTATTGGGCAGCATAAACTTCACTTTGCCTAAAGCATTTTTGGGACCAGGCTTTTGCCGGAAAGTGAAAGGGAATGATCCGCCGCCATATGACCGCCAACTGATGGAACCCCAATCGGCTAATTTGCCACCTGCAAAAACTTCAAAATCTTCGGCATAATGGTATGGGTCGGCTTGCAGTTTGGGCAGCATCTCTTTAGTGGCAATGGTGTAGGGCACCGTCCAATAGGGATTGAGTTCGATATATTGCATCTCCCCTGAAAATTCTGGAGTCTGCGTCGCAACAGCTCCCACCACAACATTCATGCGCTCAACAATGGTGTTAGATTGCCAATGCTGCAATTCAAAGCCTGCGATGTTCACAAGAAAATGTTCATCACCCAAATTGTCAGGCATCCAGCGCCAGCGTTCCATATTCAATATGATTTGGCGTTGGCGTTCCTGCGGCGAGATATTCATGGCCACAATTGATTGTTTGCCGAGCAGTCCCTTCGCTTCCAAACCATGGCGCACTTGGAAGCGACGCACGGCAATTGCCAAGTTCTGATCATAGACTGGTGAGTTATTATCGGTCCATTCAAAATCGCCAGTGATTGACAGCAATTGGCGAATATCAGCAATGCGGGGATCGCGGTCGCCGGGTTTTAGCGTAGCACCTTGGCCGATTAACGGCCAATCCATGCCTTCGTCTATCACTTGCGTATAGACTTTCAGCATTTTCTTCAAGGCTTGATAATGGGTGTTGCGAGGCTCGAAAGAAGCCAGAAATTTATTCGGATCGTCTTGTTTTTTAAGATCAGTAAGAACCCGCTGCACATCAATGGTCTTGCGGTTGCGGAACAAATTTGGATCAACTTTTTGCGGAGTCACACGGCCAATTTTCAAATCAGCGGCGTAAGCCACAAAGAAAGCGGAGTAATAAAGCTCGGCTTGGGCTGCGGCATCAGGATCATTCTCATCAAGCTGATCACGCAAGGCGATGAGATTATCCAGCGGATAATCCTGCGGGTTCAAGCCATCGTAAGTCGCATTCTTCACACGCTGGATAAATTTATCCATACGGCCCGTGCCCACCCAATAGATACTGCCGCCATTATTTACATAATGTGCAGTAAGAGCTGGCTTAATGCGCTCCAATGGCAGCGCCAAGCGCTGGCCACTGGTGAGCATGCCTTGGATAGAAGAGCGCACTGCGCTTGCATCTTGGGCCCAAGCAGGTGAGGCAAAACCAATACACAGCAACAAAAGAATTCGACACAATAAACGCATGAGCACTCCGTTAAGTTCGACTCACTTTGATCATAGCGCGGATCCTTGTTTTTTTTCTATGCCATTATGGCAGAAATGATGGTCCCGAATTCGTTGCCACCGACCCTTCCAGGCCCGCTATGCGGGCACCTTGTCTTAGAGGTTTCTGTTATCATAGCCTTGTTCCGTGAGGAATGCCCCGTCCCAATCCTTACCGATTGGGACGGGGGTTGGATTGTCGGATCGTTGGCACCTTGGACTGATGTGTCCGTTCCTGAGCCTGAT
>JANLPA010000029.1:0-23645 GCA_031366855.1 Hyphomicrobiales bacterium | reverse complement strand
GTGAAGCTGATTGGATGACATACCTTTTTTACTAGAAGTGAGAAGTGCAACGGCTTGCAGCCAGATACTCAACTTCACATGGCTGCTTTCAAACACGGTGCCAACCTTCACGGTGAACTTCATGCGGCATTGGTAACATTTATAGCAGCCGATGCGAGTGCTTTGGCCTTCCATTTTAGAAATACGCTCAAAGCCACCACAATGAGGGCAGGTCGGGCCGTGCGGCCAAACTCTTGCCTCTAAGAATTTATATGCGGCTTCGTCGTCGTGAAAGTGTTTCGCTGATAAAACGGATGCCATAATCAATCTCCTTGTGACTAAATATAGGAAATCTGTTTGGGTCCGTCAAGTATAATATTGGGATTAAACGCCTATTCTTCTTTCCTGTAGCTAATCACGCTCAAATATCTGGCCGGAAGCTTCTTTAACTCGTCTGGCCCGTGCGGGGCTTCGGCATCGAAAAACAGGGCATCACCTGGGTGCATGTCATAGGACTTATCGCCATGGCGATAGACCACGTTGCCTTCAAGCATATAGAGAAATTCCATGCCGGGGTGCTGGAAGGTGGGGAAAACATCAGTTTCATGGGTTAAGGTGATAAGATAAGGCTCCACCATCACCGGCCCGTGGGTGGAATGGCCAAGCAATTGATATTGGTGGCCTGCTCTGGTTCCGCGCCGTTCAATGGTGAGGCCCTGGCCTGATTTAACAAATGTGGCATCTCGGATTTCTTCATAGCTTTTGAAAAATGAGGTGAAAGGCACAGCCAAGGCTTTGCTCAGGGCCTGCAAGGAACCAAGCGAAGGCGACGTTGCACCATTTTCAATTTTGGACAACATGCCAGCTGACATGCTTGCGGCTTTGGCCAGTTCAGAAATTGTGAGGCCTAGCTTTTCACGGAAACGCTTCACCTCACGGCCAATGGCTTCTTCCAAATATTTGGAATCAGCACCCGCCGCCGCATGTGGATTTTGGAAAGTCTCAGCCTTTTTGTCTAACTTCAATATTATGACCCTCGTAATTTCAGTAGGTTACCAGCATCCTTGACAAATCTACAATACAGATGTTTCCTACCAGATAATAAAGTTGCCCCGTAGCATAAAAATAAACAAGGGGTGGGCTTGGAAAGTTGCGGGGAAACAACGTCAGGCCTTCCGGGAGGAAACAAATGTCTGACCTCAATCATAGGATTGAGGCCATGTATCGCTCCGATGTGCGCGGTGCTTGGCTTCTGGTTGCACTTTTATGGATTGTCGTGCTGTTCGTGCTCTTCATGTCTTGGCCTTATATTCCAGACAGCGGGGTTCGCATTGTGGTGGCAATTTCAGCCGCGGCGGTTCTGATTTTCAATACAGCTTCAATTTCGGCCATGGTGAAACATTATGCCGAGGACAAGGAATTTATCTATGGCCTCGACATCAAGCACCTTGACGCCGCCAAAGACATGAAGGCGTGAGGAGATAATTATGGCAAAATATGATCCCCCAAAACAACCTGTTGCCTTGCAGTGGTTCGACATTGCTTTTCTTGTGGCGGCAATTTTTCTGGCACTTTGGTTTCCGCTTTATATGGGCTGGGCCGGTGTTGGCAAAAGCATAGACAAGATTGACAACCCAACTTGGGAGCTTTTGAAACAAACCCCGGCGCAGGTGGAGCAATGGGGCAAGCTTGGCTATGCCGATGCTGCTGCTGCCCATGATGTGATTCAAAATCACTTTCACTACAGCATTGATTGGATGCAGCTGCTGATTATGGCTGCTGTGGTTATTGGTTATTTTCTCTTTCTCTTCATGGCTTCCGAACGGGAATACCGTGATGTGATTGATGAAAAATTTGGCAACAAGTGAGGGAAACATTATGTGGACAAATATTTCATATTTGTGTTGGGCCGTTTCTGCCGCACTCACTCTGTGGATGCTTTATGATTGGTACAAAACTGACACGACCTATTCCGAAGAGACTCTAACTTCATCGCGCGAAGGCGAGATTGAAGCTGTTTCTGAAAAACATAAAGTGTGAGGTGAAAAAATGGCACAAGCTTCAACCGCTGTTCAAAAAGTTTCACTCTCTCGCGTTCTAGGCCCTGCTCATGTGTGGGCGCTGGGTGTGGGCATTGTTCTTGTCGGTGAATTTACTGGCTGGAACTTCTCGGCTGATAAGGGCGGCGCGCTTGCGGCCCTTATTGTGTGCTGGGTGATCGGCCTGCTCTATACGTCAGTTGCCATGATCGACTCTGAGGTAACATCCACTGTTGCCGCTGCTGGTGGTCAATATGCGCAAGCCAAACATATTGTGGGGCCGCTGATGGCCTTCAACGTGGCGCTCTATTTAGTGTTTGCTTACACAATGCTCGAAGTCTCCGACGCTATTCTGGTTGGCGATACCATTGTGGCCAAGGCTGGTGAAGCGGGCCTCACCCATAATGCCTTTATCGCCATGACCATTGTTGGCTTGGCGTGGCTTAATTACCGGGGCGTGTTGATGACGCTGAATGTGAACTTTGTCATCACAGCACTGGCTTATCTTGCCATTGTCATTTTGTTCTTGGCCGTCTCTCCATGGACCCAAGGGGCCACCTTGCGCCTTGGTGAAATGATAACCACCGATAACGCCTTGCCTTATGGCTGGCTGGGTGTGATTGCGGCATTTCACTTTGGCATTTGGTATTATCTTGGCATTGAAGGCACAACGCAGGCAGCTGAAGAGGTGCGCTCACCTTCGCGAGCACTTCCTTATGGCACCATGGCCGGCATGATTACTTTGCTGATTGCTGCGGCGATGACATGGTATGTGTGTGCCAGTTTGATGCCGTGGGAATATCTCGGTGTTACCTATTATCCGATGTGGGATGCTGGCAAACTAACCGGCAATGCCTTCCTTGAAAACATGATGTTCCTTGCAACATTGTTGGCCGCCATCGCTTCGGCCAACGGCTGTATCAATGATGCAGCGCGGGCTTGGTTCTCATTAGGGCGTGACCGCTATTTGCCAACATGGTTCTCGGCGGTTCATCCAAAATATCGCACGCCTTATCGTTCGATTATTTTCTTGTTGCCAATTGCCTTGGCCTTTGCATTCAAGGCTGACTTGAACCAAGCAATCACCTTCTCCATTCTCTCCGGTGTTCTGCAATATACGTTTATGAGCATTAACATTATTATGTTCCGCAATAAGTGGCCGCTGGGTTCGATCCGCCGAGGCTACACCCATCCGTTCCACCCGTTGCCAGCAATTGTTTTGTTTCTGCTCTGCGTGGTCACATATTTTGCGATCTTCTTAGGATATGGCGCGCAACTGACGGCGATGGTGGTGTTTTATCTCATCGTCTCAGTGTGGTTCCATTTCTATCGCTACCAATATGTGCGGCGCGGAGATCAATTCACCATGCCGTGGCCTAAACCTAAAGGCTATTGAGTTTTACGAACATGAATTGGCCCGCTGAATTTGGCGGGCCAGTTTTTTGAGGCTTAAATATGCGTGATGTATTTATTCTACTGATTGCCGCAGCATTGGCTGGATTATTTTATTGGCAATTGCAGCGTGCTAAATTACGTGCAGCGGCTTTGCCGGAGCAGCTTTTTGGTCGGGTGAGGCATCTATTCACCGACGCCAAGATTGAAGATGGGCAAAGTGTTGGGACGTGGATTCTAGTCGGCACTTATGAAGATCATCCATTTCAACTCAAAGCCATTGTGGACACGCTTGCAGCACGGAAATTGCCAAGCCTGTGGTTGATGGTAACTTTGCCAGAGCTGCAACCTGTTAAGGCATCGCTCAATCTTATGATGCGGCCATCGGGGGCCACGACATTTTCTAATTTTGATTTTCTGCCAGGTTCGCTGGCAACACCTGCTGGCTTTCCATTACATGCTGTTATCCGCACGGATGATGAAGCAGTTTGTCCGCCAGTGAACGTTCTTTCCAAATCTCTCGCATTATTTCACACGCGCTTTGGCAAAGAATTTCTGGTCTCGCCACAGGGGCTTCGTATTGTGGTGCAAGTGGCCGAGGTGGACCGCGTGCGTTATGGTGTGTTTAGAGAAGCAAATTTTGGTGATACTGTTATTGATGCTGATGTGGTGAAGGAATGCTTAGATACGTTGCTTTCGTTGCAGGATGCATTACGGAAAGAAAATGTCTGATCGACCGAAAAATCCATATTTGATTTTAGCCGCTGGTCTGATTTTGCCGGGTGCGGGCCATGTGATTTTGGGACTGGCACCGCGCGGGCTGATGTTCTTGTTTTTCACCGCCGTGCTGGCGTGGCTCAGCTTGCGCCTTGTGCCAGAGCATATGAGTTTTTTTGCACGCCACATCGGCGGGATTTTTGTCTATGGGCTTTCAGTTTTGGATGCCTATAAAATTGCACGCATTCGCTTTGAAGAAACCAATTACAAGTGATCAACAAGAATAACGCGGAAATCATTCACATTGGTTAGGGTTGGCCCGGTGATTACTTGATCGCCTAGGCTTTCAAAAAATCCGTGCCCGTCATTGTTGGTGAGTGAGGCCCATGGGTCAATGCCCTTGGCTCTGGCTCTGGCCAATGTTGAAGGCGTGATGGTCGCTCCGGCCACTTCGCGCGCACCATCAATGCCGTCCGTATCGCCAGCGAGGGCGTGGATATTTTCAGTGCCGTTGAGTTTTAAAGCCAGTGACAAAAGATATTCCACATTGCGGCCCCCGGCTCCGTTGCCCCTCACAGTAACCGTGGTTTCGCCGCCAGAAATTATGGCGCAAGGCGGTTTAATGGGTTGGCCAAAGCGCTGGGCTTGCAAGGCTATGCCTGCCATCACAATGCCCACATCGCGGGCTTCACCTTCAATGGCGTCTCCTAGAATTATCGGCGCGTAACCAGCAGCTTCGGCCACGCGGGCTGCTGCCTCTAAGGATTTTTGCGGTGAGGCAATGCAATGGCTTTGCGTGTTGCTGAGGTGTTTTGGAGTTTCATCTTTAGCCTCGGCCAAATGACGGGTGACGGAGGTTGGAACTTCAATTGCATATTTCGCTAGAATCGCACGGGCTTCCGCAAATGTCGTTGGATCTGGCACAGTGGGGCCTGAAGCAACGGCGGCCAAATCATCGCCTGGCACATCAGAAATCACCAGAGAAATTACTTTTGCCGGATAAGCAGCGGACGCCAATCTGCCACCTTTTATTTTGGACAGGTGCTTACGCACACAATTCATTTCATCAATAGGTGCGCCAGATTTTAACAGCGCACGGTTGACGGCGCGCTTGTCTTCAACACTCACACCATCGACAGGTAAGCTGAGCAGCGCCGACCCACCACCTGAAATCAACGCGACCACCAAATCATCTTCGCTCAAACCTCGCACCAATTGCAACATGCGGGCGGCAGCCTTGGTCCCAGCATCATCGGGCACCGGATGAGAGGCTTCAACAATTTCAATGCGATCGCATTTCACGGCATGGCCATATCGCGTGACGATGAGGCCTTCGATGGGGGCTGAATAGTTCTGTTCAAAAACCCGCGCCATTGCGGCCGAGCCCTTGCCTGCACCCACAACAATAGTGCGACCCTCTGGAGGCTTGGGTATGAAGGCTGGCAATGTGGCATCTGGCAAGGCGGCTTTTACAGCGGCATCAAACATGGCTTTCATCAATTCGATTTGCATATCGGCACTGTACTTGATTGCGGAAATTTGACAATAAGGCTCTATGTCAAAATCAATTTCTTATCTTGAAAAACTAATTGCCTTTCCAACGGTGAGTCGCGACAGCAATTTGGACCTTATTGCTTATGTGCAAGGGGTTTTCAAAAATCTAGGCGTTGCGTCAACGCTGGTTCACAATGACGAAGGCACCAAGGCAAACCTTTGGGGCACTATTGGCCCCGCCGATGTTGCTGGTGTTGCTCTCTCTGCCCACACCGATGTGGTGCCGGTGGTGGGCCAGAATTGGTCAAGCGATCCATTTTTAATGACCCGTCGTGGCGGAAATTTATATGGCCGTGGCAGTGCCGACATGAAAGGTTTTATCGCGTGCTGTTTGGCGATGGCTGAAACGGCAGTGACCCGCAATTTAAAAACGCCAATTCATTTTGCTTTTTCATATGACGAGGAAATTGGTTGCATTGGCGTTCGCCGCTTGTTGGACATGCTCAAGACGCTACCCATCCGCCCGCGCTTTTGCATTGTGGGCGAACCCACCATGTTGCAAGTGGTGACGGCCCACAAGGGCAAGCTTGGTTACCGCGTTACGGCACATGGGTTGGAAGCGCATTCCTCATTGGCACCCATCGGCGTCAATGCCATTTATATGGTGTGTGATTTGATTGCCGAGATAAGGAACATTCAAAAAGATTTAGAGTTGAATGGAGCCCGCGATGGAGACTATGAAGTGGCTTATACCACTTTGCATGTGGGCAAAATTGCCGGTGGTGTGGCCATGAACATCGTGCCCAATGATGCCAGCTTTGATTTTGAAATTCGCTATTTGCCGCAGCATGATGGGCAGGCGATTGCTGCACGCATTAGAGAAGCGGCCAGGAAAGTTGCTGCTAAATTTCGCGATGTTTACCCGGCCGCTGGATTTACGTTCATGGATTTGCAGAGCTATCCCGCCTTAGATACCCCTGTTGATAGTGAGGTTGTCAATTTCGTCCGTGCACTGACGGGTGGAAACTCCACAGGCAAAATTACGTTTGGCACTGAGGGCGGATTGTTTCAAAAAGAACTTGGCATTCCCGCTGTGGTGTGCGGGCCAGGAAACATTGCCGTGGCCCATAAGCCTGACGAATATGTTTCAGAAGCGCAGATGACGCTTTGTGATGAGATGTTAGCACGGTTGGTGGAGCGGCTTTCGGATTAGACCTTTGTGAATTTACCAAAGCTGCGGCTGCTATAAACCAAAGGTGATGGGCCGCTGTGCATGGCATGAACAACGCGACCGATGAAAATGCGGTGTGTGCCTGCATCAATATAAGATTCGAGTTCGCAGACAAAATTGGCGGCAGCTTCTTGCAGCATAGGCATGCCATTTTCCTCACTCCATTTGGCGGCGGCAAAATCATATGCAGCACCGTGGCTTGGCCTCCCTGCAAAAATTTGCGCCAAGGCTGCCTGCTCGGTCGAAAGAAAACTCACTACAAAGCGTCGATTTTGTGTGATCGCATTTTCAATTAAATTCTTGCGGTTGATACTAGCCAAAAGCAGAGGCGGCTCTGCTGAAACGGACGATACGGCGCTGACTGTGAGCCCAAAGCGTCCGGCTTCGCCATCAGTTGTGACGATGGATACGCCGAAAGCTGCTGCTGCCATCGCCTCAACAAATGCTTCTGGCGATGCGCTTAGTTTTTCGGCGGGGTTCAAATCATTGTCTGTTATTTCTTTGTTCATGGCCCTCCTTCCCACAAATTCATGAAATATGAAATTATTAGTTTAAATCTCCCAAATATTTTTCAACTTTGGTATGAATGATTTTGAACCACTTGATTTTAGGACCTGACCCATATGCGCACCGAGACTCCACAGCCGATTTTGCTCAAGGATTATAGACCAGTTCCTTATAAAATTGATAAGGTGGAATTGGATTTCAGTTTAGAGCCAGAAGCCACGCGTGTGGTTTCGCGCATATTTATGCAGCCCAACATGGCTCATAAAAGCAAGAATGCGCCGCTGGTTTTTGATGGTGAAAAAATTAAATTCATCTCGGCCACGATTGATGGTGTGGCTGTTATGGCAATAGTCACTGAAAATAATTTGACTATTGCCAAAGTGCCGCAAAAGCCTTTCATGCTTTCAATTATTTCTGAATGCGCGCCGATCAAGAACACGGAACTCTCGGGCCTCTATATGTCGAACGGCATGTATTGCACGCAATGCGAGGCGCAAGGGTTTCGGCGGATCACTTATTTTTACGACCGCCCCGACGTGATGACAACGTTCAAAGTGCGCATTGATGCGCCGCGCTCAATGCCTATTCTACTCTCGAACGGCAATGCGGGTGAGACAGGTGTTAACGGCGATCGGCACTTTGCAGTTTGGGATGACCCGCACCCCAAACCCACATATTTGTTTGCATTAGTAGCTGGCGATTTGGCTGGCGTGTATGATGAATTCACCACAATGAATGGCCGCAACGTGGCGCTTGGCATTTATGTTGAGAAGGGCAAGCAGGATCGCTGTGCTTGGGCGATGGAGGCTTTGAAGACTTCGATGCGCTGGGATGAAACAGCATTTGGCCGCGAATATGATTTGGATGTTTTTAACATTGTTGCAGTTTCCAATTTTAATATGGGGGCCATGGAAAATAAGGGCCTCAATATATTCAACGACAAATATATTTTGGCACTTCCAGAAACAGCGACCGACACAGATTTTGTTTTAATCGAAGCGATCATCGCGCATGAGTATTTTCACAATTGGACGGGCAACCGCATCACCTGCCGTGATTGGGTCCAATTATGTTTGAAGGACGGGCTTACAGTTTTTCGCGATCAAGAGTTTACGTCTGATCTGCGTTCACGCGCCGTGAAGCGCATTCAAGATGTGAAGACGTTGCGGGCCCGGCAATTCCCAGAAGATCAGGGCCCATTGCAGCACCCCCCTCGTCCATCCTCCTATATCGAGATCAATAATTTCTACACGCCCACGGTTTATGAGAAGGGTGCAGAAATTTGCCGCATGATGAAAACGCTGATTGGTGCTGATGCGTTTCGCAAAGCTATGGACCTTTATTTTGAGCGCCATGATGGGCAAGCAGCAACTGTAGAAGATTTTGTTGCCTGCATGGCGGATGCTTCAGGGCGTGATCTCAAACAGTTCTTCTCATGGTATCAACAAGCGGGCACGCCTCACTTAAATGTGCGCGGCACTTATAATGAAGCCGCGAAAACATTTACTGTTTCAGTTGCCCAAGCAACACCGCGCCTTAACGGACAAAAGAAAAAAGTGCCGCTGCATATACCATTGGCTTTAGGTTTGGTGGGGCGAGATGGCGCAGACATGCCATTGCAGCTGATCGGTGTTGGCAGCCTCAATGCGCCAATCATCGAACTTACCAAAGCTAAACAAGTGTTCACCTTCACAGGGGTTGCAACAAAACCTGTGTTGTCAATCAATCGTGGCTTTACGGCTCCGGTTGTGGTGAAGACAAATACGACTGCTGCTGAGTTATTGTTTTTGATGGGGCATGACTCTGATAGTTTTAACCGCTGGGAAGCGGCACAGGTTCTGGCGAAAAACTTGATTGTGAAAGCTGTTGCGGCTCTAACAGTTGGGAAAACTGCGCCAAGCGTTTCAGGCTTTGCCAAAGCTTTAGGTTTGATTTTGGCTGATGCCAAATTGGACGACACCTATAAAGCTTTGATGCTGGTGTTGCCTTCGGAAGCGGAAATTGCAGCAACCATTGGTAAGGATGTTAACAGTGACACTGTGCATCATGCTCGTGAACTTGTGCGCAAGCTCGTTGCAAAAAAACTGATGAAGGCCCTGAAGACGGCTTATGCGCGAACTGCAGAAGCTGAAGCGTATAACCCAGACACAGCTGGAACTGCCAAGCGTTCGCTGCGCTACACTGCGCTTGGTTTGATTGCCGCGGCTGATGCCGAACTTGGCGTTAAGCTGGTGCGCAAAGACCTTAAAAAAATTTCCAATATGACGGCGGAGACTGGGGCTTTATCGGCATTGCTTACTGTCTCGCAGCCAGAACGCGATGAATTGCTTAACGCGTTTTATGAAAGACACAAAAGTGATCCCCTGATCTTGGACAAATGGTTTGGCATGCAAGCGGTAATCCCCGGGGCTGATGCTTCGCAGCGGATTAAAAAATTACTGACGCATCCTGATTTCAAATTCACAACGCCAAATCGTGTTTATGCTTTGATGGGTGGATTTACTGGCGGCAACCCTTCAGGGCTTCATGCCGCTGATGGATCGGGTTACCGCGTGCTGGCTGATGTGATCGTGAAGCTGAACGCCATCAACCCGCAGGTTGCAGCGCGCATGGCCACCGGGTTTCGCAGTTGGAAGCTTTATGATGCTCCTCGGCAAGTTCATGCACAGGCAGAAATGCAGCGCATTTTGGCAACAGCACAACTTTCCAGCGATGTCTTTGAGATCATATCAAGAACACTGAAGCCCTAGCGCTCTATTCAATTGCCAAATCAGATTCGCCCGCGTTATTCCTGATTCTCGGACGTCGAATCTGATTCGTTTGTTGCAGCGTTGCAGTTTGTAAACTCCGTAGATCATTACATTTGAATCGAACACCAGTGGCCAAAGTACACATTAAAGAACTGTTCTTTAGAGAACGCACACTGCATCTTCCAATGCCTTGGCCGGGGCATGCAGGATTCAATATTTCAGAACGCGCCATGCGCATTCTCATCACTGTGCTCACAACGTTGTTCTTGCTCACGCTGGCTGCCGCACTCATTTCGCAATTGTTTTTAAGCCGTGCGCAAAACTTGGCTGATGAGAGCAGGCTCACACTTTTGCAAGCTGATCGCACGGCGCAAAATATTAAAATCGCCACACTCACAGCAATGGCCGAAGGCAAGACCACAAGTGGGGTTTCATCTGCAATGTTGATTGATGCCGTGGGACGCGATGCGGCAGCAGAGAACCGGGTTTTTATTCTGATTGATGCGCAAGGCAGCATCGCCGCGGTGCAGCCTGAGCAAAAGCAATTGCTGGGCCAATCGATCACCACTGTAATGGGCCCGCGATTTGCTATGGATGCAGAGGTGAATGCCGATACGATTTCATATTCCAATTTAGCATCAGGCGATGAAGCTGTTGTGGTAACGCGTGATTTGGGAGCAGTTCCTGGCAGCCTTGTGGTTTATCAAAAGCATGCTGATGTTCTTTCGGCATGGCGCAATGGCGTGATGCAGCTTGCGATTTTATTTGTAGTCACGTTCTTAGTTTTGATGATGCTGTCTGGCGCGTTTCATTGGCAGGCGGCCAAAGCTTCTGATGCTGATGCCATGCTCTCTGTTGCCACCGTTAGGCTTGATAAGGCTTTAGATGGTGGTGAGTGCGGCTTGTGGGATTGGGACTTATCAGAGGGCCATATTTTCTGGTCGCATTCGATGTTTGAAATTCTTGGCTTGCCGCAGCGCGGAGAATTTTTAAGCTATGGCGAAGTGGCGGCGCGCATTCACCCCGATGATGCCAAGCTTGATTATTTGATTGAAGAATTACTGAGTGGTGCCCGCAAAATTTTTGATCAAGAATTTCGCATGCGCCACGAAAAAGGCCATTGGGTGTGGCTGCGCGCGCGTGCTGCATTAGCACCGGGCCATGATGAAACTGAACCACATTTGGTGGGCATTGTTTTTGACATCACACGCCAGAAGCAACTTGATAAATTAAACCGCGATGCGGAAGTGCGTTTGAAGGATGCCGTTGAAAATATCTCAGAAGCATTTGTGTTATGGGACACGGAAAGCAAGTTGGTTTTATGCAATACTAAATATCAACAGTTCCATTCGCTGCCAGCATCCGTGTGCCAGCCGGGCACGTCTTATTCGGTCGTGACGGCCGCCTCAAAAGAGCCAGTGGTGCGGCAGATATTGCCTGGTCAAGGTGATGATGGCTCAGGCTCACGCTCGATGGAGGTACAAATTGCCGATGGGCGCTGGTTGCAAATTAACGAGCGGCGCACCAAGGATGGCGGCTTTGTTTCGGTGGGAACAGACATCACCGCGCTGAAGCAACAAGAAGAACATCTGCTACATTCCAAGCGCGACTTGATGACGACAGTTCGTGATTTGCAAAAAGAGCGGCAATTGGCTGAAGAACAATCGCAGCGCCTAGCTGAACTTGCAGATAAATATGCCAGTGAAAAAACTAGAGCCGAAGCTGCCAATCGTTCTAAATCCGAATTTCTCGCCAATATGAGTCATGAGTTGCGCACGCCACTTAACGCGGTGATTGGTTTTAGTGAAATGATGAGCCAAGAAATGTTTGGCAAATTGGGGTCACCCAAATATTCGGAATATGCGTTGGACATTCGCAAGAGTGGGCAGTTTTTGCTGGATGTGATCAATGATATTTTGGATATGTCTAAAATTGAAGCGGGCCGCATTGAGCTTGAACTTTCCACGGTTGAGCTTGGCTCCATGTTGGAAGAGGTCTTGCGCCTTGTGGGCCCACGGGCTGCCGAAGGCGGCATTGAGCTTCGGCAAGACAAGGGCAAGACAAGTGAATTTATTGCTGATCGCCGCGCCATGAAGCAGGTGTTTATCAACCTAATTTCCAACGCCGTAAAATTTACGCCGGAAGGTGGCAGTGTTACGATTAGATCACGCAGTGAAAATGATACCATCAGTGTACAGATTATCGATACTGGTATCGGCATTCCACAACGCGATATTGAAAAATTGGGCCGGCCTTTTGAACAGGTGGAAAATCAATTCACCAAGAGCAAAGGCGGTTCGGGCCTTGGCTTGGCAATTTCAAAATCACTGGTAGATTTGCATGGCGGCAGTTTGACAATTGTCAGTAAAGAGGGCGTTGGCACCACCGTGACGGTGACTATTCCAGTGGTGCGCGCTTAGATTTCAAAATTGTTACCGATCCTTCGAGGCTCGCAAGGGCTCGCACCTCAGGATGAGGTAAAATAGTATGATTCCTCACCCTGAGGAGCTGCGAAGCAGCCTCGAAGGGTTGCGAGAGTGGAAGGAAATGCCCAACCTCAATGCTTCACGTCATGCGCGCTGCGATCTCTAATGGCTGCGGCCAAATTTTTGCGTTCTTCTGGCGACAGTTTGGCAATAATATCTGTCACAACTACTGCTCCCTTAGCGGCAAGACTTTCGCGGCCAGTGGAGAATTTTTCGATCACGCTTTGCACTGCGGCGCTATCATAATTTGGATTTTCCAAGGCCGTCGCAAGATCCAAAGCTGCTGCATTTGCTGAAGCACGCATTTGCTTAAACTCATCACGATTATCACGCAGCATTTGCATCAGTTCATGGCGGCGGGCCCCATCCAGCTCATCCAAAAATTTTCGAGGGATGAGCTGCACAAAGTTTGAACCTTTGGCCCCACCAAATTCGTGACCCCGCGCAAAGCGGCCACCAATGGCTCCGGCGATCAAAAGATTTACCATAAGCGATACAACCAAAAGTGCTGTCCACCATTTTGATTTTAAAGTGGGAATAGCATTGCTGATTTTGCTGCTGAATGTGTCGGTCATGATAGATTGCCCTCGATCAATGCAACGACATCATCAAAGCCGTTGCTGGTGGTGTCGTCAGTTGTTTGTGAAACCATAATATTAGCGGGGTTCAGAGATGTGTTGCTGGCACCCAGCCAAACGCCCAGCACCAATGAAGCGGCCAGCGGAAGGCCGATCAACCACGGGGATGCCGTTTTGCGTTTTGGAAAGGCAATAACAGTATTGGGAACATTATTGGCAGGTGCAATTTTGGCAATCAGACGCTGCTCAAAACCAGCACTGATTTTTGGGGTGCTTGCGAAGCTCAGTAATTTATCTAAATCATCATCGTGCATTTTAATCTCCGTCCCTCGTGATGGCTGCCAGCAGAAGTTTTCCATCATCGGCTAATGTCGCTTTTAAACTACGGCGGCCTCTGGCCAACAGAGATTCTAGCGCATCAACAATGATCTCCATGGCGGCCGCCGCCGCTATATTCGTAAGGTGCTCAAAATGCACCATGGTGAGGGCCAGTCTCTGGCGTTCCGGCAAACCTGCAATCACGTGATCAATGCGCGATGAAACATGGGCGCGATCCAAAACGGCATCAGCCGGAACGGAACCATCCGCCACATGGACCGCGTCCTCAAGCTCTTGCATTGGCTTCTGCCGGAACTTATCCATAATCAAATTGGATGCCACGCGCATCAACCAACCTTTAACTGCATTGCCATCGCGCAATTGCGATGGGTTATTCCAGAGTTTCAAAAATGCTTCCTGGGTTACATCTTCCGAGTCAGCATCATTGCGGCAGGCCCGCCACGCCACGCGGTAAACCGCTTGGTAATGGCGCGAAATAAGCGCCGAGAAGGCCGTTTTATCCTGCCCGCAGACAGCCGTGGTGAGTTCCGCATCTGAGCAGATTTGGAAATCCAATGGTGTCGCTGCCATATTCAAAAGCAAAGCCAACTCAGTTTTTGTTCCCCTTGTTGAAATATGGACGAATGGGAAGGGGAATTCCGTCGCGGCATTAAGGCCGGCCGATGATTTTGGCAAAAATGGCCGAAATTTGTGACTGTGTTTCGGCCAAATGAGCTTCGGTTGAAGCAATATCTGGCATCAGCGCAGCCCGGCAGACAGTTTCGTTCATGCTGCGTGTGGCGGTTTTGGGATCGAATATCCCTGAAAGGCAGAGGCGCAAAAGCTGGGTGAGGCGCTGGTAGAGGCTTATGGCATGGAGAAGGCTTTGCGCATCTTGTGAGGTGAGCAAATGAGAGTTTGCGGCTTTCTGCAAACTGTCATGAGTGTTGGGCAGCAAAATTTCAGGATTGGTTTGGGCGTGGATCAATTGCAGATATTGCGCGATGAATTCAACTTCAATCAATCCACCCTCGGCGCGTTTAATATCCCACAGGCTTTCCACTTTGTGTTCGCGCAGCATCAGGGCGCGCATGTCTCTCACATCTTTTTGCGTTTGTTCGACATTGCGCGCGGTGCTGAGCGTTTTATGGATTTCGGAGTTGAGGCGTTCAACCAAAGAAGGCGAACCTGCCACCACGCGCGCCCTGGTGAGGGCGAGCTTTTCCCAAGTCCAAGATTCGTTTTGGTGGTAGTCGATAAAGCTTGCAAGACTGACGGCTACCGGGCCTTTGCTACCGGAGGGGCGTAGCCGCAGATCAACTTCGTATAAGGTTCCTTCGGCAGTTGGTGCGCTTAACGCGGTGGTGAGTCGCTGGGTTAATTTGGCATAATATTGATTGGCGCTGATGGGTTTAACGCCATCAGATAAATCGTTTTTTTCCATATGGTTATAGACTAATATTAAATCTAAATCTGAGCCGGCAGTCATTTCAGAACTGCCGAGTTTACCCATGGCGATGATGGCGCATTGACCATTTTCGATCTTGCCGTGGTGGACTGCCAACTCAGTTTCAATGATACTCAGAAGTTTGCCGAGAATTGCATCAGCAATAAGCGAATAGCTGCGGCCCGCTTCTTCGGCTGTCAGTGTTTCTGATAAAATGCGCACCCCCACTTTGAACATCTGTTCACGCGCAATCACGCGGGCACGGTCCATGGCTTCTTCGCGCGGCGTGCCAAGGGGGATCACCAATTCCAGCTCGCGCTGGAGACTTTGAGCAGTGACGGCGCTTGAGAAAAAGTCGGGTGCAACCACAGCTTCAAGGGTGCGAGGTTGCTGGCTGAGCTGTTGAGCCAAGCGCGGGGCGGCGCCTAGAATTTGCGCAATGAGGCTGAGCAGACTTGGGTTGGCTTTGACCATCGAGAAGAGTTGAATGCCAGCGGGCAGGCCTTTCAAGAAATTGTCGAAGGCCAAAAAGGCTTGGTCGGCATCACCACTTTGCGCCAGAGTTTTGAGAAGCACTGGCATGAGTTCAGTGAGAAGTTCGCGGGCTCTGGCGGTGCGGGTGGCGGCATAGCGGCCAAAGTGCCAGCCGCGAATGGTGGCAGAAATTTCTGAGGCTTGGGTGTAACCCATGGTTTGAAGGGTTTCGAGCGTTGCCGGATCATCTTCTCCGCCAGTGAAAACTAGGCTGCCAAGATCGCCGGAAAGCTCGCCTGCGTCTTCAAATAATTTGGCATAATGGCGCTGCACGGTTTGCAAAGTGGCTTCAAGTTTTATTGAAAGCGCATCGCCGTTTTCAAAGCCGCAGAATCGCGCATAGCTCTCAAAAGCCTCTGGTTTTTCTGGCACAAGGTGGGTTTGTTGGTCGTCAACCATTTGAGCGCGGTGTTCAAGAGTGCGCAAGAATTGATAGGCGGATTTAAGATCATTCGCCGTTTCAGGGGCTATCCAATTTGCTGCGGCTAAAGCATCCAACATTTCTAAGGTGCGCAGCCCGCGCAAGTTTGGATTTCTGCCGCCTGCGATCAATTGCTGGGTTTGCACGAAGAATTCAATTTCACGAATGCCACCGCGCCCCAGTTTTAAATTATGCCCGCGCACGGCAATTTCTCCATGGCCTTTGACAGCATGAATTTGGCGCTTCAGTGATTGCACGTCGGCAATGGCTGCATAATCAAGATATTTGCGCCAGATATAGGGCTTCAAACGATTCAAAAATTCTTTGCCCAAGGCCAAATCACCAGCGGCGGGGCGGGCTTTGATCATCGCCGCACGTTCCCAATTCTGGCCTTGGTTTTCATAATAGATGGCGGCGGCTTCCATCGAGATTGCCACTTGAGTGGCGCGCGGGTCAGGCCGCAAGCGCAAGTCTACGCGGAATACATATCCATGCTCATCAACATCTTGCAGCAGGGCCACCAGATCACGCGTGAGTTTCACAAAAAATGTGGAGGGTTCGACGCCTTCGTTCAGCTGAACAATGTCAGGATCATAGAGCACGATGAGGTCAATATCGCTGGAATAATTCAACTCCCCTGCCCCATGCTTGCCCATGGCGAGAACCACATAACCGCAATTCAACGAAGGATTGGATTGATCTTTGAGAGTGAGTTTGTTTTTACTTTGCGCTTGCAGCAATAGAAAATTGACAGCGGTATTCAAGCAAGCATCTGCGAATTTTGTGAGAGCAGCGGTGACTTCAATGATGGACCATTGACCCGACAAATCGGCAATGGCGATAAGCAATGCGGCTTCAGCCTTTTTTTGACGAAGATGGGTTGCAAGGTTTTCTGAGCGGGGGAGATCAGCACAAATTTCTTGGAGAAGTGCATGTGGATCTTCCGCAAACACACGGGCGGCGAAGGCTTGGTGATGGTGCAGCAATTGGGTGAGATAGGGCGAGCCTAACTCTATTTGCTTGCGGATTTCTGCTGTTTCCATGTGGTCACTCTACCAGCAGAATAACCAAGTTCAATGCACCCCTGTTGACCCGCACTTGTAACTACCAGCCCTTCGAGGCCCTGCTGCCGCAGGGCACCTCAGGGTGAGGCTATTTTTTTTCCTCACCCTGAGGTGCGAACGCAGTGAGCCTCGAAGGGTTGGTGGCGGCACGCGGTAGAATCAAAACAGCCCGCAAACCCGGCGCATTATCTTCCAGCACCAGTTTGCCACCATGCAAGGTCATCACGCTGGCAACTAAACTTAGACCCAGCCCGTTGCCTGGTTTGCTGCGGCTTTCATCTAGGCGCACAAATCGATCGCGCACGCGGTCTAGGTCTTTGCCGGGAATGCCCGCACCCCTATCAGCTACGGAAATTTGCACTATGTTGTTTTCGATTTTGCTGGCTACGGCAATTTGAGCAGCAGCTCCCTGTGCGCTCTCGCCATATTTCAAGGCGTTATCTATGAGATTGCTGATGGCTTGGGCCAGAAGCTGGCGGTTGCCATGCACCTGAAGACCTGCCTCCGTTTGCAAAGTGAGTATGCCGCCAGCATCCTCGGCAATAGGTTCATAAAGCTCGACCACATCTTGAAGAATGTCGTGCATGTCTAAGTTTTCTAATGCTTGGCGCTGCTGACCAGATTCAGCTTGAGCAATTGACAGCAAAGCATTGAAGGTGCGGAGCAGACTATCGCATTCTTCATTGGTTTGGCTGAGGGCTCCACGATATTCAGCTTTGCTGGAGCTGCGCAAGGCAGCTTCAACACGAGCCTTCATGCGGGTGAGCGGCGTTTTAAGATCATGGGCCACATTGCTGGTTACATCTTTCATGCCAGCCATCAGCCTCTCAATTTGCGACAGCATATCATTGAGTGATACGCCAAGCCGATCTAACTCATCGCCAGAGCCTGTAATAGGCATGCGCTGCGATAAGTCCCCTGCCATAATGGAATGGCTTGTGTCGGTAATGGCATCCACGCGCCGCAGAAAATTTCGACTGAGCAGAAAACCACCCCCAAGCCCCAAAAATAAAGATAGCCCCAAGGCCCAATAAAGTGTGTTTTTAATAACCTCGCCAAAGCTGCGCAAGCTCTGCACATCTCGGCCGACCAGCAATTCATATTCGCCCGTAAGCTCCACATGGAAGGCCCGCACAGTATGGTCTTGAACAATCTCATCAATTGTAACCTGAATGGGGAAATCAACCCATTCACTATCTTCAATTTGGTCTTTTGGCATGGCCACAAGATTGCCAGCGATATGGGCACCATCTGGCCCATTCAAAGCATAAAGCCCACCTCCTTTTTGGAGACTGCGGCGCTGAACCACATCAAGAATGCCCGACATGCCACGGATGCGATATTGATCCGCCAAACCTTCAACCTCAGCCCGAATCGTGTCTTCGGTCTGGCGTTGAAGAAGGTTCACCGTGCTGTAATATACATAGCCCAAAATGGTGGCAGTGGATAAGGCAAAGAGAAGGAGATAAATTGCCGCAAGGCGGAACGTGGAGGTTCGGAATATTTTGCTGTTAACGAGCACGGATCATGTAACCAGCACCGCGCACGGTTTGCAGCAGTTGCTCTTCAAAGCCCTTGTCAATTTTTGAGCGCAGCCGCGACACATGTACATCAATAACATTGGTTTGCGGATCAAAATGATAATCCCACACATTTTCCAGCAACATGGTGCGCGTTACAATGTGTCCGGCATTGCGCACGAGAAACTCCAAGAGCTTGAATTCGCGCGGCTGCAAGAGAATGGCCTTGCCACCTCGCGAAACCGCGCGCGTGAGCAAATCCACTTCTAGGTCCATGGCTTTTAATTTGGTGTTTTTGGGATCAATCAGGCTGCGGCTGCCGAGACCTTCCACGCGCGCTAGCAATTCAGAAAAGGCATAGGGCTTAGCCAAATAATCATCGCCGCCAGAGCGCAAACCTTTAACGCGTTCGTCAACATCACTCAACGCGCTGAGGATGAGAACTGGGGTTTTACTGCCTTCAGCACGCAACTGGCTGATAACCTTTAGGCCGTCGAGTTTTGGTAACATGCGATCGACAATCAAAACATCATGCAGGCCTTCTTGCGCCATGGCGTAACCAAGCTCGCCATCGCCTGCTAAATCGACCACATGGCCGCTTTCCTTCAGGCCTTTAACCAGCCAGTTTGCGGCGTCATTATCATCTTCAATCACTAAAATACGCATGGGCGTTTCTGTGCGCCCAAGGGTGGCTGATGTCAATTCAGCTGGCATGATTTTGAACTTTCGATTTTTGGGAAAAAGGGAGCGCGGAGACTGGCTCTTGGGGGAACGCCGGGGGGAGTGGCGACCAGTCTCCGCGCTTTAAAAGTGCCTGCTTCAAGCGGGAGGAAGCATGCACTAACTTTTACAGTATGGCAGTGACTTTGGATCACTTACCACTCACGATTTCGCATGTGGCAGGGCCACAAAACGCTGGCCTTCACCATTGCGAACAAGCATGAGCACTTTTTTGCCAGTAGCACCTTTCAGGGCTGTGGCCACTCCGCTTGCATCATTCACTTCCGTGCCAGCAACTTCAAGGATCACATCGCCCTCTTTAACGCCTTTTTCGGCGGCAGAGGAATTTGGATCCACCTTCGTTACCTTCACACCTGCCCCATCATCAGCTGGAGCAACTTCAATTCCGTAATCCGTTAAACCATTTTTGCCTGGCTCGGCCAGTGTGGCAGACGCCATTTTCGGATCAGTTGGCATTGCATCCAATGTCACCGAAATGGTTTGCGGTTTGCCATCACGGATGATGGCCAGATCAATCTTTTTGCCCGGCGCAATTTGGGCAATAACTTTAGCAAGGTCGCGGGCATCCGAAATATCTTTACCCTCGACTTTCAAAATCGTATCGCCGGATTTCAACCCTGCTTTCAAGGCTGGTGAACCGGCTGTTAGGTCAGAGATAAGTGCTCCTTTGGCGTTTTCAAGACCCATGCTTTCGGCAATATCGGCTGTTACTGGTTGAATTTGCACACCCAACCAGCCACGCGTAACCTTGTGGTTGGTTTTAAGGCTTTCAATCACATTCTCGGCCGTGGAAGCAGGAATGGCAAAGCCGATGCCCACGGAACCGCCTGAAGGAGAATAGATGGCGGTGTTAATGCCAATCACATCGCCTTCAAGATTAAATGTTGGCCCGCCGGAATTGCCTTTGTTGATCGAGGCATCAATTTGCAGGAAATCATCATAGGGGCCAGAACCAATATCGCGGCCACGCGCTGAGATAATGCCAGAGGTTACGGTGCCGCCCAAACCGAATGGGTTGCCCACCGCCATCACCCAATCGCCCACTTTGGCTTCAGTTTTGGCGAAATCAACATGCGGGAAAGTTTTGTCGGATTTGATTTTGAGCAAAGCCAGATCGGTTTTTGGATCGGTGCCAATGACAGTTGCATCATATTTGTCGCCACCTTGGAAAGTGACTGAAACTTCTGTGGCATCTTGAACAACATGGTTGTTAGTGACCACATAACCGTCAGATGTTAGCACAAAGCCAGAGCCAAGCGCCACACCGCCACCGTGGGGGGCTTGTGGAGCACGGTTTTTAAACTGTGGGAATTGGTCGAAGAAATCTTTGAGCTGGGGTGGGATTTGGTCAGGGCCAGCGTCACCATTATCAGCCACATCAGCGGCAGCATTCGAGAACTTAACTTCAACACTTACAACTGACGGCATAACCTTATCGACCAGCGGAGCCAAGCTTTGGCTGGGGTTCAAATTGGCAATTTGGGCGGCCTGCACAGAATGGGTAGGAACTGCGATAAAAGTGGAGGTGAGAACCGTGGCCCCCAAGAGGCCAGCTGTGAAAAGACCGAGGACAGTTTTTTTGGAAAGGGAAAGCATTTTTTCGAACTCCATTAAGTTGATGAATGGAGTATCTACGGCAGCCAATTACGCTAACATTACGGCTGCATGAATCTTTCGTAAGTTAGGTGGCGAGAATGTGGCCAGGTGGGCAGAATGTGGCTGGATTGAGTTTTTGCATCGCCTATGGCGGCGGAATTGAGATGGATCGTGGGTCACGAGAAAGTGACTTACTCCCCTGCACTCTTGCCCAGTTTCACGCCCCTTGCCTTCAGGCTATCGGCAATTTCTTTCGGCATGTAGTTTTCATCGTGTTTGGCTAAAACTGTGTCGGCTTTAAAACTGCCGTCAGTCTGCAAAATTCCCTCCGCCACCACACCTTGATTTTCGGCAAATAGATCGGGCACAATGCCATCAAAGTTTACGGGTGTTGATTTCAAAGTGTCGGTGATTGCGAATTGATTTCCAGTTGGCGGCTGTTTTTTCCAACTACCCACTACAACCATTCCGCCTAAGCGAATGCGGGTTCCGGGCTTTACACCCTTTTCAATCAAATCACTTGGCGTGTAAAAAAATACGATTGAATCGCGCGCAGCATAAAGCACCATGGCGGCAACCACGCCCAAGGCGGCCAATGAAGCGATGATCATGGTTAAGCGGGTTTGTTTGCGGGTCATGCGATTTCAATACTGCTCTGCTTGCAAAAGATGTAACGTCCCATTGTCGCATGGCGGCATTGTGGTGTCGGAAAAAGTTGGAGTGGGGGCAGCACCTCTGATAGACAAGGCTTAATCCACGGAACTGCCCCATGAAATCAAAGTATTCAATTTTCTCACTCGCCCGCAACGCTCAGAATTATCATAAGGATTGGGAGCGGGCATGGCGTTCACCCGCCCCCAAGGCTGAATATGATGCGGTGATTATTGGCGGCGGTGGGCATGGCTTGGCCACGGCTTATTATTTGGCCAAGAACCACGGCCTGACAAACATTGCCGTTGTGGAAAAAGGTTGGATTGGCGGCGGCAACACCGGGCGCAACACCACAATTATTCGCTCCAATTATTTGCAAGATTCTTCGATTGCAATTTATGAACTTTCGCGCGCTCTCTATGAAGGGCTGAGCCAAGATTTAAATTACAATATGATGTTCTCTCCGCGCGGTGTTCTCATGTTGTGCCAAACCCAACATGAACTGCGCGCCTTCCAGCGCACCGCCCATGCCAACCGCTTGGCGGGGCTTGACTGCCGTATGGTAACGCCAACTGAAGTGAAAGAAATTGTTCCGATCATCAATACTGATCCGAACTGTCGCTACCCCATTCTGGGCGCTTATTATCAACCGCGTGGCGGCACCGGGCGCCATGATGCCGTGGCTTGGGGTTATGCCCGTGGTGCAGATGCGCTGGGTGTGGATATTATTCAAAACTGCGAAGTCACTGGCATCAACCGCGATGGTGGCAAAGTTGTCGGTATTTCAACAACACGCGGCGAAATTAAAACCAAGAAAATTGGTGTGGTCACGGCAGGCCATGTCTCCACCATTATGGATATGGCTGGTATTCGCATGCCGATTGAATCGCTGTGTTTGCAGGCGCTGGTGTCTGAGCCGATTAAGCCCGTCATTGATTGTGTGGTGATGGCCAACACTGTGCATGGTTATTTGAGCCAATCCGACAAGGGCGAACTTGTGGTTGGTGGCGGCACTGACCCTTATAATAACTATTCGCAGCGCGGTTCATTCACAGCACTTGAACACACGGTGACAGCGCTCGTCGAAACCTTCCCGATCATCTCGCGCTTGCGCATGTTGCGGCAATGGGGTGGCATTGTCGATATGACTGGCGATCGTTCACCGATTTTATCGAAGACCGATATTGAAGGGCTCTATGTGAATTGCGGTTGGGGCACTGGTGGCTTTAAAGCCATTCCCGGTTCAGGCTTTGTATTTGCTGATACAATGGCCAATGACCGTCCCCATAAAATTGCTGAACCATTTGGCTTGAACAGATTTGCCGAAGGCCGCTTGATTGATGAAAGCGTTGCTGCGGCTGTGGCACATTAAGGGGAAGAATGATGATCATTGTAACCTGCCCTGTGTGTGGTGCTTCTGGCGATGAAACGGATTTTCATTATGGCGGGCAAGCCCATGTGCGTCGCCCTGCAACCACTGATCCGGTTAATATCACTGACGAAGAACAACGCGATTATCTCTTCATTCGGCACAACCCCAAGGGTCTGCATTTCGAGCGTTGGCGCTGCGACCGTGGTTGCGGAAAATGGTTTCATGCTGCGCGCGATACGATGACTCTGGAATTCAAAGCCACTTATGGCATCACTGAATTGCCGCCAGTTGAACTGATGAAAGAAGCAAAAGGCCCATGGGCACAGTTCTTCAAAAAGCGTTTGAAAGAAAAAGCATGAGCAAGAATCCCTACAGGCTTTCAAGCGGCGGCACACGCATTGACCGCGCGCGCAAAGTGACATTTTCATTCGATGGCAAAGATGTGTCTGGCTTTGCTGGTGACACTTTGGCTTCGGCGGTTATGGCATCGGGGCAGAAGGTTTTTGGCCGTAGTTTTAAATATCATCGCCCGCGTGGGCTGGTGGGCCTTGGTTCTGAAGAAATGAACGCGCTGATTGGTGTGGGTGAAGCGAACAGCCACGAGCCAAATTTGCGCGCCACACAGATTGAAATTTTTGAAGGCCTGAGTGCCGAAAGCCAGAACCGTTGGCCTTCCCTTAAATATGATATTGGTGCGATCAATTCAAAATTCTCACGCTTCATTCCGGCTGGCTTTTACTACAAGACTTTCATGTGGCCGAAGAGCTTTTGGAAGCATGTGTATGAGCCCTTCATCCGCAAGGCCGCT
>JANLPA010000170.1:0-4131 GCA_031366855.1 Hyphomicrobiales bacterium | reverse complement strand
CGTGATTATTCCACTTGGGCTAAGCTCAATGATCTTGCAGGGCATATTTTTTGCTTGGGTTTATCCTCTGCTGTTTAGCACAGCAGGCGACCACTGGCTGCTCAGTGCAGCGCAATTTGCGGCGATATTCGGCGTGGTTGCTTGGTCGTTTCTGGTCTTGCCGGTGGCCGCTAAAAACAAAATGACATCGGTGACAAAATACATGGCGCTGGAAACAGCCTTCACGGCCATTCAATTCATCGTCACAGGTTTGCTGATCGCCCTTGTTTATCGCGGCGCATAAGTCTATCGCGGCGTATACAAAAACGGCGGAGATTTCTCCCCGCCGTCTTAATTCGAAATTTAAAATGTTTACTTCTTCTTTGCAGCAGGCGCAGCAGCAGCTTTCGCTGGAGCGGCACCCTTGGCAGGGGCCGCAGCTTTGGCACCCTTGGCAGGAGCGGCAGTGGCAGCGGCAGCCTTAGGATCTGGCGCTTTTTGATTTGATGCCGGAACTTCGCCAGCAACAGGAGCACCTTCAGGGGCTGCTTCTTCCTTGGCCTGAGCAGAAATTGCACAAAGTGTAACGTCATCGCGGCTGGCCGATGTTACCCGATCTGGCAGTTTAATGCCTGACAAATGGATCGACGAGTTCACTTGCATGCCAGTTAGATCAACTGAGATGTCATCAGGAATGAAGTCGGCTGGGCAATAAAGGTTCACATAATGTGAAACGATGTTCAGAACGCCACCAGCCTTAATGCCGGGTGCTGCGTCTTGGTTCTTGAAATGAACCGGAACATTCACCGCAATACGGGCATCCTTGCCAAGACGCAGAAAATCCACATGGGTGATGCGATCCTTAACCGGATCAAATTGAACGTCGCGCGGAATAGCGCGAATGGTGGCGCCATCAACCTCAAGATCAACCAGCGTGGCCAAAAAACGGCCCGTATTCACATGGGGCTCAACATCTTTATAGATGAGCGAAATGATTTGGGGATCTTTTTTGTCGCCATAAACGACGCCGGGAACAAGTCCCTCACGACGTACTGAGCGAGCGGCCCCCTTACCGGCCCGACCGCGTGCAGCGGCCTTAATATTTACGATTTTAGACATAGTATTCTCCGATTTTCATGAATGCAGGGCCTTCCTCCAGGGGTGAACGACGCCGAGCAAACGGGGCCTATAGGGGAAACAGGTGCCAGATGCAAGATTGTTGCCCAACACACATAAATAGATCAAAAGCAGCCATAATTGAGTTGAGGGGCCAATATGCAAAACATTCTCATCACCGGCGGTGCAGGCTACATCGGCAGCCACACCGCAAAAGCACTTTCAAAAGCGGGCTTCCAGCCCATCGTTTATGATAATCTTTCGCGCGGGTTTAAAGAGCTGGTGAAGTTTGGCCCGCTTGTTGTGGGTGATGTGCACGACAGCGAAAAATTGAAGGCCACCCTCAATGAATTCAAACCCTTGGCCTGCATTCATTTTGCGGCCTTTGCCTATGTTGGTGAAAGCGTTTCCAATCCTGGGCTTTATTATCGCAATAATGTTCTGGGCTCCTTGAACCTCATTGAAGCACTGCTCGCTGGCGGCGTGAAAAAAATCGTCTTCTCTTCCACCTGCGCCACCTATGGCCAGCCCGATGTGGAGTTGATTTCGGAAGCCACGCCGCAAAAACCCATTAATCCTTATGGCCACTCTAAACTTATGGTGGAGCAATTGCTGAAAGATTTTGACGTGTCCCACGGCTTGAAATCTGTGGCACTCAGATATTTCAATGCCTGCGGAGCCGATGCCGAAGGCGAGCTTGGCGAGATGCATGATCCTGAGCCGCACCTCATTCCGCGCATCATTATGGCGGCACTGGGCCAAATACCGCATATTGATGTGATGGGCACCGATTATCCCACACCTGATGGCACCGCCATCCGCGACTATATTCACGTCGAAGATTTAGCCCAAGCCCATGTGCAAGCGATGAATTATTTGCTGAAAGGTGCTGCCAGCGATGTATTCAATTTAGGAACCGGCAAAGGCACGTCTGTAAAACAAGTTATCGAAGCCATACGCGCTGTATCCAACCGTGAAGTGCCGGTGAATTACACAGCCCGAAGAGCGGGCGACCCTGCCTATCTGGTGGCCGACAACAGCAAAGCCAAACGCCTGCTGGACTTTGAGCCAAGATATGTGGACATCGAAAAATCAGTTTTAACGGCCTACCGTTGGCATGAGCGACGAGGTTAAGCCCAATCCGCGGTAAATCAGCTTGCGAAGTTTAAGCCGCAAGCGCGCCACAGTGCCAAACGAACCAGCATCGATGAATTGCCGCAACAGCGCTTGGTCTTTGTGCAACAATTCCGCAAGTTTGGAAAAGCCAGAATATATTGCCCCTGTAAGATGCGGGTTTGAAAGAGGAAAAAAATTATATGTTTTGGCCGAGGCTAAAAGAATCAAATCACAAATGGCGTCTATATTATGGGTTCGGGCGTCTAACATTTGATTGCTGTGCATCGGGTGGCCAGCATCGTTCGGCAACATAGAAAAATTGAAGACGCGATCTTGCCCGAATAAATTTCGGCAATAAGTCAAAACATCTAAATTGTCAGTTGCCACATAAATGGGTCCAGAAATACGATCCTGCAATGCTTCCACACGCGCTTTGTAATCGGTGGTGAAATCAGTATTTCGGATATGAATGCTCGTATAGGCAGCACCAATGCGATTCAATCGCGCATGAACTTCATCACTCAGCACCTTGCTCAGCGAAAGTCGGCGCAATGCAATCTCCGCTTTGCGCAAACCACCGCCAGCCGCATGTGAAAGCAACAAAGGTTCTGGATAATCTTTGCCAAAATCAAAGCTTGGAATTTCGCCAGTCTCAACATCGGCAATGGCCTCCACGGCCAAACTATACTGCGCCTTATAACTGTTCACCCGACCTGTAAAACTTGCAGGGTGGGTTTTGAGGTGATCAAACCTTTCAACATAATTCGCACTGGAAAGTGTGAGTTGGCGGTCATGCGAAACAAAGAAATAGCTGAAATCATCTCTAAAATGTTCAGCACCTTTAAAGTCCATCTCAACAATCACATGCCGCCCAAATATATCGGCGTAACGCACGCATCCGCCAATGCGGCTAAACATATCAGTGAGACCTGCTTGGGGTCGGCAGAGCAAAAGGCGTTCGGGCATCAATATGCTCGCTTCTTCCAAAACAGCCTGACAAATTTTGTAAATTTTTTACGCAAGCTAAATGGCATCCAAAGTTTTATGGCATCTTCTGCGCCAATGGCGACACCTTGAGCCAACTTGTCAACAAAAAACGGCAACCAATAATTTTCATCCGCTTGCTCAAAATAATCTCTGCCTGAAACAGCATTAAGCCATTCAATTAACCGTTTTCTGTGTTCTTTAATCTTAATCAGAACAGTCTCACGAATCTCGTGGGGATCTGGTGCAGCAGCAATCCACTCTACAACGGCCTTTTCAACTGCCTCTGCTTTCGGTTCAACAATCTTCACATGCTGTGGATTGAAGAACTCGTCTCGCCCACCTTTTGAAGGTGTGCTCACCACTGGAATGCCACACAGCAAGTATTCGGTTGACGCATAGTTTCCACCCTCTTTGGCAGACAAAATCAATCCACAATGCGACTGCGAAATAATCTTCTGAACTTCCGTGCGGGGAATGGGCACAATACCTTTGCCTTCATAAGCATTCATAAACCCCACGTTTTTATAGCCAGATAGTTCACCCAAATCACTCCGCAAAATGGGGTCATAGGTAATGACAGCAACCCCACGCACCCCCCACGCTAAATAATGTCTCTTGAAGCGTTCCACACTGGCAATATGCACTGCCGAATATTTTTTCTCTGCATCAAAGTCTGGCTTCAGCAATTTCTCGTCAAGCAAAGCATTGTGACTCACATGCAAAGCATCAACGCCCTTGCTTTGCATAAGCTGAGTATCTTCCCTAGTCGGACACAGATAAGTCAAACGCAGATTCGCAAATTCTTTGTCAGCTTGTCGTTTGAACAGCACCGCTGTGTTTGCAATGTCTGGCACATGCCAACAGCAGATGACCAACACATGGCAAATCCGTTCTTTTGCTTCGTCAAGGCTCCGAGAAATCCCAGAAGAAAAT
>JANLPA010000142.1:0-15869 GCA_031366855.1 Hyphomicrobiales bacterium | reverse complement strand
TTATCTGAGCAACGGCTCTGCTACGAGCACAATTTTGAATGATGATAGTTCGCCAGTGTACAACACCATCAATGGTACGAGCCGTAACAATACCTTGAATGGCACAACTGGCAACGATGCTATTTTCGGTTTTGCTGGCAGAGATACTTTGAACGGCGGGGCTGGCAATGATTTCCTCAACGGCGGCATAGGTAATGACACATTGAGCGGTGGCGCTGATGCTGACATTTTTGCTTTCGGGGACACGCATTTTGGCAATGATAGAATCACAGATTTTGTCGATGGTGTTGATAAGTTGGGCTTTAGCTCAAATATCGCTACAAGCATCAACAATTTCAATATTGTCGGCAACGGCACCAACAATATAACCGTCTATCACGGAGGAGATAGTTTGGTTGTGCATGGTCTTGCGCCAATTACATTAACCGCCGACGATTTCCTGTTCAGCTAATCAATTCTTATAAGTCGGATCAGACGCATCCAAAATCAGTTTCATTTCTGCAAAGTGGGAATGGAACTGCTCGCGATCTGCTTCCCATTCTTGGGCGGTGTTTTCGGCCACTTCAGGCGTCATTACATGAAGCTTTTGTCCGGTTTGATATGCCAGCACTAAGTTGCGGCAGGCTCGCTCTAAATAATAGGTGAGATCAAAGGCTTCGGCCACGGAGGCGGCACAAATTAATATGCCGTGATTTCCCATCATCATAATCTGCTTGTTGCCCATAAGCTTGGCCAAGCGGTCACCCTCCGCATCAGTGTTGGCCATGCCACCATAACCCATATCAACGGCAATGCGATTATAAAACCGCGCCGTGTTTTGGTCGATGGCTTTAATCTCAGGATCGGCCAAAGACGCAATGGCGGTGGCATGGGCTGGATGCAAATGGATAATGCAACGGGCTTGGGGCAGGGCGGCATGCAAGCGGCCATGCAGGCTCCAAGCGGTGAGGTCTGGGGCATCGGGCCTTGTCATGGTGCTTTTATCTTCGCTGTTTAAGAGTAGCAATTCGGAAGCCCTGATTTTTGAAAAATGCCTCCATTTGGGGTTCATCAAAAATCTTTTACCATCGTTGGAGACGGCCAAACTGAAATGATTAGCCACGGCTTCATGCCAATCATAATGGGCTGCAAGCCTAAATGCTGCCGCAAGATCAACACGCATTTGCCATTCGCCTACTTCAGAAGTGGCGCGTGCGGATTTAAAATTTGTAACGTTCGTCATAGTTCTGCTCCAAAATCTTGGATTAGGATGATATAGCAATAAAAAATTTCGGCAAAGAATATTGAGGAGTTGGATGTGATCAAACTTGGAACAGTTGTTTTAATTGGCAGTTTTTTTGCTGGTTTGAATTTTGCTGCAGCAGGGGAAGCTCCTTCTAACGGGCTGTGGAAGTTGAGTGGTGGCAAGCTTACTGTTCGGGTGGAACAATGTTACGGTGATAAACTGTGCGCGAAAGTTGCAGCCTTAGCCCATCCGCTGCGCGATGATGGAACTCCAAAGCTTGATGAAAATAATCCCAATAAGTCATTGAGGAATCGACCCGTTATTGGCATTCAGCTCATTGATGGGATGGTTCCAAATGGTCCTAACAAATGGAAAGGCAAGATATATAATGCTGATGACGGACACACTTACTCGGCTTATGCAAAATTAGATGGCAATGCATTGCAAGTTAAGGGCTGCTGGGGTCCGTTTTGTAAGAATTTGGAGTTCAGTCGTGTTAACTAAGGAAACAGTTGCACAGAATTTTGTAAGCTGTAATCTTATGCTGTTGGGGCGAGACAAATATATACATGGTGATTAAGTTAATGAGCAAGTTACCCAACTTTGCGGTTGTGTGGTTTTTGTGTGTTGTGGGTTCGATTGGCCCAGCTTTCGCCGTTGATCCCACACTCAACGCCCTACCATTTTTAAAGAAAATGCAGTTGGCCAAAGCCGGCGATCCGGATGCCAAAATGGCTGTCGCAGAAGCTTATGAAACTGGCAATGATGCTAAGCTTGACCCCGGCAAAGCTGCCAAATGGTACCGCGAAGCGGCATTGGTTGGAAATGTTGAAGCGCAATTTCGCTTGGCAAAACTGGTAAACAAAGGTGCCCCCGGCCTTGTTGCAGATAAACCAACGGCGCTTAAGCTTTTGCAATCAGCGGCTAAACTTGGCCATGCTGGAGCCCAAAATCTTTTAGGCCAAATGCTACAAAATGGTGATGGCATTGCAAAGGACGAAAAGCAGGCGGCCTTATGGTATCAAAAATCGGCGGATCAAAATGATGCCGTTGCACAAAATAATTTAGGTGTGCTCTATCTTAAAGGTTTGGGTGTTGATCGTGATTTGAACAAAGCCTTCACCTTGTTTGAGGCCGCCGCTAAAGCTGAAGAGGGTTGGGCGCTTAACAACCTTGGCGGCATGTATGAAATGGGCTGGGGCACACCAAAGGACGTTGAAAAGGCCAAACTCTATTATGGTCAAGCCGCTGCAAAGGGCATTGCAATGGCAACTCAGAATTTGGCGCGGCTTGGTGTTGCTAGTCTGGCAACGGGCACTGTGCCAGAAATTAAACCTGCACCGTAAGGGTTTATTAACCACTTAATTTGACTCAAATTTTACGGAAAAGTCGCAAAACATGAACTGCTGGTATTTTTACCACAGGAGTTTGTTATGCGTCGTTCAGTGCCATCACTCATATTGTGCCTTTTGGGTGCATTGGTTTTGTCGGCTTGTTCAAGCCATCACACTCAAAAATCCTATAAACATGGTAAGTTAGATCCTTTTGCAGGCACGGGCAGCCCTTATTACAAAGGGCGAGGTGCAATTCCTTTTGCTGGCGGCAAACGCCATATTGGTGATCCATATCAAGTTGCTGGCCGCTGGTTCACGCCACATGAGCAACCTGGTTATGATAAAAAAGGCCAAGCCTCTTGGTATGGCGAGGCCTTTCACCGGCGCAGGACTTCCAATGGCGAATGGTTTGACATGAATACAATGACCGCCGCTCATGCAACATTACCAATTCCAAGTTATGCCAAGGTTACAAATCTTGAAAATGGGAGAGAGGTGATTGTGCGCATCAATGATCGCGGCCCATTCGTGGATACGCGAATTCTCGATGTTTCAAAGCGCGCCGCTGATGAATTGGGCTATCGCCAAAAAGGCATTGCCCATGTTCGGGTGCAGCTTATCGGGCCAGCACCATTGAATGATAATGGTGCGCGGCATGTTATGGCTATGAATGATGCTTTACAGAATGGTGCTTCGGTGAACCAACTGGCATCGCTTTCGCAGTCGGATGTTGGATCGGTACAGGTGGCCTCTGCGCAACCGCGCAAGCGCAAACAGGTGATCGATGTGCAGCAGGTAGCTTACGAGCCCCCACCACAAATTCAAGAAGCATCCGCTGGCTTTGTGGTTCGCGTAGCGGTGTTCCATAATTTGGATAATGCTAAGACAGCGTATACCGAACTTTCAGGTTTTGGTCCTGCGCAAATCATCAAAGCGGTGGGTGCCAACGGTCCGCTTTACCGCGTGCAAATGGGGCCATTTGATAATGTGTCTGATTCTCAATCAGCTTTGCAAACCGCTATTACGTCTGGCTATGAAGATGCGCGCATTGTGGGGACGCAGATCACGCAGGTTTCTTCGAATTAACATTGCACGTATTGCGCCGAAGGCTCTAATCAGCGAAACAGGAGAACATGAGAGTTCTCCTGCTTATTTTGTTTATGTCATTCAGTGCCATTGCTCACGCTTCGGTTTTTCTGGAAGACTTGACGTGGATTGATCTGCGGGCCGAGATTGCTGCTGGGTCCACCACCATCATCATTCCCATTGGCGGCACCGAACAGAATGGGCCGCACATGGCATTGGGCAAACACAATGCACGGGTTAAGTTTCTTGCTGAAAAAATAGCGCTTAAACTCGGTCACACAATTGTTGCTCCGGTGATTGCCTATGTGCCTGAAGGTGAAATTGATCCGCCTACCGAGCACATGAAGTTTCCCGGCACCATCACAATTCCAGATGCCACCTTCAATCAATTGTTAGAATCGACTGCCAAGAGTTTCAAACATGCGGGCTTCAAAACGATTGTGTTCATCGGTGACCATGGCAGTTATCAGAGCAATGAAACCGCAGTCGCTGCAAAGCTCAATAGGCAATGGAAATCGTCGGGCGTTAGGGCCTTTGCAGCGATGGAATATTACGCGCTGGCGCAAGGCGCTTTTGTTGAGGCTCTCATCAAAAAGGGCCACTCAAAATCTGAGATTGGTACACACGCGGCGTTGGCAGACACTTCACTGGAATTGGCAACAGCACCAAGTATGGTGAGGACTGATAGCCTCATGGCAAGTGGTTCATATTCTACGGCCGATGGCGTTTATGGTGGCAGCCCGAAAAATGCCTCGGCTGAGCTTGGTCAGTTAGGGGTTGACCTGATCGTGGATGGAACGGTAACCGCTATACGGAATTTTATAACTCACCCGTAATTATTTCACACAGGTTTTAATTGTCGATGCGTTTCACAAAACTGTTTATTGGTCTCTTGGGGTGTTTGTTTTTATCATCCATTGCGCAAGCCTGTGAGGGGCAGGGCTGCCCCCCGACAACGCCAAATCCTAATAACATTTACAGTGAAATTGGCAGTGATAAGCTAAGTCCAAGTGTGGCGGGAGCTTTGTCTCGCGTTTATGTGCCCAATCATTCTTCCAACACGGTGAGTGTCATTGACCCCGCGACACATAAGGTTATTGATACTTTTAAAGTGGGATTGGGCCCGCAGCACATTATTCCTTCGTGGGATTTGAAGACTCTGTGGGTAGCCAACACAGCCAACCAAACTCCGCATGGCAGCATGACACCAATTGACCCACTGACGGGCAAGCCCGGCAAGCAGATTGCTGTTAATGACCCTTATAATATGTATTACACGCCAGATGGTTCGGCGGCAATTATTGTGGCTGAAGCTTACAAACAACTTGAGCTACGCGACCCGCAAACAATGGAGCTTAGATCCATCATCAAAGCTCCGATTTGCGAGGGTATCAATCACGCCGATTATTCTGCTGACTATTCATTTTTGGTTGTCACCTGTGAGTTTGGGCAGATCAGTCTGATTAAAGTTGATATGAAGCAGCAAAAAGTTGTGAGTGGATTGGTTTTTTCAAAAACTGGTATGCCGCAAGACGTGCGTTTGTCGCCTGATGGCAAGACTTTCTATGTAACAGATATGATGAATGATGGTGTGTTTCTTGTCGATGCTGAAACATTCAAGGAAACTGGATTTATAGCCACTGGTAAAGGTGCGCATGGCCTAACCACTAGCCGTGATGGCAAAAGGCTTTATGTGGGCAATCGCGGCTCTAACCGTATGCCAGATAAGGCTGGTGGGCCGGGTAGTGTGAGTGTGATTGAATTTGCGACCAACAAAGTCGTGGCGCAGTGGCCGATCCCCGGCGGCGGCAGCCCTGATATGGGCAACGTTACGGCTGATGGCAAAGAGCTGTGGCTGGCGGGCCGCTATGATGGTGAAGTTTATGCAATCGACACAACAACAGGTGCTGTCATCAAGATCAATGTGGGCATTGAACCGCATGGCCTGACGGTGTGGCCGCAGCCCGGCAGGTTCTCTCTCGGCCACACCGGGAACATGCGTTAACCACTATTTAACCTTATTCTTTACAGCGCGGAAACCTGCGGTTAACACTTTGTTAACTATTGCAGGGGCCGCGAATGTCGTTAAGGTTTTTAGTGAGTGCGTTGTTGGTTTTAGTGTGGTGTGGCCCAGCCCAAGCAGTTGAATCTCATTCTGCAAATATGAAGCTTTTCGGCAGATCATTGCCGCCAGTTGGGTTTGTTAAATTCTGCGCTGTTGGAGAAGCAGAATGCGACATTAAAGGCTCTGCCCAAGACCGCATGGTTTTGACCCAAGCTAAATGGGACATGTTAAATGCTGTTAACAGCTCAACCAATTCCAAAATTGCCCCAGAAAGCGACCAAGACCTTTATGGTGTTGCTGAAAACTGGACTTATCCCACAACTGCTGGTGACTGCGAAGACTATGCTCTGTTGAAGAAGCGCGAATTGCAAGCGATGGGTGTTCCAGCTGATGAAATGTTGATCACCGTTTTGCTTGACGAAAAAAATGAAGGTCATGCTGTGCTGACTGTGGTGACAGACAAGGGCGACTTTATTCTCGATAACCGTCACAATGACATTCTGCGCTGGGACCATACGCCATACACATTCCTCAAGCGCCAATCGCAAGCTGACTCGAAAATGTGGGTGAGCCTGCGCCAGAAGCCAACTCAAGTGTTGGTAAGCTCCAAGTAATTACCTTATTGACGTACGCTCCTCAAAATTCTTGCATTCGTCACATGACATGCGCATAAGCAGCGCCAAATCAACATTTGGAGCTAGCCATGACTGCCATTCTCGATATTACCGCCCGCGAAATTCTCGACAGCCGTGGCAACCCCACTGTTGAAGTTGACGTGACTCTGGAAGACGGTGCCTTTGGCCGTGCTGCTGTGCCATCAGGCGCATCCACAGGTGCCCACGAAGCAATGGAGCTTCGTGATGGTGACAAGGCCCGCTATATGGGCAAGGGCGTTACCAAGGCTGTAGCTGCTGTGAATGGCGAACTCTACGAAGCTTTGGCCGATATGGATGCTGAAGATCAAATTGCTATTGATCGCGCGATGATTGCTGTGGATGGCACGCCTAACAAGGCGCGTCTTGGTGCTAACGCCATTCTCGGTGTGTCACTTGCAGTTGCCAAGGCTGCTGCTGAATCCTGTGGGTTGCCGCTTTATCGTTATGTTGGCGGCGCATCAGCCCGCACTTTGCCGGTTCCGATGATGAACATCATTAATGGTGGTGTGCATGCTGATAACCCCATCGACTTTCAAGAATTCATGGTGATGCCCGTTGGTGCGCCAACATTTAAAGAAGCGCTTCGTATGGGTGCGGAAATTTTCCACACTTTGAAGAGCGCATTGAAGAAGGCCGGCCACAACACAAACGTGGGTGATGAAGGCGGCTTTGCGCCTAACTTGCCATCAGCTGAAGCAGCCCTTGATTTCGTGATGAAGTCAATCGAGCAAGCTGGTTACAAGCCGGGCCATGATGTTTATTTGGCCACCGATTGTGCCGCCACTGAGTTCTTCAAGAATGGCGCATATGTTTATGAGGGCGAAGGCAAGACTCGTTCGATCAAGGAACAAGCTGAATACTTGGCCCATCTGGCAAAAACCTATCCCATCATTTCAATTGAAGATGGTTTGTCTGAAGATGATTGGGATGGTTGGAAGCAAGTTACTGATTTGATCGGCAAGACTCATCAGTTGGTGGGCGATGATTTGTTTGTGACCAACACAACACGCCTGCAGCGCGGCATTAAAGAACGCATTGCCAATTCCATTCTGGTGAAGGTCAACCAAATTGGTTCGCTCACGGAAACATTGGAAGCTGTGGAGATGGCTCATAAGGCTGGCTACACCGCTGTTATGTCGCATCGTTCTGGCGAAACCGAAGATTCAACCATTGCTGACTTGGCCGTAGCCACCAATTGCGGGCAGATTAAAACCGGCTCCCTCGCGCGTTCTGATCGGTTGGCGAAATATAATCAGCTTCTGCGTATTGAAGAAGAGCTGGGCAGCCAAGCCATTTACGCTGGCCGTTCAATTTTGAAGGCTTAAGTTTTTACCAATTGTCACGCTCAGGCCACCAAGGCTTGAGCGTGAGAGCTTTACGTCTAGGCCATAGATTTCGACAAGTTCGGCCACAATGCCAAGGCCTAGGCCTGAACCTGAGACACTTTCATCAAGTCTCACGCCCCGTTCAAGAATTGATACAATTTTTTCTTCCGGTACGCCGTGGCCATCGTCTTCAATTTTTAAAATGTTGTTATTCCATGACACATAAATTTGGGTCTTGGCCCATTTGCGCGCATTTTCCAACAAATTGCCGACGCATTCCAGAAGATCATCTGGCTCCATAGCCAGTGATGCATCGGCAGGAATGGTCGAGTGCCAGAGCAGCGCGTCTTTGTCGGAAGTTTTCTTGAGGGCATTCATCATACGCGTCACAATGGGGGCAACCAAAGTAAGTTGCACGGCATGCCCGCTCGCCATCCTCGCCCGCGCCAATTCACGTTCAACCAACTGCCGCATTTGATCAGCACTATCGCGAATATCTTGAGCTTCTCGGGTGAGCTTTGTTGAATCAAGAGAATCGGCAACGGCACTCATAATCGTGAGCGGGGTTTTTAAGCCATGGGCCAAATTGCTGGCGCGTTGACGCGCACGGGCCAATTGGTTTTCACGCGCGCCGAGCAGCGCATTTACCTCGGACACAAGGGGTTCAACTTCACTTGGAAATGAGCCCACAATATTTGGTGAGGTGCCCATTCGTATTGTTTCGATATTTTTTCGCAAAGCTTCCAGCGGTCGCAAGCCCACAAAGATTTGTAACAGCGACCCGCTTAACAATGCCGAATAGAGCAAAGCGAGGCCAAAAAATAAATCATGGCCAAAGCTTCTCACTGCGCTGTCAATATCGCTGCGGTCAGCCGCCATGGTGATGTTGATTTTGCGTTCGCCGCCGGTTTCAGTGGGAAGCACAATAACTTTTTCGAGAGCAAAAAGCTTTGAATGTTCTGGGCCTTCAATGATATGCACGGAGTCTTTGGTTACATCTACAATTAGGTTTTGGATTGGTACAGGCAAGCTATCATCAAAAAGCGAGCGTGAACGAATGGGCGGTTTTCCATCTTCATTGATTTGCCAATAAAGCCCGCCGTAGGGTTTTTGAAATCTTGGATCGCTGAGTGAAGAGCGCGCTTTCAATATACCTGCATCATCCACACGGATGCTTGCTACAAGTTGGGTGAAATGGTTTTCAAGTTCGGCAATTGTGGCACGCTCAACATAGCGCTGAAAGATTATATAAAAGCTCATGCCAGCGATTAAAAGTGAAATGCTTATGCCAAGTGCTGCCGCTAAAATAAGACGGAGTTTGAGGGAGCCAGAATTGTTCATGGCATTTCGCTGGATGCTATAAAATATCCAAACCCGCGTTTATTCTGGATAATTCCGCTGCCTAATTTTCTACGCAGCCTGCTCACAATCGCTTCAATGGCATTGGCATCGAGGTCATGGTCGTGATCATATAAACTATCAGAAAGTTCACTATGGGTAACCACGCGTCCTTTTTGCAGCACTAAAAAATGCACCAAACGAAATTCGAGCGGGGTTAAATTTGCCAGCACCCCATCAACGGTTATCATGCGCGAGCGCAAATCAACTTGCAGCTTTCCGGCATCAATCACCGACTGGGCCTGCCCGCCAACACGGCGCAATACTGCCCGCAAGCGTGCAAGCAATTCTTGCATCTGAAACGGCTTTGGCAAATAATCATCGGCACCACTATCAATGCCTTCAACGCGCTCGCCCCAGCTACCACGCGCCGAAAGCACCACGACAGGTGTGAGAATTCCTTCAGCGCGCCATTTGCGCAGCACACTAATGCCATCTAATTTTGGCAGACCGAGATCGAGGATGATTGCGGCATAGTTTTCGGTGGAACCTTTGTACCATGCCTCTTCACCATCCTCGACTATGTCTGGCATATAGCCCGCCGAGCGTAATATATTTGCAATGTTCTTAGCTACAATCGGCTCATCTTCGGCAATCAGAACACGCATGGGCGCTAGAACTTTTTCAAAGTTTTTGCGTCGAGTGTAATAGTGCGCAAAAATATGGCATTGGACAGCAGTTTGACTTCGTAGATATAGTTTTCGTTCAATGCATGCAGCCTTACGTCCAAAACTTTGCCCGGATAGTTGAGGTTGAGAAAAGCTAGCAGCAAAGGCAAAGTGGCAGCATTGCCACTGGCAATGGCAGCTTTAACTTCATCCTGATTCAAGACCCGGCCAATATTATTTGCGGGTTTGGTTGGGAAATGCAGGTTGGGTGAAGTTCCATTTAGATTGGTGAAGCTGGGTGAGGGAGGAGCTTCTGGATAGTAATAATCGTCTCCATACTTCGGGTCATCTGCGCAAGCGATCTTTGATTGAGTCAGCAGAAAGCTGGCCCCAAAAATCAGTTGGAGAGTTTTTCGCCGCGAAATTTTTTCGTGGTCCGTCACCGAGTCGATAACCTTTATTGTACTCACACACTAACAGCATTTGGGTCCCGGATCAAAACCGGGTGAGGAGGCGGGGCAACGAGCCTTGATCTCACCAATCAGTCTGGTCCAGGACCCAAATAATGCAGAACGCTTTACGCAAGCTTGGGATCATCGGGCAAATGATCGAGGCAAGCTCGGAACACACGGCTGCACGAATATTTCGCACTTGTTTTGGAACGCAACAGACTCAGCGAAACACTCGCGTTAATAAATAGTAAATAGTGACTGACAGTCATCTGCTTAGAATTGTCAGCAAATTATCAGTTTCAGATTGTGCTAGAGTGTGTGGCGCTCTTGGCCAGTTGGTTCGGCGTGGGCAACAACGCGGTGGATGTTTTTAATTTTGGTTTGCAACGCATTTTCAATGCGGTCTACAACACTGTGCACAGTGTCTATTGTTTGCTGAGGCGCAAAGCGGCAATGGTAATGCACGAACAGGCCACCTTCGGTGAGGCGTACGCGCACATTGTGAATATCAGACAGTAGCTTTTCGCTCTTGGCTAGAGTGCGCAATTGCTTTTCCACGTTAGCCGCAATTTTCGCATCAGCGGCATGGCCAGCCAGCAAGCGCAGGGGCAGGGGTTCAATATGGCTTTCCACTTCAACATCACCCCCAAGGGCCGCACGGATTGCTTCTTCAAGCGCTGTTGCCTGCGCATGGGCGGTTTCTAAATTGCTGCTGCCATCAACTTCTAAATCAAAACTCACGGCAAGACGGCCAGCAATATCTTGAACGGTTAAATGATGAACTGAAAATTTGCGCTGACGGGCGATCAACCCAACTTTGTCGAAAGCGGTTTCGGTATCCAATGAAATTGGATTTGTGCTGATCGTAACATCAGCATTTGGATATTTAAGCTTGATTGCAGCCGTGAGCTTAGACTTTATCTCTTGAACATCAGGCCCTGCCAACATCCGCGATAATGTTATGATGAGGTTTACAAACAAAATCGGGCCATTGGGTTTTACCCGCAACTGGTCAACACCCAAAACACTATCGACGGAATTTGCGATATCGCGAATATCGGCAGCCACGCCACCCGGAACTGTGTCAAGAAGGCTGGCCAAAGTGGTTTTACCTAATTGCCAGCCAATTCTAGCGATGACAGCGGAGACCAAGAGAGCTGCCACAGAGTCCGCCCATTTGAAGCCAAACCACACGCCGAAGAGCCCAAGCAAGACCGCAGCCGAGCCCCACATATCTGACTGAAAATGTGCTGCATCGGCTGCTAATGCTTCACTGGCCGTGGTTTTTGCTGTGCGAGCTAATGCGCGTGACCGGTTTAAATCGACGAGGATGGATATGACAAGAATGGCCATTGCCCACCATGTGACTTCAACTTCTGAAGTTCCAGTAATCAAGCGGTGGATGGCTTCATAGGCAATGAAAGCTGCGATACCCAAAAGTAAAAGTGTTTCAAAAAATGCAGCTACACTTTCAATTTTTGCATGGCCGAAATGATGGTCGTCATCGGCAGGTGCGGCTGCCCAACGCACGGCAAACCAGGTGATTGCGGTTGCGCCAAAATCCACAAGACTGTGCACGGCTTCTGACAAAAGGCCAAGCGAACCCGTTAAAAGTGCAGCTATGAATTTGAGCAACGACAGCCCAGCGCTGGCAGCCATTGACAGTGAAGCTACGCGCTGTTTCTCATACTCAAAACTATCTTCGTGGTTATGACCGTGACCCATAAAGTTGCTCTACTGTATCTCTCCCCTTGTGCAAAGTATCAAATACGCGGCTAGATGTTTGCTATGAGCATGAACCCATCAGACTTGATTCCCGTGCAGAGCCGCAAGGCAGGCGCGCTGACATTTGGGTTGTTGTTTCTGCTAGAATCACTGGTTCGTTCTTTCAATTCTGGTGTGCTGAGCATTCAGGCTTATGATCTTCTGGGCTCAAGCCAACGCGTGAGCGTGCTCACCACCAGCATTTCTTTGTGCGTTTTAATCACCACCCTGTTTATGCCGCTGCTCTTTGCCCATATGCGCAGGCGCTGGGTTTATACCTTCGGCGGGTTTGCGATGATTGCTGGCAGCATGGCATTAGCCACTTACACTTTACCCGGCCAAGTTGCTGGTGTGTTGCTGCGCAACAGCGGTGCTTCGATTATGAATGTGGCTTTGCAACTTTATATTCTGGATCATATCCGCAAGGCTGATCTGACCAGCAGCGAGCCCACACGCCTTGCGCTTTCGACAGTGGCATGGGTGGTGGGGCCGTTTTCGGGTGTGTGGCTTTATGAACATTATGGACCGCTTGCGCCGCAGCTTGCTGCCATGGCTGCGGCAACGCTGGTGCTGGCCGTGTTTTGGTATTTGCGGCTGCATGACAAGGTGAATTTGCCTTCGGGCACGGTACAGCCTTTTAACCCAATCACCAATGCTGCAAGGTTTATCGCGCAGCCGCGGTTGCGTTTGGCTTGGGCCATAGCCTTTGGCAGGTCTTGCTTTTGGGCAACGTTTTTCACCTATGGACCCATTTTGATGATTGAAGGCGGTCTCGGCAAACAGGCCGGCGGCTATATTATTTCGGGCAGTCAATTGTTTTTGCTCACCGCATTTTTCTTTGGTGGCTTGGCAAAACGCATCGGGGTGCGCGGAGTCATCGCCTTGTGTTTTTTTGTGATTGCAGTGGCAACTTGCGCGGCTGGGATATTCGGTGTGAACTCGCCAAATGCATCGGCTGGCTGCCTCTTGGTCGCAGCATTTTTTGCTTCAGGAATTGATAGTGTTGGTGGCATTCCCTATTTGCGCTCTGTCAAACCCAACGAACGCCAACGCATGACGGCCGTCTATCGAACATTCATCGAATGCTCTGAACTCATCCCCGGCATGATTTTCGCTGTGGCATTATCATTCTTTGATGTGAGTGTGGTGTTTGTAATTTTAGGCATCTGCCTTTCAAGCCTTGCTTTACTAACGTGGCGTTACCTGCCTAAATCGATGTGAAATGGGGAATCGAATAATGGCTAAGGCAACTCTGGTTATCGGCAACAAGAACTATTCTTCATGGTCACTGCGGCCTTTCTTGGCAATGGCAATGGCCGATATTGAGTTTGACGAAAAATTCATCCGTTTTGGTGAGCCTCGCTTTAGTCGCGAAATTAAAAAGATTTCCAAAGCTGGAAGAGTGCCGGTGCTTTTGCATAATGGCCTTACCATTTGGGACACCTTGGCCATTATGGAGTATCTGGCCGAAACATGGCCTGATCGCTACCTCTGGCCGAAGAATAAAGCTGCTCGTGCATTGGCCAGATCAGCTTGTGCAGAAATGCATTCTGGTTTTCCAAACTTGCGAACTTATTGCCCCATGAACCTGCGCCGCGAGCACAGACCAGTTCCGATGAGTCCCGCGTTATTGGCAGAAGTTGCAAGGTTGGAAGTTTTGTGGCGGCAATGCCGCAAAGAGCATGGCAAAGGTGGACCGTTTCTGTTTGGCAAATTTGGAATTGCCGATGCCATGTTTGCACCCGTGGTGACACGACTGGAAACTTTTGACATTAAAGTGGCGGAGGACACACAGCATTATATGAATGCTGTGCTGGCAACATCTGCTTTTCATGAATGGAAAGCGGCAGCGCTGAAAGAGAAATGGATTGTTGCTGAAGACGAGGTGGATTAAGCGCTAAAGCGCAGAAATGCGCCCGCCCGCGTGGCGCATGGCGCGGCCGGCTATTTCTAACTCCAACAGAATGGCAAGAACCTGATCGGCGGCCATGCCGCTTTCACGAATAATATTATCGGTTTCAATCGCTGTGGGGGAGAGTAAGTTAAAGATATGTTCACGGTCAGTAGCATCAATCGAATGAGGAATGGCCGTGTAATCACTTGCAGGTTCAAACAGGCTGCTACGGGTGATCGCGGGCATCTGTTCCAGAGAGTCCAGTAACTCATCAATTGATGCGAGCATAGTGGCACCATCTTTGATCAGCTTGTTGGTGCCTTCAGCGCGAGGGTCCATGGGGGAGCCTGGCACCGCATAAACATCGCGGCCTTGTTCGGCAGCAAAGCGTGCAGTGATCAGCGAGCCTGAGCGCAGAGCCGCCTCAACAACAATCACTGCCCGCGCGATGCCGGAAATGATGCGGTTGCGCCGTGGGAAATGTTCGGCCTTTGGCGCGGTGCCCGGCAACATTTCGGTGATCAACAATCCGCGCTCGGCAATGTGGCGCTGCAGCTTTTCATTTTCAGGTGGATAAAAATTATCAATGCCACCGGCAATCACTGCTGCCGTATGCACATCAACTGAGGCCTCATGCGCTGCCGTATCAATGCCGCGCGCCAGGCCAGAAGCCACCAATAGACCAGCATCTGTCAAAGCTCGTGCAATTTGGCGTGTAAACTTAAGGCCCAAAGCTGAAGCATTGCGCGCGCCCACAATTCCAACCGAAACCATTTCTGCAAGTTCAAGATTGCCAGACACGCAGAGCATCGGTGGTGCGGCTGGCACATGGGCAAGTGCAGGAGGGTATCCCAACTCACCGGCGACAACAAACTGCGCCGAGAGTTTTGTTGCGCGCTCAAAATCGCGTTGGGCTGCTTCTACGCTATAGATTTTGAGTGTGCGTTTTAAGCCGCCGCGCTGCGAAAGTTCGGGCAGGGCTTCAATGGCTTTGGTGGCCGTGCCAAACCTGTGCAACAAATTGTGAAACGTAACCGGCCCCACATTTTCCGATTGGCTGAGGCGCAACCAATTTAGCTTTTCTTCCAGTGGCAAAACTTTCATTTTTTGCTGCTGAGATTGATTTTTGACTCAGTGCCACTCAGCAAGCGCTGGATATTGGCGCGGTGCATAAACCAAATCAGAGCTACCAAAAGCGCGATGGGCAAGGCCAAGTCTCGGTGATCCAAATAGAGAGCTACAAAAGGAAGCGTGATCGACGAGACAAGAGCCGATAGCGAAGAATATTTAAAGGCAAATGCGAGTGCTAACCACAGTGCGGCGAACACCAAACCCAGTGGCCAATAGAGCCCGAACAATACGCCGATAAATGTGGCAACCCCTTTGCCGCCTTTGAAACCCAGCCACACTGGAAAAATGTGGCCCAGCATTGCACCGAATGCAGCAAAAACCGCGATGGGCAATCCCCAGAAATGGGCAGCAATTAAGACGGGAATGGCGCCCTTGAGGCCATCGCAGAGCAAAGTAAGAATCGCGATTTTTTTGTTACCTGTGCGTAGCACATTGGTGGCCCCAATGTTGCCCGAGCCAATCTTGCGCACATCGCCAAGGCCAGCTGCACGCGTGAGAAGCAGGCCAAATGGAATTGACCCACAGGCATAGCCAATTAATGCTGCGATAAGTTGATACATGTTGCTCTCCCAGTTACGGAGCGTAGGTGTAAACCGTACGGCCTGCAACGACTGTTTCAACAGCGCGGCCTTCTAATGTTCTGCGTTCAAAGGGCGAATTTTTTGAGCGCGAACAGAGACTTGCAGCATCGATCTTCCAACTCAGGTTAAGATCAACCAGTGTAAAATCAGCAGGCGCACCCGGCTCTAACCGCCCAACTTCCAATCCTAACAGCTTTGCTGGAACTTGAGACATGGCTTGGACCAACCGCTCTAATGGCATGTTATCATTATGATAAAGCGATAATGCAGCACTAAGCATCGTTTCCAAACCTATCGCCCCAAAGGCGGCCTCGGCAAAAGGAAGCCGCTTGGTGTCGTCACTTTGTGGA
>JANLPA010000139.1:0-18030 GCA_031366855.1 Hyphomicrobiales bacterium | reverse complement strand
GCGGTCTTCCATCAACCCCACATTTTCAATGTCCGGCACTTTGGAACAGCCTACCCCTTGCTCCACCCAGCGCACCACATAACCGAGAAGCCCTTGCGCGTTGTTATCAAGTTCGGCCTGAATATCAGCGGCACTCCAATTCGGTCGCGTGACCACGGGCACCGAGAGAATATCATCAAGGCTGGCCCGCTTGCGCGACTTCAATTGCGCCTGCACCGCCGAAACATTCACGCGGTGATAATGCGTGGCGTGCAGAACCGCAGCGGTGGGCGAGGGCACCCATGCAGTATTGGCACCAGCTTTTGGATGCGCGATTTTTTGCACCAGCATATCGGCCATGCGATCAGGCATGGCCCACATGCCTTTGCCAATTTGACCATGGCCGGGAAGACCCAGCGTCAAACCATTATCAACATTCCAATTCTCATAAGCCTGAATCCAAGTGGCGGATTTCATATCGCCTTTCCGCACCATGGGCCCAAGCTCCATTGATGTGTGAATCTCATCGCCCGTGCGGTCCAAGAATCCAGTGTTGATAAACACAATGCGGTCCTTCGCGGCGCGGATGCATTCTTTGAGGTTCACCGTGGTGCGGCGCTCCTCATCCATAATGCCGATCTTCAAAGTGTTAGCGGCGAGATCCAAAGTCTGCTCAACCCGCGCAAAAATCTCCACCGCAAAAGCCACTTCTTCAGGCCCGTGCATTTTGGGTTTTACAATATAGACCGAACCTGTGCGTGAATTTCCACGGCGCTTCAAATCATGCATGGCGCAGAGCGATGTCATCATCGCATCCATAATGCCCTCAGGAACCTCGTGGCCATCCGCAAGTGTGATCGCGGGGTTGGTCATCAAGTGCCCGACATTGCGGATCAACATCACAGCACGGCCATGGAGTGAAAACGCCTTCCCATTTCGATCCGTATACTGACGATCAACATTCAGATTGCGCGTGAAAGTCTTGCCACCTTTGGCAATCTCTTCTGCCAAGTCACCCTTCATCAGCCCCAACCAATTGCGATAAACCAAAACCTTATCTTCCGCATCAACCGCCGCAACTGAATCTTCGCAATCCATAATTGTTGTCAGAGCGGATTCAAGAATGACATCAGCAATCCCCATGGCATTCAGTTTGACTTCAATATGCAAGCCATTGTTGAGCAGCAGATATGAGCCGTCACTTCCACCAATCCATTGCTCATCGTTTGCAAACTTCAGATAGACTTTGTTGTTGACCGATGCCCATTTCATATCTTGCAGTGGCACTGCCTCATCTAAAAATGCAGCCGCCCAAGCCATAACGGCAGCGCCACGCAGAGGATCATAAGCCCCTTTGTTGCTGCCAACGGAAATGGCATCCGTGCCATACAAAGCGTCAAACAGTGAACCCCAGCGCGCATTTGCAGCATTCAGAGCAAAGCGTGCATTGTTAGCCGGCACCACCAATTGTGGGCCAGCAAGCTTAGCGATTTCCGCATCCACACCCATTGTAGAGATAGTAAAATCTGGCCCTTCTTCAATAAGATAGCCAATAGACTTCAGAAATTGGTTATACTCAGCTGAATCAAATTTCTGCGCGTGCTCGCGGTTCCACACATCAATTTTTGTTTGAAGCTCGTCACGCTTCTTCAGAAGCGCACGGTTTTTTGGCGCGAGGTCACTACAGATAGAAGCAAAGTTTTTCCAGAATGAATCTTCAGAAATTCTTATGCCCGGTAGTGCCTCATCTGCAATGAACGCCAGCAAGCCAGCATTAACTCTCAAACCATATTTTTCAATCATCGTAAAATCCAATTTGCATTTTTAAGAAAGCACTGGCGTGAGCAGAGGCTTGCCAGAAAAATGCGCTTCCAAATTATCGCGCACCAATTTGCCCATCGCTTTACGTGTTTCAAGCGTGCCGCTGCCCACATGTGGCAGCATCACAACATTTTCAAGTTTTAAGAAACGTTGATTGATGTTGGGTTCATCCAAATACACATCAAGCCCAGCCCCCTTGATCACGCCATTTTCAAGCGCGTGTAGAAGCGCAGCCTCATCAACCACTGTGCCGCGTGCCACATTGATGAAATAGCCTCGCGACCCCAGCGCAATGAGTGCCGCTGAACCGATCATCGCTTTTGAGCCAGCGCCACCTGCTACTGCCACAACCAGAAAATCAGATTGTGCCGCTAAGGCTTCAACAGTTTCGCAATAATGATAAGGCACATCATCGCGCTTGTTTCGGTTGTGATAGGAAATTTCCATATCGAACCCAGCAGCTCGTTTAGCAATGGCCATGCCAATGCGGCCAAGGCCAATAATGCCCATGCGCTTGCCAAAAAATCGCGTGGCCAGCGGCAATGTGCCTTGTGGCCATTTATGGCCGCGCACCAACACATCGCCTTGCGGCAACATGCGCGCCACGGCAATGCAAAGGCCGATCGCTAAATCAGCCACATCTCCGGTGAGCACATCGGGCGTGTTAGAAACTTTAATCCCACGCGCATGCGCAGACTTCACATCAATACCATCCGTCCCCACCCCAAAGCAGGCAATCAACTCAAGCTGGGGCAAGGCATTGATCAGGTTAGCAGATGCGCCAAGATCACCCCGCGTTGCAATGGCGCGAATATCCTCAGCATGACGATTAATATATGAGTCCTTATCATCAATCTGCCAAAGCTTGTGAATATCATAAGCAGCTTCCAATATCGGCATTTCCCAGTCAGGGTAGGGGCCAATCATCAACACGCCATGTTTTTTCATTTGCTACTTGTCTCGGAAAAGGGTTTCACTCTTGCAATGACAATGAAACTTTTTAAACTGAACGGCAAGTGCGCTTTGATCACTGTTTCTGCCTTCAAGGGCACATGCCGTGGGTAAAAATCGTAACTGTTGCTCAAGAGTGCTTATCAAAAGGGGATAGAATGATGGCTGATGCGGAAATTGGTTTAATTGGTCTTGGCGTTATGGGGTCAAACTTGGCTTTGAACATTGCCGAGCATGGTTTCAAGGTTGCCGTTTATAACCGCACGCGCGATGTGACTCATAAGTTTTTCAACAATGCCGGCAAACTGGCCGGTAATATTATTCCGTGCGATAATCTTGACGATTTGGTTGCTGCAATCCGCCCGCCGCGCCCGATTATTATTCTGATCAAAGCGGGTGAGCCAGTGGACAATGAAATTCGCTTGCTGCGCGAAAAATTATCAAAACACGATATAATTATTGATTCAGGCAATGCCAATTTTCGCGATACCATGCGCCGCTTCAAAGAGTTGGAAGATTCTGGAATCACATTTATCGGCATGGGCATTTCTGGCGGTGAAGAGGGCGCACGCCACGGCCCCGCCATTATGGTGGGTGGCAAGGAGGAATCCTATAAACGCATTGAAAAAATTCTGGATGCTGTTGCCGCCAAACATAAAAAAGAACCATGCTCGGCTTGGCTTGGTGAAAATGGCGCTGGTCATTTTGTAAAAACTATCCACAACGGCATTGAATATGCCGATATGCAAATGATTTCCGAAATATATGGTCTGATGCGTGATGGCCTTGGCATGAAAGCCTCTGAAATGGCTGCCGTGTTTAAAAAATGGAACATCGGCCGACTCAATTCATATTTAATCGAAATCACTGCAGAAGTTTTATCAGTTATCGATGTCAACGCCAAAAAACCTATCGTCGATATTATTTTAGATCGCGCCGGCCAAAAAGGCACTGGAAAATGGGCAGTGATTGAAGCGCAAACCTTAGGTGTCTCCGCATCCACAATTGAAGCTGCTGTTGATGCGCGCGTGTTGTCGTCAATGAAGGTGGATCGTGTTGCTGCCGAAAAGGCTTACAAGATCGGGCGAAAAAAAATCAGCCCCAAATCGCGCGCTGCATTTTTAAAGCAGCTTGAAGCCGCTCTCTATGCCGGAAAAATCGCGGCCTATGCGCAAGGCTTCGCAGTGATGGAACAGGCTTCTAACGAATTTAAATGGAACTTACCACTTGGCACCATTGCCAAAATTTGGCGCGAAGGCTGCATCATTCGTTCGCAGTTTTTAGGGCTTATCACCCAAGCTTTTGTAAAATCGAATAGCAAAGGCAATTTGCTCATGGCACCGGCCTTTATGAAAATGATGAAAGACAATCATGGTTCTCTCCGCGCCATTATTGCGCAAGCCGCATTGGCTGGCGCACCAGCACCCGCTTTGTCTAACGCGCTGAGTTATTTTGACACGTATCGTCAAGCCCGTGGAACCGCCAACCTCATTCAAGCCCAGCGTGATTTTTTTGGCGCCCATGGCTTTGAACGCATTGGCCAAGAGGGTGCGTTCCACGGCCCTTGGGCAGGCACTGATAAGTAACTAAATAGTTCTTTTCCTCTTTAGATTTATTTGATACGCTACTGCGATGATTTATGATTATATTATCGTTGGTGGCGGCTCTGCTGGTTGTGTGCTGGCGGCACGGCTTTCAGAAAAGCCAGATGTAAAAGTTTTATTGTTTGAAGCCGGCGGCACTGACCGCAACATTCTGTTCCATTGGCCAGCGGGCTTTGCCAAAATGACCAAGGGCATTGCCAGTTGGGGCTGGTCCACTGTTCCACAAAAACACATGAAAAACCGCGTGCTGCGCTTTACCCAAGCCAAAGTGATCGGTGGTGGCTCGTCCATCAATGCTCAGCTTTATAATCGCGGCAATAGATTGGATTTTGAGGAGTGGCGGCAAAAAGGCTGCGAAGGCTGGTCTTTTGAAGATGTGCTGCCCTATTTCAAACGTGCCGAAAACTTTGAACGCGGCGCCGATTTTTATCACGGGGCAGATGGTCCGCTTGGCATTTCTTATCCGCGCAGTTCCTTGCCAATCTGCGATGCTTTTTTTAAAGCTGCGGGTGAGATTGATATTCCATATAACGACGATATGAATGGCACTTCGCAGGATGGCGTGGGCTATTATCAGCTCACGCAGAAAAACGCGCGCCGGTCATCAACTGCAACAGCCTATCTCAATCCGGCCAAGGCCCGCAAGAATCTGGATATTAAATGTCATGCCCAAATACGCCGCATCATCGTTGAGAACAGTCGCGCCATTGGTGTTGAATTATTGTCAGGTGGAACCTATCACGCTGAGCGCGAAGTGGTTTTAACGGCAGGTGCAATCGGTTCGCCAAAATTGCTTCTGCAATCCGGCATTGGCCCGGCAGATCATCTTCGTGAAGTGGGCATTGAATTCAAGCATCATCTTTCAGGCGTTGGCGCGAACCTGCAAGACCACCTTGATCTCTTCGTGATCAGCGAATGCACTGGCGATCATACTTATGATAAATATGGCAAGCCGCACTGGGCAGCTCTGGCGGGCTTGCAATATCTGCTCACACGCACAGGCCCCGTTGCATCAGCTCTCTTCAGTCAAGGCGGCTTTTGGTATGCCGATAAAAATGCGCGCTCTGCCGATATTCAATTTCATTTCGGTCTAGGATCGGGCATTGAAGCGGGTGTGGCCACCATGAAGAATGGCGGTGCCACATTGAACTCGGCCTATATGCGCCCGCGTTCGCGCGGCACCGTTAGACTTGTCTCAAATAATCCAAATGATGCGCCACTGATTGATCCAAATTATTGGGCCGATCCTTATGATAAAGAAATGTCGATCAAGGGCTTACGCCTTGCGCGCGAGATTATGAATCAATCGGCACTCAAGCCATTCTTAAAACAAGAGCGACTGCCAGGAGGTGATTTGCAAACGGACGCAGAACTTTTCGACTATGCCTGTGCCAATGCCAAAACCGATCACCATCCCGCTGGCACCTGCCGCATGGGTCACGATGAATTGGCGGTGGTTACACCTGATTTAAAACTGCGCGGTCTTGATGGTCTTCGCGTATGTGATGCCTCCATCATGCCCAGTGTGATAACTGGAAACACCAATGCCCCCACAATTATGATCGCGGAAAAAGCCGCTGATCTCATCAGGAAGGCACCACAATGAAAAAGCTAAATGGCATTCCCCAACTCGGCCTCGGCACTTATCCTTTGCAAGGCGACGATGTTTACAACGCTGTGCGCATGGTTGTTGATTTGGGCTATCGCCACATCGACACTGCACAAATGTATGGCAATGAAGCAGGCGTTGGCCGTGCGATTAAAGACTGTGGTGTGAAACGCGAAGAGCTGTTCATTGTCACCAAAGTTGATCCCGGTAACGTGTCACAACAAAAATTTTCAAAAACCGTTGCAAAATCTCTTACTGATCTTGGTGGCCCTGTTGATCTTCTGCTCATTCATTGGCCTCCTGCAGAAAGTGAAGTGGACGGCGTGTTAGACCGCCTGTTGGAGGAACTTGCGAACGGCAACACCAAAGCAATCGGAGTGAGTAATTTTTCAACAAAAATGCTGCGCCATGCCCATGCCTACACCCAAGGCAAAATCATCTGCAATCAGGTCGAATTCCATCCCCTCATTGATCAATCAAAACTTAACGGTGCCGCCGCCGAACTTGGCATTGTGTTGGAAGCCTATAGTCCTATCGCACGCGGAGCTGCATTGAAGCCCAAAATTATCCAAGCCATCGCAGTAAAACACAATCGTCCTCCATCCGAAATCGTGTTGCGCTGGATCACCCAGCAAGGAGTTGTCGCCATTCCAATGACGACGAAAAAGGTCAACGCAGAATCGAATTTGCAATTCTTGAAATTTGACTTGAGTGCCGAAGATATGAAATCCATTTCAGCACTCGGAACAGCCAATGGCCGCACCATTAACCCAAGTTGGATGCAAGGGCGCTGGGACCCGACAACCTAAACGGCAGTCGCAAAGCGCTCTTTCAAGACCTGAAGTGTGTCCGCAAGTGGTTTAGTCCACCAGTTGCTTGTTGAAAAAATCTCCACTTCCACAAGCCCATCAAATCCCGCTGCCTCGACCTGTTGCCGGATCGCTTTCAAATCAATCACGCCATCGCCCATCATGCCTCGATCGTTGAGCGTATCTGTGGTGATCGCCAGCCAATCGCTCACGTGATAATCAGAAATTCGTTTTCCCGCTCGCGCAATGTCCCGCGCCAAATTAGGGTCCCACCACGTGTGATAAGCATCAACGCAAACGCCAAGATTTTTCGCGTTAACAGCATCGCAAATATCAAGCGCCTGCGAAAGCAAGTTGATACAGCAGCGGTCTGCCGCATAAACTGGATGCAAGGGCTCCAAGGCTATTTTCAATCCAAGCGGCTTGGCATAATCGCAAAGCATGGCCACAGCTTCTGCCACTTGCGCGCGGGCCAGTGCAAGGTTTTTTGATGTGCCGCTAACAATCATGAATGAATTTGCACCCAATATTGCCGCATCATCCAATGCCCTGAAATTTGTTTGAATGTTTGTATCGAATTCTGCGCGGGTGAGTGCTGGAATATAAGCGCTGCGGCAATAACTCGTCACTTTTAATCCGGCGTCTCGAATATGCTTGGCAATCGCCTTTATATCTTGCCCTTCAACTTCGCGCCGCCACGGCGCAATGCCGCCAAAGCCTGCGCGCGCAATGGCATCAATCGTTTCGGCAATAGTTGCTTGAAATCCAAACGTGGCTGTGTTGATGGCGCAGAGTTCGGAGTGCTCTGCAAGATCGCGCATCATGCACCATAGATCGCAAGCAATTGCTTCATTCGCCTGGTAGCAAGGTCTGGCTTTCGCAACAGATTGGCCTGATCAGCCAACCGAAACACTTCGGCAAAATGCAAAATGGAACGCGATGACTGCGCGCCATTCACCATGGTAAAATGATCTTGATAGCCATTCAGCCACGCGAGAAACACAATGCCCGTTTTATAAAATTGTGTGGGCGCTTGAAATATCAAGCGTGACAGCGGAACTGTGGGAGCGAGCAACGCGTAAAATTTTTCGAGCTTATCGTCGGCTAATGCCGAGAGCGCCAAAGAGGCCGCAGGCGCAATGGCATCAAATATGCCAAGCAGAGCATGCGAATAGCCTTTTGCGTCACCCGCAATCAAATCGGCATAGTTAAAATCATCGCCTGTGTACATTTTAACTGAAGCAGGCAAGCGCTGGCGCATGATAATTTCTTTATCAGCATCCAGCAGCGAAATTTTTATGCCATCCACTTTGGCGACATTTTCGTTGATCACGCGCAGTGCAACATGCATGGCGGGTTGAAATTCTTCCACACCCCAATAGCCGCGCAGCGCTGGATCAAACATCGGCCCCAGCCAATGCAACACCACAGGATGATCGGCTTCTTGCAAAACGCGGCTGTAAACTTTCACATAATCATCAGGCGTTTTGGCAACCCGCACCAAAGCCCGGCTGGCCATAAGAATGATGCGCCCACCTAATTTTTGAATGGTGTGAAGTTGCGTGAGGTAGGCTGCGATAACATCATCAAGTGTGGCTGCGTCAGCGATATGATCTGTGCCGCAACCTGAATAGATCTTCTTGGCATTTTCTATGCCCGCATCATCCAATGAACGCTTCACCAGTTTCAATGCGTCAGGCCAAGAAAGGCCCATGCCGCGTTGTGATGTGTCCATCGCTTCGGCAATGCCAAAACCCAAATTTAAAAGATGGCGGCGATAAGCGATAGTGCCTTTCCAATCAATCGCATTTTCGCGCCTCGGGTCAGCCACCACATGGGCTGCGGCAAAGGCAATGCGGTTAAAAGGTTTTTTAGGTTTACGAATTGAAAGTGGCTCGCCCACCAATCTATAAGGAGCCAACTTTCCGCGTGCATTTGGAAGTAAAATTTTCATATCAATATCTCACGCTCAACAATCCACCGTCAACCGCAATGGCTTGGCCCACCGTGTAGGGCAGCAAGCCTTGCGCCATGGTTGAGGCCACCCGCGCCACTTCATCTGGCTGGCCAAAGCGCTTGATCACAGTAAGGCCTTCGGCAATCAATTTATCATATTTGGCTTTGGAAGGTGCCACCATATCGGTGTCAATAAAGCCGGGGCGAATTTCATAAACCCCAATGCCTTCATCAGAAAGTCGCGCTGCGTAAAGTTTTGTAACCATTGAAACCGCAGCTTTGGAAACACAATATTCGCTACGCATAATCGATATGGCTTCAGCATTAGATGATGAAATGGTAATAATACTGTGATGCACAGGTGGGCGCGGACGATCCAACAACCGTCTCGCATAAGCTTGGCAGAAAAAGAAATTGGCGCGTGTGTTCACATCCTGGCACAGATCATAACTATCAACACTCACATCCAAAATATCGCCACGATGTAAAACTGAAACGCCAGCGTTGTTCACCAATGTGGTGATGGGGCCAAGCTTCTCCGCTTGATCAAGCATAGCCTTATGCGTTTCAATTTTTGATATATCCCCAAGCACCACAACGCATTGCCGTCCCAATTTTTTAATCTCTGCCACCACCTCATCAAGTGCCGGAGATGTAGCCATATCATTGACGGCCACATCATAGCCATCGCGGGCCAGTGTAAGCGCAATAGCTTTGCCAATGCCGCGCCGCGCTCCCGTCACTAATGCTGTGCCAATCATCATGGGGTCTCCAATTTACGAAGGGTTTCAGGCGTGCACACAATGCGCAAAATGCTATCGGTGTTAAAATCCAAGCGCGCTCTAAGGGCAGTCTCCGTCATCATGTCGCGTTCAAACACAATGGCCGCCGTGAAGCGGTTGGTGAGGTAATAATAGGCAACAGAAGCGATGGTGATGCTAACTTGCACTGCATCTAAATTTTTTCTGAACAGCCCAGCCTCAACACCGCGCTGCAAAAGCTGAGACATGCGGCCCACAAAAGGCCTGCTCATATCCTCAATGCGCTTCGAATTTTTGATGTGCCGCGCACGGTGCAAATTTTCAGAATTTACGAGTGTGATGAATTCTGGATTGGTGAGAAAATAAGCCCAGTTGAAATTTACCAGTTTGCGCAAGGCCGTCATCGGCTCTTCGCTATCCAGAGCCAAAGCAGCTTCGGCTTCACGAAATGCGCCATAGGCATCTTCCAAAACCAGTTGGAACAATTTCTCTTTGTTGCCAAAATAGTGATACATCATGCGCTTGTTAGATTTTGCTCGCGCCGCAATCACATCAACGCGCGCTCCGCCCAAGCCATTTTTCGCAAACTCCACCTTCGCAGCGGCCATAATGCGGCGCTGGGTTTCATCAGGATCGCGAAATTTTTTGGGCGATGTGGCCACGAAATTGTCTCTTGAAATAACTAAATAGTTATTTATGATTAGAACAATTCAATTTCAAAGGCAAGAGCATGTATGATTACATTATCATTGGTGGCGGCTCAGCTGGCTGCGTGATGGCCGCGAGACTATCTGAAATGGCAGACGCAAAAGTGTTGTTGCTGGAAGCAGGCCCGCGCGATACCGATCCCTATATCCATATGCCGGTCGGTTTTTTCAAAATGACGGGTGGCCCGCTCACTTGGGGTTTTGAAACGGCTCCCCTCAAACACGCCAATAACCGTGTCACAACCTATCCGCAAGCCCGCGTGCTTGGCGGCGGCAGCTCGATTAACGCTGAAATTTACACACGCGGCTGTGCTGATGACTATGATGGTTGGGCGGGTGAGTTGGGCTGCAAAGGCTGGAGCGCCAAAGATTTGCAACCCTACTTTGTAAAGTCAGAAGGTAACAGCCGCTTGGGCGGGCCTGACCACGGCATTGATGGACCGCTTGGTGTTTCAGACAATGGCGCACCCAACAAAATGTCACTGGCCTACGTGCAAGGTTGCATGGAAATTGGCATGCCCTACAATCCAGATTTCAATTCTGGAAAGCAAGAAGGTGCGGGCCTATATCAAACCACCACCAAGAATGGCAGGCGCTGCAGCGCTGCTGTGGGCTATTTGAAGCCAGCTTTGAAGCGCAAGAATTTGGAGCTCCGCACTGGAATCACCGTGCTTCGCATTGTGATTGAAAAAGATAAAGCCACCGGTGTTGAGATTATCGAAAACGGCACCACGAAAATTCTGACTGCCGCAAGCGAAGTCATCCTTACAGCAGGGGCCATCGGCTCGCCTAAGTTGATGATGCTCTCAGGCATTGGCCCAGCGGCGCATTTGCGTGAGCGCGACGTGAAAGTGGTGCATGATCTGGCAGGTGTTGGCCAAAACTTCCATGATCATTTCTCCACTGATGTGGCTTGGGTTCTCAATGGTCCACACGCTTATGATAAATATAAAAAGACCCACTGGATGCTGTGGGCGGGCTTGCAATATGCCCTGTTTAAAAATGGGCCTGTTGCCTCAAACATTGTCGAAGCTGGTGCATTCTGGTGGGGCAATCGCAGCGAAAAGACACCGGATTTGCAATTTCACTTTGTGGCCGGTGCCGGCGTTGAGAAAGCCGGAGACACTTTGCCCGGCGGCAATGGCGCATCGTGCAATTCCTATTTCACAAGGCCACGTTCGCGGGGTTCCGTTACACTGCGATCTAACAATCCCAAAGATGCACCCATCGTTGACCCAAATTCATTTGCCGAACCTTATGATTTAGAACGCCACATTGAAGCGATAAAAATCAGCCAAGAAGTAGGCCGTACCAAATCGATGCGGCGCTATGTAGCGTCAGAGCATGTGCCCGGTGAGAAATGTAAAACCAAACAAGATTATATTGAGCTCTCGCGCGCCACCGCCCGCTCATCCTATCATCCAGTTGGCACCTGCAAAATGGGCGTGGACGACATGGCGGTGGTGGATCCATCAATGCGTGTACATGGAATTGAACGCTTACGCATTTGTGACTCGTCCACCATGCCGCGCGTGGTGTCATCCAACACCAATGCGCCAACTATTGCTATGGCCGAAAAAGCCGCTGATCTTATCCGTGGAAATCGCTAATGCCCAAAATTGTCTCCGCTTCAGAAGCTGTCAAACACATTGCCGATCATGCTGTTGTAGCCGTCAATTCTTCGTCGGGTTTGGGTTGTCCCGACGCGGTCTTAAAAGCCTTGGGCGAACGATTTAAGCAAGAGCAACATCCACGCGCCCTCACCATGATCCACCCCATTGCAGCAGGTGATTTTTATGGCGTGAAAGGCATTGAACATCTCGCTGTCAATAAAGGTCAAATCGCCCGCACCATTGCAGGCTCTTATCCATCCGGCCCATCATCAGCCGAGCCGCCGCAGATTTGGAATATGATAACGGGCAATGAAATTCCGGCCTATAACGTGCCCTCTGGCATCGTGTTTGATATGCTGCACGAGGCTGCCGCTAAGCGCCCCGGCGTTCTCACCAAAGTTGGGTTAGACACATTTGTAGATCCTGATCAACAAGGCTGCGCCATGAACGCATTGGCGGCAGCAGCCCCCATCGTGAAGAAGATTATGTTTGAAGGCGAAGAACAATTATTTTTTCCTTCGATTGTTCCCCATGTCGGCATCATCCGCGCCACATCATCTGATCATCGCGGCAATTTAAGCTTTGAGCAGGAGGGCGCATATTTAGGCGGAATGGAAGTGGCACTCGCTGCGCATAACAATGGCGGCATTGTGATTGCGCAGGTGAAACGCATTGTGCCCAATGATTCAATCACCACCCATGCCGTGCGTATTCCCGGCATTTTGATTGATTATATTGTTGAAGCGCCAGAGCAATGGCAAACCACGCAAACGCCATATGACCCTGCAATCAGTGGCGAAGAGTTGAAGTCGCTCGATAGTTTTGCATTGATGGAATTTGGCACCGGCAAAGTGATTGCGCGTCGTGTGGCGCAGGAACTAAAAAAAGATTGGGCCGTGAATTTAGGCTTCGGCGTCTCCGCAAATGTGCCGCGCATCTTGCTCGAAGAAAGCCAGCATGGCGTGGTTACATGGGTGATAGAGCAGGGCGCAGTGGGCGGCATTCCTTTGTTGGAATTTCAATTCGGCTGCTCCTCAAATGCAGAAGCCATCGTGGCAAGCCCCCATCAGTTTACATATTTTCAAGCGGGTGGTTTTGATTGCTCATTGCTTTCTTTCTTGCAAATCGACCGGCAAGGCAGCGTGAATGTGCATAGGCTGGGGGCCCGCCCACATGTGACGGCGGGGGCAGGTGGCTTTGTGGATATCACCGCCCGCGCCAAGAAAATTGTGTTCTCTGGTTTTTATAATGCCGGTGCCAAAATGGATGTGGTAGATGGCAAGTTGCGCATTGAGAAAGAAGGCAAGATCAAAAAGTTAGTGAAAGCGTGTGAGCAAATCACCTTCTCCGGCCGCCGTGGCGTGCTGCAAAATCAGGATGTGACTTATATAACTGAACGCGCCGTATTGAAACTTACTCCGGAAGGAATTGTGCTCACCGAGATTGCTCTTGGCGTTGAATTGCAGGCCAATATTTTAGATCAATCAGAAATTCCCTTGATCATTTCCCCCAAACTTAAAACCATGGATGCAGCGCTGTTTAACCCCGCAACATTAGGATTAAAACTTCATGATTGATACTGGCGATGAACGCATAAAACTAGATGTCGACGGTCCAGTTGCAACATTAACAATTGCGCGGCCGGAAAAATTAAACGCCCTCGATTTTGAAATGATCTTGGCGCTCGAGCGGGCAGCGTTTGCGATTGATGCCAACCCCGCAGTGCGGGTGGCCATCATCACAGGAGAGGGCGAAAAATCATTCTGTGCCGGCGGTGATATTGCCGCTTGGTCGGCCATCAATCCGCAAGATTTTGGCATGCAATGGGTGCGTGCCGGGCACCGGGCTTTTGATGCCCTCACCAGATTGCGCCAGCCTTTAATCGCTGCCATCAATGGTCATATTTTGGGTGGAGGCTTTGAACTGGCAACCTGTGCCGATTTTCGCATCGGCGAGGAGCATATTAAAATTGGCCTGCCCGAAACGGGACTCGGAATCATTCCCGGCTGGTCTGGCACCCAGCGTTCGGTGAAACGCTTCGGCTCGCAGATTATCCGCCGCATGGCGCTGCTCGGCGAAGTGTTGACGGCGGAGCAAGGATTGGCCACGGGCCTCATTGACAGAGTCGTTACAAAAGGAAGTTCTATGGCGGCTGCACAAGATATGGCAAAATCAATCCTTATGCGGAGCAATTATGCCACAGCTGCTGCAAAAATGATGATCAACGCAGCAGATGGTGAAGACGCAGAGCGGGCCATAGAGGCACTCGCAGGTGTTTCGACTGCGCATAGCAGCGAGCTAAAACAAGGCCTCGAAAATTTTAGAGCAAAGAAGAAACCTCAATAAGTTTTAACACCATTGATCGCTAAATAAACTGAATAGAGCGAAGTGGTTCCGCAAATAAATAAGCGGTTCAATTTAGCACCACCAAAACACACATTTGAAACCAATTCTGGAATCTTAATTTTGCCAATCAAAGTTCCGTCAATATCATAACAATGCACCCCGTCTCCAGCGCTGGTCCATAATCTGCCATCTGAGTCAAAACGAAAGCCATCAAACAATCCAGCGGTGCAATCAGCGAATATGGAGTTCTTGCCAAGTGTCTTGCCATCTGCAGAAACCGCAATTTTGCGAATGTGCTTTGGGCCATTCGGCGTATGGGAAACTCCGGTGTCGGCAACAAAGAGAAATTTTTCATCAGGCGAAAAGGCAATGCCGTTGGGCTTGTCAAAATCAGTGGCAACGCGGGTAAGTTCACCAGATTGACCTTCGATGCGATACACATGGCAGCCGTCTTGCTCCATTTCAGCTTTCTCGCCTTCATAATCGATCACTAGCCCATAGAACGGATCGGTAAACCAGATCGAACCATCCGATTTCACGCAAAGGTCGTTGGGCGAATTTAAACGTTTGCCGTTGAAGTGTGACGCCAGATTGGTAATCGTGCCATCATGCTCAGTGCGCGAAACGCGGCGGCCATGGTGTTCGCAGGTCACTAAGCGGCCTTGGCGATCGACCGAATTGCCGTTGGAATAATTAGACCCTGACCGAAACACTGAAACGCTTGCATCAGTTTCATCAAACCGCATCATGCGATTACTTGGAATATCCGACCACACCAAATACCGCCCACCGCCAAACCAAGCTGGGCCTTCTGCCCAGCGGCATCCGGTCCACAGTCGTTCAACCCGCGCATGGCCAACCAAACAAGCGTTAAACCGCGCATCAAGCACCTCATATCCTGTGCCTTCTGGTTGTCCGTAAAACATATAAGCGTCTCCCATTTGTATGACAACGATAACAAACCTTGGTGTCCGCACCAACAAAAATCATAATCTTCGATAAGCTGGCAAAAGTCTAGGTTGTGTTATAGCATTCGGCTCACTGCGATAGGGTTTACAAGTGCCGAAAATATCTTTGGTAATTTTTGATTGTGATGGCGTGTTGGTGGATAGCGAATATCTCAGCGCCACCGTGTTGATTGAGGTGTTTGCAGAAATTGGCATTCCGCTCGATCTCCCATTTGTCTATGCCAATTTTGTTGGCCACAGTTTCACTTCGGTAGCTGCCAAATATGCGCGCGCCCATGGCACCAATGTAGCAGAAACATTTGAGCAAGATTATCGCAACAGGTTGCTGCAAAGTTTCGAAGGCCACTTGCAAGCCATGCCGGGCATTGTCGCCGTGCTCGATAATTTGAATTCACCTTATTGCCTTGCTTCTGGCAGCAGTCCCACGCGGGTTAATCGGTCTTTGGAACTCGCTGGTTTGAGTTCGCGGTTTGTAGGTCGCATTTTTACAACAACTATGGTGAAGAATGGCAAGCCCGCACCAGACATTTTCTTTCATGCCGCAAAATCAATGAATGTTGATCCTCTGGAATGCTTGGTGATTGAAGATAGCACCACAGGTGTAACAGCAGCAAAAGCCGCCGGAATGATCATTTGGCAATTCACCGGGGGTGTGCATTTTAACTATGGCTATGAAAAGGTTCCAGCACCAGACTTGGTAGATCGGCGATTTGCGCGTATGACAGATTTTTTTGAAAGTGCCCCGCAGTTGCGGCGTCAAGATAAGGCCTAAGCCCAGATGGTGCGCAACATTGAACAAGAAAATTCGCGGTTGGATGAAGCAGCAAGGGCGGGCTGGCTTTATTACATCGCAGGCAACACCCAAGATGAAATTGCCCGCAAGCTTGGTGTGTCGCGCCAAACAGCTCAGCGTTTGGTGTCTCTTTCCATTTCTGAGAAGTTAATCAAAGTGAGGCTCGATCACCCGATTGCCAATTGTTTACAGCTCTCAGAACGCGTCAAAGAAAAATATCAAATTGATTTCTGCGAAGTGGTGCCAAGCGATCCAGAATCAGATTCGATTTCTTTGGGCGTTGCCCAAGCCGGAGCAGCCGAGCTTGAAAAATATATCATCTCGCAGCACCCGGTCATTGTTGCCATGGGCACCGGCCGCATGTTGCGTGCCATGGTCGATCAACTCACACCCATGGAATGCCCACAGCATAAAATCGTTTCGCTGGTGGGCAATATCGCATCTGATGGTTCAGCATCATTGTATGACGTGGTGAGCCGCGTTGCCGATGTGGTGAAGGCCCCGCATTATCCCATGCCGCTTCCGGTTATTGCCACAACCGTGCAAGATAAATCATTGCTGTTGTCCCAAAAGCCGGTGCGCAACGTGGTCGATCTTGCACGGCAAGCTGATGTAACCTTTGTGGGTGTTGGCACCGTTGGTGCTGATGCTGCCTTGGTGCGCGATGGCTTCGTGAAGCCAGATGAAATGCGCGCTCTTGTAAAAGCCGGTGCCACAGGCGAAATAATCGGCTGGGCCTATGATGCCAATGGCAAATTGATTGAAGGTTTCACCAATGACCGCGTGGTCAGTGTGCCTTTAGACCAGCCCGCAAACCGCCGTATCATTGGAATTGCCATGGCCCCACCTCGGCTTCAGGCTATTAAAGGGGCTTTAATTGGTAAGCTCATAAACGGCCTAATTACCAATGAGTCCATGGCAAAAGCGCTTTTGACCTGAGATAAATTGGGCGGATGCTCTAAAATAGAGCAAAAGCCCATAATTTTATTAGTATTATGTTTCAATGTTTTAACATACAAAATGTGACTTCATGCTGCAACGCAGCGACGATTCTTCATTGACTCTCATGTGGTTCTGGGGTGACTTATTCTCACTTCATGAGCAAATGCTCAGAAGACCACATGGGAGAAATTTAATGAAAGCTGTTGTAACTGGCGTATTGAGCGCCTTTGCATTTGTAGCCTTGGCCACAACCGCCATTGCTGAAACTAAATTGACCATTGCCACCGTGAACAACGGCGACATGATCCGCATGCAGAAGCTGACGGATGATTTCACAACTGCAAATCCAGACATTAAACTGGAATGGGTAACTCTCGAAGAAAACGTTCTTCGTGAAAAAGTAACAACCGATATCGCTGCCAAAGGCGGCCAATTCGACGTTCTCACCATCGGCACTTATGAAGTTCCAATCTGGGGCAAAAAAGGCTGGTTGGTTCCTATCACTGGAGTTGATGATCCAGCCGATTTGATCCCGTCAATTTCTGCTGCTTTGTCAGTTGATGGTAAGCTGATGGCTGCACCATTCTATGCCGAAAGCTCGTTTATTATGTATCGCAAAGACCTCGTTGATGCGACTGGCATGAAAATGCCAGACAAGCCAACATGGGATGAAGTGCGCGCAATCGCCGATAAGATCACCAACAAAGATAAAGAAATCTATGGCATCTGCCTCCGTGGCAAGCCAGGTTGGGGTGAAGGCGGTGCTGTTCAAGGCGCACTGGGCAACTCCTTTGGTGCCCGTTGGTTTGATGAAAATTGGAAACCACAATTTGATTCACCAGAATGGAAGAAGGCTCTCACATTCTTCGTTGACATGATGAAGGCTGACGGACCTCCAGGCGTTTCAACAAACGGCTATAACGAAACAATGGCGCTTTACCTTGCTGGCAAATGCGGCATGTGGATTGATGCGACTGTTTCAGCATCAGCATTGACCGATCCAAAGCAAGCTAAGTTCCCTGATCAAGTAGGCTTCGCGCTTGCTCCAGACACAGGCAACGGCAACCGTGGTAACTGGTTGTGGGCATGGTCATTGGCCATTCCTGCAGGCACTCAAAAGAACGATGCTGCTCAGAAGTTCGTATCTTGGGCAACGTCCAAGCATTACACC
>JANLPA010000115.1:0-3218 GCA_031366855.1 Hyphomicrobiales bacterium | reverse complement strand
CTTGGGTGAAAATGTATATATTTTAGCCGCTGATACTGTGGTGGGACTTGGCCGCAGAATTTTGCCAAAGGCTGAGACCTATCAACAGGCTGCTGATTGTTTGGCGTTGCTTTCGGGCCGTTCGCACTGGGTTTATTCGGCCGTGTGCCTGATGGCACCTAACGGAAAATTATCCACACGCTGTAGCGAAACCAAAGTGCGCTTCAAGCGCTTTTCGCGCGAAGACCGCGAAAGCTATTTGAAATCTGAAGAATGGCGCGGCAAGGCGGGTGGCTATGCCATTCAAGGCCGCGCCGAAGCTTTTGTGCGTTATCTTTCTGGTTCGCATTCTGGCGTTATTGGCTTGCCGCTTTATGAAACCGTGCTGCTTTTGCAGGGTGCCGGCTTTCCAGTGTATCATACCTGGATGACGCAAATTTCAGACACGATTTAAGCCATGGTTGAGCCAATAACTCTTCACCCACGAAAACCTTGTGCGATTTGCAAAAAACCATCTCAGCCAAAATTCCACCCCTTCTGCTCAAAACGATGCGCCCAGATTGATCTGAACCGTTGGTTCGGAGGGAACTATGCAATTGCCGCTGTGGAAAGCGACGATGATGACAGCTCTGGGGCCGAATAATTTACATTAAGAATTAGCGTTCGACCTGAGTAATTTTTGTGCCTATGGTGGTTCCCATATTGTTATGCACGCCAAAAAGAGCGGCAAGCAATCAACACAAATGACCTCTGGGAGGGGGGAAACACCATGGCAACAGCCAGCACAGGTTTGTCGAAAAACGAGAAATTCGTTATTTTCGCATCATCTACTGGTACCATTTTTGAATGGTATGATTTTTATCTCTATGCAACTTTGGCACCATTTTTTGCGGCGCTATTTTTCCCACCAGGCAACCAAACTTGGGCTTTGTTGGGAGCCCTTGCTGCCTATGCCGCAGGCTTCTTGGTCCGCCCATTTGGGGCGCTGCTTTTTGGCCGTCTCGGAGATATTTGGGGCCGCAAATATACATTCCTTGTTACTGTGATGGTGATGGGTATTGCCACGTTCTTGGTTGGCCTGTTGCCCACCTATGCGCAGATTGGTGAACTTGCACCGTGGTTGCTGGTGAGCATTCGCTTGCTGCAAGGCTTGGCACTGGGTGGTGAATATGGTGGCGCTGCCACTTATGTTGCAGAACATTCCGCCAATGGTCGCCGCGGTTACAATACAAGTTGGATTCAAACAACTGCTACAATCGGCTTCTTCTTGGCGCTGCTGATCATTGGCCTGCTGCGCTACAATATGGATCCTGCTGCATTCAAATCATGGGGCTGGCGCATTCCATTTCTGGGTTCGGCCATTCTTTTGGCTTTCTCTATTTGGGTTCGTTTGAAGCTCAATGAATCGCCAGTTTTCCAGCGCATTAAAGCTGAAGGCAAAGCTTCCGCATCACCAATTCGTGACTCGTTCTTCAAATATCCAAATAACAAGTTTGCTTTGCTTGCCCTGTTGGGGGCAACGATGGGTCAAGGTGTTGTTTGGTACACTGCACAATTCTATGCATTGTTCTTCATTGGGGGCCCGCTCAAAGCCAACTTTGATTCAACATATATTATTGTGGGTGTTGCCTTGCTCATCGGCACGCCACTGTTCATCTTTTTTGGGTCGCTATCTGACCGTATAGGCCGCTTGAAAATTATTCTGGCGGGCTGTGTGATCGCTGCACTTACTTATTTCCCGATCTATCACAAGCTTGCGGAATTTGTGAACCCTGACTTGGCCAAGTTTGCCGCTGATTCAAAAATTACGATCACGGCCGATCCGGCAAATTGCCACTTCACCATTTTCCCAATCAAGGGTGTAACGGTGGAAGGCGATTGCGATAAGGCCAAGAGCTTGCTCACCTCGAACGGCATTTCGTTCACATCTGCTTACGGCGCTGCGGGAAGCCTTGCGACATTGGATATCAATGGTACAAAGATTGAAGGCTTTTCCGGCTTTGGCTGGTCAAAGGCTTTGGCTGATGCTGGCTATCCACATATGTCAGTTGCTTCTGGTGATGTGACCCTCACCAAAGAACAGACAGATGCTTTGGTGGCGGCACAAGCTGCCAAGAAAGCCCCTGATGCCGAAAAAATCATCAATGAGGTGCGTAAAGCCGCTGATGCTGCTGCCAAGCCATTGGCTGCAACAAACAGCATTGCGGCACCAACCATTGGTGTCGATGGTTCGTCCACTGTTACAGTTGGCGAAATTAAAACCAGCTTCGCAAAGCCTGAAAATATCAATTATGTGGGTGCCATTGCACTTGTTGCTTTAATGATGGTTTATGTTGGCATGGTTTATGGACCCATTGCTGCCTTCTTGGTGGAATTGTTCCCAAGCAACATCCGCTACACCTCAATGTCGCTGCCCTATCACATCGGCAATGGCTGGTTTGGCGGCATGTTGCCATTGTTTGCTACTGCTTATGTGGCATATACTGGCAATATCTATGCCGGCCTTTGGTATCCCATCATATTCGCTTTGATAACTGCGGTTGTTGGCTTCCTGTTCTTGAAAGACACCAAGGATGTGGATATTTCTAAAACCTAATAGTTTAGCGACCTTGGAAACCCCGCTTTTCTGCGGGGTTTTTTTTATGTTTTCAGTGGTTGCCAGCGACGGATTTGTCTCTTATACAGCCCCTCACGAAATGACAATTTCACCAAGAGGAAATTGTTTAGGTTAGCCCGAGTAGCTCAGTTGGTAGAGCAGCGGATTGAAAATCCGCGTGTCACTGGTTCAATTCCGGTCTCGGGCACCATCTTTTCAATAACTTACGGCTTACAGCAAAACTCTTAGGCTCGCTATAGGCTCAGCCCTTTCGTCGCCCCTAGTTTGAATTATTTGACAACTTAAATGTTGCTCACCGAAACATAGTCGTATGGCGAAGCATTTGCCGGCTTCAAGGCCAACCGCAACATTGCCAGTCATCGTGTTCTAACGTGGCCTGTTATTTGGCATGGATTTAATGGCTCAAAACAACCCTGAAATGGCGAAGGGTCGCAAATCTAAAATTGTGCGACCCTTGGGCTCCGCCCTTTTGTTTTAGTTTGGCATGGCGTTATTCGTGCCAGCCCTGAATACCGCAACTAAAACAAAAGGCCAGAGCCCAAGGTTCGCACAATTTTAGATTTGCGACCCTTCGCCATTTTCGGGTTGTTTTGAGCCATTAAATCCATGCCAATTAACAAGC
>JANLPA010000017.1:0-7631 GCA_031366855.1 Hyphomicrobiales bacterium | reverse complement strand
GAAACCAAATCTCCAGCAAAAGAATTGGGACTGTTGGAACCAGACGTTTCAGAAGAATTCGTTCTCGACCTGATGTTGCAACACCCGGTTTTGGTAAACAGGCCTATCGTTTGCACCTCAAAAGGTGTGAGACTTTGCCGTCCCAGCGAAATAGTTCTTTATCTCTTAGACAGCATGCCGCGACTGCCATTTCTAAAAGAAGACGGGTCAATTCTTGACACAACAGATTACTTAAAGCGGTAAAATGATAGATTGCGCTTTTGAGTGATTGATTTTGCTTACATGCTTGCCTTAAAGCCTTTTAAAGCAGGAGATTCTTATGAAAGCAAAACTTGGCATGTCGCCCATCGCATGGTGGAATGACGATCTGGTGGAACTGAGCGAAGATGTTTCGCTGGAAGAGTGCTTGCGTCAATCGCGCAGTGCAGGTTTTACGGGCATGGAATTTGGACGGCGGTTTCCAAAAGACCCTGACGTTATGTTGCCCATTTTGAAAGCTGCTGATGTTACTCTTTGTGGTGGCTGGTTTTCTGGTTTGTTGGTTGATGGTGAACTTGCGGCTGATAAAGATCGCATCATGCCGATGATCGAACTGTTCAAAGCCGTAAATGCACCCTGTATCGTCTATGGGGAAACGGGTCGGACTATTCAGGGTGATCGTTTGCGGCCTCTCGCCACTAAATCAGTCCTCTCCGAAAATGAGATGAAGGCTTATGCGCGCAAGGTAACGCAGTTTGGTGAATGGTGTGCCGAGCAAGGCATGCCGCTATCTCTGCATCACCATATGGGCACTGTGATTGAAACTGAAGCTGAGCTTGATATGTTTATGAAGAATTCTGGCGAGGGCATTCCGCTATTGTTGGATGCTGGGCATTTGGCCTTTGCGGGCGGTGATGTTTTGCGTGCCATCGACAATCATCATAGCCGCATCACCCATGTGCATGTAAAGGATGTGCGGATGGATGTGATCAATAAATTGGATCGCAGCAAACAATCATTCCTTGATGCAGTGGCTCTGGGTGCGTTTACCGTGCCAGGTGATGGCTCATTGGATTTTGGCGTTATTGTGCAGAAGTTTGCTGACTATGGCTATGAAGGCTGGTTTGTGGTTGAAGCCGAGCAAGACCCAGTGAAATCACCGCCGTTGAAAATGGCTCAAATTGGCCATAAGGAATTGATGCGGGTTATGACGGCGGCTGGTTATACCGTTGAGATGGTTGGCTTTCCGACGGCCTAAATATTATGCAGGAACAAAAGTAATGCCCCCCAAAAACGAGAAGCGACTGCGTGTTGGTGTTTTGGGGGCGGGGCCAATTGCCCAAGCTGCACATTTTGAAAGTTGCACCAAAGCAGTGAATGCTGAGCTTTATGCCATTTGCGATGTGGCTGATGATTTGCGCGAACGGATGGTGATAACCCACGGCGCGCAAAAATCTTACAATGATTATGACCGCATGTTGGCCGACCCTGAAGTTGATGCGGTGATCATTGCCACAGCAGATGCCTTTCATGTGCCAGCATCGCTTCGCGCACTTCAAGTTGGCAAGCATGTATTATGTGAAAAGCCCGTTGGAATTACGGTTGAAGAATCGTTGGAATTGAAAGCCGCTGTTGAAAAATCTGGCAAGGTTTTTCAAGTGGGCCACATGAAGCGGTTTGATGCTGGCTTGCAAGCGGCCAAGAGTTTTATCGACATTGAGATGGGTGATCTGGTTGCACTGAAAGCGTGGTATTGTGACAGCACACATCGCTATGCCATGACTGATGCAGTGCAGCCTTTGATGGCGACAAGTGCTAAAGCGCGCAAACCATCTGCCAATCCCAAAGCCGATTTGCGTCGCTATTATATGCTAGCCCATGGTTGCCACTTGATTGACACGGCGCGATATTTTGCAGGCGACATTATTGCAGTTTTTGCGCGGCTTTCTGAACGTGGCGGAATGTGGTGCTGGTTTGTGGATGTAGAATTTGCATCAGGCACATTGGGTCATCTTGATCTCACCATTGCCGTGCGCATGGATTGGCATGAAGGCTTTCAAATTTATGGAAAGCGTGGCAGCATAATCGGCAAGACTTATAACCCTTGGTATTATAAATCGAGTGACGTTGATATTTTCCGTGAGGCCGATGGTGCCACCACCCGCGTATTGGGTGCGGATGGTCATTTTTATCGCAGGCAGTTGGAAGGTTTTGCACGCGTTATTCTTGATGGTGCAAAAATGGAAGGGGCTAATGTGGATGATGGCATTGCATCGGTGCGGGCCATGGTAGCCATTGCGCGCTCGGTTGAGATGGGAAAACGCGTGGCTTTGGCTGATGTTTCTGGCGGGGTTTGATGAAGCTCGGAATTTTTGCCAAGACTTTTGAAGGAACTGATCCGGCGTTAGTTTTTTCAGCGGCGAAAGCGTCTGGATTTTCCATGGTTCAATACAATATGGCGTGTTCGGGTTTGACCTCAATGCCCGATGAAATTAGCTCAGAAATTGCAACAGCAGTGAACCATGCCGCAAAACAAAATGATATTGAGATTACTGCCATTTCTGCCACTTACAACATGATTCACCCCGATATGGCTGTGCGCAAAATTGGTTTGCAACGTCTTGAAATTTTGGCCACGCGCTGTGCTGCGATGGGCGCAACGTTGCTCACGCTCTGCACAGGCACGCGCCACGCCACTGACCAGTGGCAGTGGCATGCAGAGAATGAAACACCCGATGCATGGCGCGATCTCGTTTCGGAAATGGCACAAGCTCTAGCCATCGCTGAACGGTACAATGTGGTTTTAGGCATTGAACCGGAACTTACCAATGTAGTGAACTCAGCAGCGAAAGCCAAACTGCTCATAGGAGAAATGCAAAGTTCACGCCTCAAAATTATTTTTGATGCAGCCAATCTATTTGAAGCGGCTTCGCTGCAAGAACAAAAATCCATCATCTCCGCATCGGTTGATATGTTGGCAGAGCATATTGTAATGGCCCATGCCAAAGACCGCAGGCCGGATGGTGCATTCACAGTTGCTGGGCGCGGCTGCTTAGATTATGGCCACTATATATCTTGCTTAAAACGTGTTGGCTTTGATGGTGCATTGGTGACACATGGTTTGGCTGCTGCTGATGCTCCAAACGTTGCACAGTTTTTGAACTCACAAATTTAAAAGGATTTCTCTCGTGGCACATGATTGGATTGATCACCTTCCCAGCAAACGGCTTATTGCCGAATTTTCTGTGTGGTCGGCTGATCTGGTGCGGTTGCGCGATGACTTGCAGCGCGTTGAACCCTATGTTGATGTATTGCACATCGATGTGGCGGATGGGCATTTTGCACCAGCTATGCTGTTCTTTCCTGACTTGGTTCAGGCGGTGCGCAAGATTTCAGCAAAGCCCATCCACGTTCATCTTATGGTGGCGGATGCAATTTTGCTTTCGCAAATTGAGCAGTTCTGTGATGCAGGCTCTGATCTCATTAGTATTCATGTTGAAAATTCTGCAATAGCAGCAGAAGCCTTGGCGCTTTTGCAAAAGCGCAATGTTGCAGCGGGCATGGTTTTGCGCGTTGAAACGCCCGTTGAGAATGTTGCACCTTTTGTTTCTCAACTGCGTTTTCTTACCTTGCTAGGTACAGCCATTGGTGTGAAAGGGCAGGGCTTGAACGAACTTGCCCCACAGCGTTTAGGCGTTGCAAAAAAACTTATCAAAGAATGCGGTTCCAAACACCGGGTCGTTCTGGCTGCCGATGGTGGCATTCGTGAAAATACAGTGCCACTTCTCCGTGCGGCTGGTGCTGAAACCGTGGTTCTGGGCTCACTGGCTTTTGGGGCTTCAGATTTGGCAGCGCGTATGAATTGGTTGCATGGGATTTAAATGATGTTGAAATATGCCATTGCGGTTGATCTGGGTGGAACGCAAGTGCGGGCTGCAATCGTAGATTCAGATGGGCGTATTTTAGAGCGTGAACAAGTGCTGACGGATGCTCGGAGCGGGCCTGAAGCTGTTGTTAAGCAAATTGATCGCCTGGTGAAATCTATTTCAGCCAAAGCTGGTGATACAGAAATTTTAGGCGTTGGTGTTTCATCGCCGGGTCCTCTCGATACCGAAAAGGGCATTGCACTTTCGTTACCCACCATAACTGGCTTTAGTGAATTTGCTTTGGGTGAAGCGTTGCGTTCCCGCATTTTATATCCAGTGGTTTTGGAAAATGATGGCATTGCGGCTGCCATTGGCGAATGGCGCTTTGGCGCAGGAGTTGGATTTTCAAATGTAGTCTATGTAACGGTGAGCACTGGCATTGGTGGTGGTGTTATTGTTGATGGCCGCGTGATGCGCGGGCGGCGCGGCATGGCTGGCCATGTGGGCCATATGATAGTTGTGCCAGATGGTGAAGTTTGTGGCTGTGGCACCAAGGGTTGTTTTGAAGCTTATGGCGCAGGCCCAGCCTTCACAGCACGGGCGCGCAAAATGGTTGCTGGCAATGGCACCTCAACTTTAGCGCGTGATGTAAACGCGATTACCAGCCACGCCGTTTTTTCCGCGGCCAAAGCTGGTGATGCGCAGGCGCTGGATTTGGTGGCTGAAGAAGCCAAGATTCTCGGCATGGGTTTTTCAAGCTTGTTTCACTTGTTTAGCCCTGATGTGTTGATTATGGGTGGCGGGCTTTCCCATGAATTTGAAATGCTAGCACCCGGCATAAATGCGCAAATTCAACTGAGTGCTATGCCCGCTTTTAAATCGGTGCCGGTTGTTAAAGCCAAGCTTGGCGGCAATTCAGGTTTGGTGGGTGCCGCGAGTTTGGTGTTTATGGCTGTTTAGATTGGAGCAGCGGCTCAACTTCGGCCTTCCAAATTTCTTCGGTCAGGGGACCAGTCAAGCGCAGCCGCACAATTCCCTTGGTATCGACAACAAAAGTTTCGGGTGCACCCGTCACGCCCAGATCGATAATGGCGCGGCTGGTATCATCAAAGCCGATTTGCGCAAAGGGATTGCCAAAGTCTTCGAGATATTTTTTGGCATTTTCAGCGGTGTCTTTCCAATCAATGCCAACCAAGGTTATGCGCTTGTCACCCGCAATGTGCATCAGGAATGGGTGCTCATAACGGCAGCTTGGGCACCAAGAGCCAAACACATTGACCAGAAGCGGCTTTACACCAATCAACTTAGCTGTTTCAAACCGTGGTTGGTTAACATCCAATGCGGGTAAGCTCAAAGATGGTAGAGGCTGGTTGATCAACAGCGAAGGTATGAGTTTGGGGTCGCGTTGCAATCCAAATGCCATTGCAATTGCGATTGCGGCAAACACTAAAAACGGAAGGGCGCGAGAAATTTTCATCTGATTATAATTTGGCTTGGAACAATGCGATATTCAAGCCGCCGTGGGAGACGGGTTTGCCCGGCTTTGCAAAGGGCAAGCCTGTGGCTTTGGCTAGTGATGAGTCTGCTGTGATCAGGCCGACTCGCCAACCTTTGAATCGTGTCGATAGTGTTTTGCCCAATGCGGCATAGAGTGCAAAGAGTGGCTTCTTATCACCAATTCTGGTGCCATAGGGTGGGTTGACGATGACCAATCCGGGCTCTCCTGGCGGAGGCATAAGATCGCTCACGGCATGGTTTTGAAAAATTGTAAGGTCTGTAATGCCAGCGCGTTCGGCATTGGCTTTGCACATTTTGATGGCACCGGCATCGCGGTCACTGCCGAAGAATTTTAGTTCAGTTGGTTTGGGCGGTGCTGCACCACACATTTTCTCCCACGCCTTCGCATCAAAGCTTTTGAGCTGCTCAAAAGCAAATTTTCGGGTGCGGCCTGGGTTTAGGTTAGCAGCAATTTCAGCAGCTTCGATGATGAATGTGCCAGAGCCACACATGGGGTCCACCACTGTTTCTGTTCCGTCATATCCGCATTGACGCAAAAATAGTGAGGCCATGGTTTCGCGCATGGGCGCTTTGCCAATGGCTTCCTTGTGGCCGCGTTTGTGCAGTGACTCGCCCGATGTATCAATGCTGATGGTGCAGAGATTGTCTTCAAGGCGAGCCTTAATGCTTACATCAGCTTCAGCAGAGATGGTGGCACCAAATTCTTCGCGCAGGGCTGTCTCAATGCGCTGGGCCGCAGCACCAGCATGATAAATACGCGATTTTTTGCAAGTGACCTCAACATTGAGGGCCACGTCTTTTCGTAAAAATTCGCCCCATGGAAATTTGCGAGCAAGCTTATCAAGCTGCGCCAAATGACCGGCGTGAAATGAGCCAATGCGCGCCAACACACGGGTGGTTCCGCGAATTTCAAGGTTAGCCCGCCACACCTCCGACCAGCCCCCGCGAATGCTAACACCACCCATCACTTGCTTTGTTTCGTTAAAGTTTTTGGATTTCACTTCGTTAAACAAAATCGCTTCAAGCCCCGGAGGCGAGACGAGGTAAATTTCAAAATTTGCGGATGTGTTCATTATCTTCGCATAGCTTAGTTCCGTTCTGTCTTCGACTTGTTTTTGCATTGGCTCCTGAATCATTGGTCCGTATTGTTCAGTTTGATCACCATGGCAAATTCGTCCGGCGTCGAGCCAGACATAGCCAAGAAAGTAGGATGGATTTAATGACACAGTATGTTGGTATTCTTGACGGCAGCGGCAAGGTTTATGGTGTCCGCTTGCCTGATTTACCCGGCTGCTATGGCGGTGGGGTAACACCGGAAGCGGCCATTGCCGATGCTATGTCTGCCGCGCGCAAATGGATCAGCCACGGTGAAACCAAAGGCGAGGCCGCACCAAAGGCGCGCACTATGGTGCAGATTTTGAAAAGTGAAAGCATAGACGCTGAGGAAAATGAAGTCGCCGTTATGCTGCGGATGGGCTAGGCGAGTCAAATCACATTGGTGATCTTGCTCTTTGGTTTTTCCTGTTCGGCGGGACGTCGGTTTCGCCGATTTTTTCTTGTCTTCGGGCTACTTGAACTTAAACTATATATTTACGTAGCTCGACCATTTGAAAATTCCAAGAGTTCAGAAAGCGTTTCTGTTTCCACACTTTTGGAATTGTATAATGGATAATTGATTCCGGTTAAAACTATTTCTTCTTACGACTCTGGTGCGAGCTCCCTCAAGAAGTTCGTGTAGTCGTGACCTCGATAAATCAAATTTGCCAGTTCAATTAACTTCGCATCGCTATAGACTTGCAAAGATAGAAAACTCCTTTGCTCGCGATCATGATGATAGGCAATAAAGGCAAATAAAATTATGCAACTACCAAAAACAACAACAGGCACGATGTGTGCTCCAATCATAACCATTACAGGACCGAATACCAACAACATAGCAGGCCAGAACCACCGCCACGTATTTGTCTTTGCGTATTTAGATGCAAAAATTTTGCGTTGCTCATTGAAAATAGATAGAGCCTTGATTTTACTCCCTTCCCAATTCACGCGGTTTTGCCTTTCCCCTTCGGCTTTGGCTTTTTGGCTACGAATCTCTTCCATGAGCCTTTGCTTTTCCAGCCTTTCTCTCTCTTTTCTCTTTGATTGTTTTAGCTCAACTTGTCGCTTGATTTGAATTATTTCCTCGGGAAATCTGTAGTTCGACTTCTCATAAATAACTTCTGCACATGATCGAACTAATAAAATCGCTTTTGGTATTGGTATATCGAA
>JANLPA010000163.1:0-6576 GCA_031366855.1 Hyphomicrobiales bacterium | reverse complement strand
ATTTTGCGTGATTATGCCGCGACTTTAAATGCCGCTTATCATGGGCGCAGCACTGAAATTCCGCGCTGGATGAAGATTGTTGGTGAGCTTGAGGCAGCGCAAGTGCCACTGCCCATTATTTTTGGTCACCATGATTTACTGCCGACGAACTTTATGGATGATGGCAGCAGGCTGTGGCTGATCGATTGGGAATACGGGGCCTTCGGCACCTGTATGTTTGATCTTGCTAATATAGCGGCTGCAAATTCATTTGATGCAAAGCTCGAAGCCGCAATGCTACAGCAATATTTTGGCTACGTGCCAGATCAAGCCACCACGCGAGCCTTCTCTGCCATGAAAGTTGCTGCCGCCTTGCGCGAGGCCATGTGGGGCATGATTTCGGAACTTTATCTCAACGCGCCGGGCGTGGATTATGTTGCTTATGCCGCAGAATATATCGGCCGCTTCGAAACAATTTTTTCAGATTACAAAATTAGGTTTGGACATTAAAAATGAACGTGACGTTGCCTTCGCATGTGGATGTTGTGGTTATTGGTGGGGGCATTATTGGCTGTTCAACGGCTTATCATTTGGCCCGGGACCACAAGGCTTCTGTGGTGGTGCTGGAACAAAATAAAATCACTTCAGGATCGACCTGGCATGCGGCAGGTTTAGTGGGGCAGTTGCGCTCGTCGGCCTCCATCACACAAGTTTTGAAGTATTCAGTTGAGCTCTATAAAAATCTTGAAGCTGAAACAGGATTGCAAACTGGCTGGAAAATGACGGGGTGTTTGCGCCTTGCCACCACTGAGGATCGGTGGACGGAATATAAGCGCCTTGCCACAACTGCTCAGAGTTTCGGTATGGAAATGCATTTACTTTCTCCAGTCGAAGTTAAAAAAATATGGCCGCTGCTGGAGACATCTGATCTCGTAGGCGCATCATTTTTGCCCACTGATGGTCAGGCTTCGCCCTCAGACATCACGCAGTCTCTCGCCAAGGGTGCGCGCATGCATGGCGCAAAATTTATTGAAGGTGTTCGCGTTACTGGGTTTGAAATTGAGAAGGGCCGCGTCACGGCTGTTAAAACCAATCATGGCACACTTAAATGTGACCGTGTTGTAAATTGCGGTGGCATGTGGGCCCGTCAAATTGGAGCGCTGGCTGGCGTTAATGTGCCGCTGCAACCGGTGAAGCACCAATATGTGATCACTGAAAAGCTGGAAGGTTTGTCGCCCGATGCTGCCACCATCCGCGATCCTGATCGCCGCACCTATTTCAAAGAAGAAGTGGGCGGTTTGGTGTTTGGTGGCTATGAGCCAAACCCGATTTCGTGGACGCAAGAGAATGTGCCAGACACATTTGAATTCCAATTGTTTGAAGATGATTGGGACCATTTTGAGCAGCATATGGGCCAAGCCTTAGCGCGCATTCCAGCGCTTGAAAAAGCCGGTATTAAAAAGATGATCAATGGGCCAGAAAGTTTTACGCCTGATGGCAATTTCATTTTGGGTGCGGCGCCAGAATTGAAGAATTTTTATGTGGGCGCTGGCTTCAATGCTTTTGGCATTGCATCAGGCGGCGGTGCTGGGTGGGTGCTGGCTGATTGGGTGATGAAGGGCGAAGCGCCAACTGATTTATGGTCGGTTGATATTCGGCGCTTCTCAAATTTGCACAAGGATCGCGCATGGGTGAATGAGCGCACGCTGGAAGCTTATGGCAAGCATTATACCGTGGGCTTCCCCCATGAAGAATATGCCAGTGGCCGCCCACGCATCGTATCGCCTCTTTATGCAAAATTAAAAAAGCATGGCGCTTGCTTTGGCTCCAAGCTTGGCTGGGAGCGGCCCAATTGGTTTGCTCCAGAAGGCGTTGAGCCCCGCGATATTTATTCCATGGGGCGGCAGAATTGGTTTGCACATGTGGGTGTTGAACACCAATTGGTGCGCGAAGTTGCTGGTGTGTTTGATCAATCGTCATTTGCTAAATTTGAGATGAGTGGCAAAGATGCTGAAGCCGTTCTCAACCATATCTGTGCTAACAAAATGCCGGAATATTCTGGGCGTTTAGTTTACACGCAAATGCTCAATTCACGCGGCGGCATTGAGTGTGATCTTACTGTGGCCAAGCTTGCGGAAAACCAATTCTATATTGTAACGGGCACCGGGTTTCGCGCCCATGATTTCTATTGGATTATTGATCATATTCCAAAAGGGTTTGAAGCTACCTTACGCGATGTGACTGAGGTTTACGGCACATTGGCATTGATGGGCCCAAAATCTAGGACCATTTTGCAGAAGATTACCTATGGCGATTTAACGCCTGAAAATTTCCGCTTTGGCGATGTAAAAATTATTTCAATCAAGGGCCATCCGGTGCGGGCTTTGCGGGTGACTTATGTGGGAGAATTGGGCTGGGAACTACACGCCCCCATCAATGCCTTGGGTGATGTGTTTGATGCGGTGATGGCTTCTGGCGCGCCACTTGGCTTGAAACCTGTGGGCTACCGCGCCATTGAATCGCTGCGCCTAGAAAAAGGTTATCGCGCTTGGGGTGCTGATATTACGCCCAATGATACGCCGTTTGATGCGGGCCTTGGTTGGGCCGTGAAGCTGAAAAGCAATCATGATTTTATTGGCCGCGCTGCCCTTGAAGCCAAGCAGGGAAAGCCTCTTTGTAAAATGCTGGTGGGCTTTACGACGGAACGCGAGGACGTTGTTTTGGTGGGCCGCGAAACGATTTTGCGCGATGGCAAATTTGCAGGTTATCTCACCAGCGGCGGTTATGGTTATACCGTGCAAAAGCCAATTGGTTTAGGCTATGTTCGCAATGCTGATGGTGTGTCGGAAGATTATGTGATGGCAGGTTCATATGAGCTGGTTGTGGCACAGGAGCGCGTGAAAGCCACACCACATTTGAAACCGATTTTCGATCCACAAAATTTGAAGGTTAAATTATGATAACACGCGGTGAAGCTCAAGGCATGGATAAAGCCGATAGTCTGGCCTACAAAGCGGCAGAGTTCAGCTTGCCCAAAGGCGTGATTTATCTGGATGGAAATTCGCTCGGCGTGTTGCCCCGCGCCGCTGTGGAGCGCGTTAAACATGCGGTGGAAATTGAATGGGGGCGGGATCTCATCACCTCTTGGAATAAGCATGGCTGGTTTCAATTGCCGGGCGTTGCGGGGAACAAAATTGCACGGCTGATTGGTGCCGCCCCTGAGTCCGTTGTGGTGGCCGTTAGCATTTCGGTGAACCTGTTCAAAGTGCTCAGCGCAGCTGTTGCCAAACGGCCGACCCGCAAAATTATTTTGTCGGACTCCGGCAATTTCCCGTCTGATCTTTATGTGGCGCAAGGCCTTTCCACCTTTATGGCCGATGGCCATGAGCTTCGCGTGGTGGAGCCTGAAGCGGTTTACGAAGCGATCACTGAGGATGTGGCCGTGGTGATGATCACTGAAACGGATTATCGTTCGGCCCGCCGTCATAATATGAAAGCTATCACCGCTCGCGCTCACGAAAAAGGTGCTTTGATGATTTGGGATTTGGCCCATTCGGCTGGTGCGGTGCCCGGGCAATTGATGGATGTGAATGCCGATTTTGCCATTGGCTGCACTTATAAATATCTGAACGGCGGCCCCGGTTCGCCCGCCTTTATTTTCGTGCATCCGCGTTTGCAAAATGAAGTTCTGCCAGCCTTGGTGGGCTGGTGGGGCCATGCCAAACCTTTTGCCTTTGAGCAGAAATTTGAAGCAGCAGAAGGCATCACCCGCATGCAATGCGGCACCCAGCCCATGCTCTCCATGCAGGCGTTGGATGCCGCTTTGGATGTGTGGGCCGATGTGGATATGGTGGAGCTTTATGCCAAGGCGCAGAAAATGTGTGCGCTGTTCACAGAACTGGCCGAACAGCGTTGCGGCGCAAACGGCATTTCACTTTTTGGTGGGCGCGATTTTTCCACACGCGGCAGCCATGTGTGCCTGAAACACGAACACTCCTATGCCATCATGCAAGCCCTGATCGCGCGCGGCGTAATCGGCGATTTCCGCGCACCAGACCTGATGCGCTTCGGCTTTGCGCCTTTGTATAACAGCTTCACTGATGTGTGGGATGCGGTGGAGCATTTGGCGCAAGTGCTGGATGGAAAGTTGTGGGATACGCCGGAGTTTAGGGAGCGGAAGGCTGTGACTTGAGCGGTGCTTCGAGGCTCGCAAGGCTCGCACCTCAGCATGAGGGACAGTGAAACCCCGGCGCATAAGTTCCTAACCTCCCTCATCCTGAGGTGGCGCGCAGCGCCCTCGAAGGACGCTTGCCCGAAGTATAAAGGCCTACTCATTTCCCGCCACGCCTTTTGGAAAGTGCTTTCAACTTCTCCCAATCTCCAGCCATATAAGTTTCCTTCTTAGCGCGGCTCCAGTTTTTCATTTTGCGCTCAGCAGCAATCGCTTCCAAAACCAGTTCATAATATTCGGCATGGGCCAGTTGAACGGGGAGGCGCGTTGACGTGTAGGAATCTTTGTAGATATTATTGTTATGTTCCCACACGCGGGCTTCGGGCTCAGTCTGTTTGGTGAGGCCGACATAGTAGCTGTCATCAGCGCATTTTAGAATGTAAACCCAAGCTCCGCTCATGGTTTAAGCCTAGCGATCTCCCGAGTGGCTGGCAATGCTTCGAGGCTCGCAAGAGCTCGCACCTCAGCATGAGGGAATCTGTAACCCGTTATCCTGAGGGCAACTCGCCACCCCTCATCCTGAGGTGGCGCGGAACGCGCCCTCGAAGGATGGGCCCCGAGCTGATGATGGCCTCCCTCTTGCGAGCTTTCTCAAAACTTAAGAGCCTTGGTGAGAATGACGTTCAGCAGGGTTTAAAATTCTCAGCCATGAACACGATTCTGTCTATATAGGAAAGCAGGCCTTTGCTTTACTCTATTAGCATAGACCATCACTTCGTCACGGTTGACAGTCCAATAGGGATTTAAATCTGGCCTCACTCCAAACTCTATGAAGTTTGAGGCTTTCTCAATAGCCTCTCGTGAGGTTGAGGATGCCACTTTTAACTTATTGGCTTTTGCTGCGGTTTCAAATTTCTTAAACTGTTTCTTCGCTTTTTTGCTCAGCGGTAAATCAGCTTTTTCTCCAACCCAAAAACAAGCCAGCTCGTAAATCATAAAACTGTGTTTCTGATCAATCATTGCGAAGTCTGTCTGCACCAGTTTTGGAGGAATATTTTGTTCTTCTTTGCCTAATAGCAAGTGGGAAATCTCAGGCCAAAAAAGAATAGAGGCGACAACAATCCAAAATGCCCACGGAAGCCAGCTTGGGATTGGCAAAGTCGCAAAAGAGTCTGGAATTGGAATACCGAGCGCATCAGCCCATTCCGCAAGTTTGCCTGAAACGTCGCTAGGTCCAACTTGCAGCATGAATGCTACCAAGCCGCCCGCAACAAAGACCCATCGGATAATTCTTCGCACCATTCCTTACTCATTACACAAAACTTATGATTCTATAAACAGACGCCATAGGGATGTATCCACAATCCCGGCTTGACAATATATTCCTACTATGCTTTTATTCCTCCCATCTGAACCGAAAGGAGGGGACGATGTCGACAGCGTTCCGGTATTGCGGTTTGGAAGGTGGCGCCTGCGGGTTTGAGGGTTACGCACCTCAGCCTCCGGGGGACTCCGGCAAGACCCTCGCATATTACGATGCGTGCGCCCAAGCCTCAAAGGGCCGGCAATTAGGCAGTCTGCTGCAATTGCAGTTAAAGCGCCGCAAGCGCCTGCAGAACTTTGTGCAGATGTGGCCGAAGAATGAGTCGGATGCTGAAATCGCCGCGCATGAGAGCTTTGCTGCCTCGCACTTACAACATCCAACCTCGCGTGGAGCAAGGCTCTGGCATTCCCCTCCCATTTTTCACTGCGGGCATGGTCCGCCTTTTTTTGGAGAAACGATATGTGGTCTTTAGAACGCAATGAGCCGCTCAAGGCATGCCCCGTCATGTCTTGTCGGCGTCAACAGAAGTGTCTCAACGCTGGTGCAGGCCGTGAATGCGCGCGCACGCATTATCGCACCAAGGATGAGTGGTATGATGAACTCACGGCTTCAATTTATGAATTGCAAAAGCAGGGCGATCCTGATCCGGCAACGCGCTATCTCTCCGGCGAGGCCAAAGCTTCTGCGGTTTATAAAGCCTTGCAAGAGCGGGCGCGGGAGTTGGGGATTTTGTAATTGTGCCAAGCCATTTGACAGTTGCGGCTAGTTTTGGTTCATAAGGTTCATGGTGAAGATTACAATTCAGGATGTGGCGCAAAAGGCGCAGGTGAGCGTGGCCACGATTGACCGCGTGCTGAATCGCAGGCCGGGGGTGAAAACCCGCACGGTTGAAAAAGTGGAATCGGCTATTCGAGAGTTGAATTATCAGCCAGACAGGATTGCGGCACGATTGGCGCGGGGCCGCGAATATCGCTTTTGGTTTGTGCTGCCGAACACAGCGGGCGAATTTATGAACCGTGTCGGCGCGGAAGTGGAAGCCGCCGCACACCGCATGGCGGGTGAGCGCGTTGCCATTATGGTGAAACGCGTTGATGTGTTTGAC
>JANLPA010000162.1:0-28664 GCA_031366855.1 Hyphomicrobiales bacterium | reverse complement strand
TTTGATTGAAAATGATGTGCTTGACAATCAAAATGATTGGTTGTTAGATATTTTTATGCAATGGGACCTTAAATACCATTGAATCGTTCAGCACGTATAAAACACCAAAAATCCGTCGAAACGAAATCATAAATGGGAGATCTAAAATGTTAAAGAGACGCAATCTTTTGTCGGCTGCAGCGGCCATGCCATTTGCAGCCATGGTCGGCACGGCCAAAGCGGCGGGTGCCGCCAAGACTTTTTACTGGGTGTCACATGGCGGCCCTGCCGACCCCGTCTGGACCTATTTCCTAGCTGGTGCGAATATGTGGGCAGCTGACACAGGTGCTACGGTAAAAACGTCATTCCACTCTGGCGATGTGCCCTCTCATCAGGAAGCCATGCGTGCTGCGATCGCCGCAAAGCCCGCGGGCATTGTAACAACGAGCCCAGACCCTGGTAGCTTAGTTCAAGTCGTAGATGAAGCCCGCGCTGCCGGCATTCCGATTATCAACTTTAACACCCCAGATCCAAAAGCCAACTTCCAGGCCTATGTCGGCGCAGATCTTGGCGTGGTTGGAAAGGGCTGGGCGCAATATCTGGTCGACAAAAAGCTGGTGAAAAATGGTGACTTTATCTGGATGCCTGTTGAAGTTCCCGGAGCTACCTATGGCGTGCAAGAAGCCGCCGGCGCTGATACTGTTCTGAAACCGATTAACATCACTTATGAAGTGACTGACACAACACTGGACCAAGCCGAAGTTATTAACCGCATGGCCGATTATCTGACGGCCAACCGCAAGAAAATAAATGCCATCATCGGCTTGGGCGATCTGGTCACAGGCAGCATTAAACGCGTATTCGATCAAGTTGGCGTCAAGCCCGGCGAAATTCCTGTGGTGGGCTGGGGCAACTCCACCGACACAACGCAAAGTGTTTTGAACGGTTATGTCAACGCTGCTCAATGGCAAGATCCGCAGGCCACAAGCTATATGGCTTTGTCGCTTGCTGCCATGGCCTCCAACGGCATTCCTCCCGGCTTCAACATCATAACCGGCGCTCTTTATGGTAAAGATACGGCCGACGTCTACGACAAGATTCTCTCCGCGAAGTAATATTACAGTCATCGCCCGGTCCGCACAGATGTGCGGACCGGATGTCTTGTCACAGGAGAGTCTATAGAATGGAACGTACGTGGGTTGAGCGATTGGTCGCGAAGCCGGAACTCGGCCCTTTCGTCTTGTTGGTGTTGGAACTTATTGTTTTTACAACCATAAATCCAGACTTTATGTCCGCGTTAAACATTTCCAACGCTCTCACTTTCACAGTGGAATTGGGACTGATTGCTCTCGCCATGACACTGCTGATGACATCAGGCGAATTCGATCTTTCCGTGGGCTCGGTCTTCGGCTTTTCAGCCGTCCTCATGTGGACACTTTTCAATACCGGACTTGTGCCCATGTCTGTGGCATTCTTGATCACACTTATCGTTGCGCTGTTCATCGGTTGGGCCAATGGCATGCTGGTGACCAAACAGGCCATCCCTTCCTTTCTGGTCACACTCGGCATGTTGCTTGTTGTGCGCGGCACGGCACTCTATGCCACGCAAGGCTTCCCCCAAAACACGTGGCGGGCCGACAATCAATGGCTGGCCCAAGTTCTGGTGGGCGACACCACCATATTTGGCATACGCCTCTATATGTCGATGCTGTGGTTTGTGATCGCAGCATTGGGCACACACTATGTTCTGACTCAAACCAAAGTCGGCAATTGGATACAGGCTTCGGGAGGTAATTCAAACGCCGCCCGTGCCCGCGGTGTGCCTGTTGCAAAAGTTAAAATCCTGCTTTTCATGTTTTCATCCATGATGGCGGCCTTCGCCGGTGTTATTAGCTCTATAAGAACTCAAGCCGCCAATCCCAATTCGGGCACGGGCTATGAGCTCGAAGTCATTGCCATGGTGGTAATCGGCGGGACAGTGTTGACCGGCGGTCGAGGAACCATTGTTGGCACTGTTCTGGGCATCCTTATTTTGCGGCTAATGCGCAACGGTATTGTATTGATCGGTGTGCCAGGTCTTGCCTACAACATCTTCATTGGTGGCATTATTCTGGGCATGATGGTTCTTCACAATTATCTCGAACGCCGCCACCATGCAGGAACATGACCATGGCAACTGATCTCATTGTGATGTCGAATATCACGAAGCACTATGGTCGCATTCAGGCTTTGACCAACGTTAATTTTAGTGTGCGGGCCAATGAAATTGTAGGCTTGCTGGGTGACAACGGTGCTGGCAAGTCAACGCTGATAAAAGTTCTATCAGGCGCAGTCCCACTCAGCTCGGGAGAGATCTATGTCAAAGGCAAAAAAGTCGAAATGAAAACGACTGCCGACGCCATCGCCAATGGGATTGAAACTATCTATCAGGATTCGGCTTTGGTTCCCCAGCTTTCTATTGCACGCAATTTGTTTCTGGGTCGGGAACCGGTTCGAGGTCCGGCCTTTCTTAACCGCATGGACCATGAAGCGATGAATGGTGTTGCACGGGATTTGCTGAGGCGTGTCGGCATCACCAAAAACATCCCGCCTTCCACTCCCATCGGTTCTTTGTCGGGTGGTGAGCGCCAGGCCGTTGCCATCGCCCGGGCCATGCATTTTGACAGTGACCTCATCATCCTCGATGAGCCCACCAACAATCTAGGTGTGGCTGAAACACAAGGTGTTTTGAAGTTCGTGCGCGGTGCAAGGGACTCAGGCCACTCCTGCATTTTTATAGCACACAATATCCACCATGTGTTTCAAGTTGTTGATCGCATTGTCGTCATGCGCCGTGGCACCGTGGTGGCGGAAGACATTGATCCCAAGAAAATGTCGATCGCGGAGGTCGAGGATATCATAACCGGAGAATTGCACTAGATGACAGAGCTTTATGGCAAGCCCGTTATTGCTGCAGCTCTCGCTCAACGCAGCGGAAATCTTGCGCAGTTTGGTGGTGTTCGCTTGGTGACGTTAGAAAACGGTGTTGAACGCGGCATTCGCATGCTGGAATTTCACACTGGCAGCGGGCTTTATTTCTCGGTCTTGGTAGATCGTGCGATGGATATTGCGGAACTGTCACATAACGGTCGCGCCATTGGCTGGCATTCACCCACGGGCTTTCGCCATCCCGGCCTGCACGATCCTGAAGGCGAGCAAGGAATTTCATGGGTCAGATCATTCTCTGGTTTTTTGAGTACCTGTGGGCTTGATCATATTTTGGGGCCAGAAGAAGTTTCGGCCGAGAATTATAATTATCCATATCGGAAAACTGTGAAACATGGTCTTCATGGCCGTGTTGGGTCAATTCCGGCAAAACTCACAGGCTATGGGGAAAATTGGCAGGGTGACCGCTGCATTCTGTGGGCTGAAGGCATGGTGGCCCAAGCCGCAGTCTTTGGTGAGGTTTTGCATCTTCATCGCCGGATTGAGGCTGATCTTGGCGGCAATGAAATCCGCCTAACCGATCGCGTGGTCAATGCTGGCTTTGCTAAAACACCACACATGTTTTTCTACCACATCAATTTGGGTTATCCTTTAATTGATGAAAGTTCACGCTACGTGGCACCCATAAGCGAAGTGGTATGGGCCTCGCACGATCAACATGGTCTAGAGAAACAAGGTGTTGGGTATCAAAATTGCCCGGTGCCACAACTGGATTTCCTCGAACAGGTTTGGGAACATGAGATGGCAGCCGACGCCGAAGGGCACGTGCCAGTCGCCGTGGTCAACGACAGCTTGGCATTTGGCATCTGCGTTGAAACGCGCAAAGACCAATTGCCTTGCGCCTATCAATGGCAAAATTACCGTGCCGGCCATTATGTGATGGGAATAGAGCCTTCAACTCATCACGTTAAAGGAAACAGTTTTGCGCGCGAACGCGGCGAAATGATCTGGCTCGCGGCGGGCGAGGAGCGTCACTACCACACAAAGTTCTCCATTTTGGATGGAGCCGCGCAAATCGCCAAAGTGGAAAAAAGAATTTCCAATATAGCAAAGCAACCCGCCACCAATTTCCCAAAACCCTCTGGCAATTTTGTGCCACTTTATCAAGGCAGAGGAGAAAAATCGTGACCCCCGCGGATGCCGAACCCTTCAGGCTGCGCGATTATAGCCTCACCGGCCCCGACGGTCGCCATGCCATTGAAACAGGTTTGGCCGCTGCTGAATGGTATCATTCACAAGTTCCCAGACAGGCCTTAAAAGAATTGATGAAGCGCAAAGATGGTCCGGCACTTCTAGATACAGTTATATGGTTAGGCTTGCTGGCAGCTTCAGCAGCGGGTGGCATCATGTTCTCGGGAAGCTGGGGGGCCGTGCCATTCTTCTTTGTCTATGGGGTTCTTTATGGTTCGGCGTGTGACTCCCGCTGGCATGAATGTGGCCATGGCACGGCGTTTCGCACGGCGTGGATGAATGATGCGGTCTATCACATTGCGTCTTTCATGGTGATGCGCAACCCGGTGAGTTGGCGTTGGAGCCACTCACGCCACCACACTGATACAATCATTGTCGGAAGAGACCCTGAGATTGCCTTGATGCGCCCACCTGCTCTAATATTTGGTGCGCTTCACTTTGTTGGCATTCCAGATATTTTTTTCCACTTCCGTATTCTCTTTAACAATGCGCTGGGAAGATTCTCGCCCGACGAACGAGACTACATTCCGGCAGCTGAATTGAACAAGGCAACTTTCTGGGCCCGTATCCACATGGCGGTTTATACTGCTGCCATCATTTGGGCCTTGGTCAGTTGGTCATTGCTTCCCCTTATTTTGATTGGTGGCCCACGTATTTATGGAACATGGCACATGGTGATGACCGGCCTGCTGCAACATGGGGGACTTGCCGAAAATGTGCTGGACCACCGCCTCAACAGCCGCACTGTCTACATGAATCCTATCAGCCGCTGGATCTATTGGAACATGAATTACCATGTCGAACATCACATGTTCCCCATGGTGCCTTATCACGCACTGCCAGCCCTTCATGCATTGATCAAGGATGATCTGCCCTTTCCTAAGCGTTCAATTTTTAACGCCTATGCAGAAATGGTTGGTGCCCTCCTGCGGCAACGCAAAGAGCCGGGCTATGCAATCCGTCCTATGCTGCCACCCACTGCCCAACCATTCCGCGCAGAGCTTCATGATACTATCCCTGAGCGCCAACGGGAGACTGCATAATGAGCACGTCAAACAAACCCCGAAAGCGCCCAACCGTTGCCGATCTCAAGGCTCTCAAGGGTAAAAAGCAACTCGCGATGTTGCGCTATTTCTCGCTGGACGAGGCAGCCGCAGCTGAAGCGGCCGGCATTGATATTGCATCCGTGCCACCCGCGCTGATAACCAATCCCCGCTACCGCGAAGTTGCGCCAACGGTTTTTTCCATGACCGGAAAAACCCACTTGGAATATGGCGCTGCCGATGAATATTTGCGTTACGCAGGACAGATGCTCGAAGCTGGCGCTGATGCGCTGTATTGCTCAGGCAGCATGCAGACTGTTGAATATCTCGCACGCGAATTCATACCGGTTGTGGGCCATGTGGGTCTTGTACCTGCACGTGCCACTTGGACCGGTGGCTATCGCGCGGTGGGGAAGTCGGCAAAAGCTGCGCTGGCCCTTTTTGACGAATGCCGCCGCTATCAAGACGCCGGGGCCTTTGCAGTTGAAATAGAAGTCGTCCCCGTCGAAGTGGCAACAGCCATTAGTGCAAGGTTGGACTTGTTGCTCTGGTCCATGGGTTCTGGCGCAGGATGTGATGCCCAATATCTTTTTGCCGAAGACATTTTGGGCGAGAATAAAAGCCGCCTGCCCCGGCACGCCAAAGTCTATCGCAATTTTGCGGCTGAATATGACAGGCTGCAAGCCGAACGCGTAAAGGCCTTTGCCGAGTTTCGAGACGATGTGGTCTCTGGTACATTCCCTGAGACAGGTCATGTGGTCCACATGGAATCCTCTGAGCTTGAGAAATTCCTCGAAGGAATTGGCAATAAATGAATTTTGCCAGCTCACATCCCTTGCGTGACCTCTGCCGCGGTGGCTTAAATGAATGCTGGTCGCAGTGACAGGAACCTCGCATGAATAAGGCAGCCACCTTGACGCAGCATAAGCTAAAAAAAGTCCAGAAGTCTCAGAAGGATTATGAGGCTTTGCGCGAAGATCTGGTGGCGCGGGCAGAAAATTTGAGCAAGCGCCTGTCGCAGGTTGCGCGTTACTTCTTGAATCACCCTGAAGAAGTTGCAATTAATACACTGGTGCGGCTTGCAGAGCAGGCCCGCGTTCCACCCGCCACCATCACGAGGTTTGCGAAGGAACTGGGCTTTGCCGGATTTGCTGAACTTCAGGCCGTGTTCCGTGAACGACTTTTGGGGCCTCGTCTACCTTATGCGGCGCGAATGGCTGAACCTGGTATGCAGCCGGGCAACGAGGTGATCACCAATACTGATCTTGATGAGCCCGGCCAAGTCTTTGGCAGTTTTGTGCAAGCCGCTGTGCAATCGCTGCTCCGCATTGACGAAGCTCTGAACATCAAGCAACTTGATGCCTTTGTAACTGCTCTGGCCAAATGCGATGCTGTACATGTAGCCGCAGCACGCGGCGCTTTTGGGCTTGGGGCCTATACTGTTTATGGCCTCGCCAATATCGGCATGCGCGCCCATTTGATCGATAATCTTGGTGCCATGCGAGAACTCCAAATCGCCGCCATGCGGCCGGGAGAGGCCCTAATGGTGATGACCTTCGATGATTACACGCCTGAGACCATTGAGGTGGCTCGCTTGGCAGCAAGTGCTGGCCATCCGGTGCTTGCCATCACCGACAATGAACTTAGTCCAGTGACTAAATTTGCGCAGCATGTTCTTTATGTCAACGAAGCCCGTCTGGGACATTTCCGCTCGCAAGTTCCAGCCATGGTTGTGTGCCAGGCCATCATTGTAAGCCTTGGTCGACGTCTGGGTACACAGGCAGAAATGAAACGTAATAATCAAAAATAGAAAAATGAAATAATGATTGCATTGTGCCATGTGACTGCTTATCGTTTCCTTCGAGGGATGCCATGACTTCGAATGCTTGGACTTGCAACTTTGATTTTTCCGGTGCCAGTGTCTTGGTTGTCGGAGCAAGTAGGGCAGGGATCGGTGCTGCCATTGCGCGCGCCTTTCAGGCAGCCGGGGCTGAAGTGGCCATTACAGGTGTGGAATCTGAACCTGCGGCTGAAGATCGCCATCGGTTCACCTACCATCAGCTTGATGTGACAAATCTGGAAGCGGTTCGTGCGCTTTCTGCTTCTCAAAAGGAACTGAGCGTTCTGGTCAATTGCGCTGCGATCACCTCTCGTGGTGAAGAAATGGCACCGGCCTTTTTCCAGAAGGTGGTTGATGTCAATCTGTTTGGCACATTTCGCACCGCTGAGGCCTTCTACCCCCAGCTTAAGGTCAAGCGTGGCGTGCTCATCAACATCGCGTCTATGTATGCGCAATTTGGCAGCCCGCGGAACCCTGCTTATGGAGCCAGCAAAGCCGCTGTTCAGCAGCTCACAAAGTCTCTGGCAATTGCCTGGGCACCCGATGGAATACGCGTGAATGCTGTGGCCCCCGGTTTTATAGTGACCGAACAATCGGCAAAAAGCCGCAACGACCCCAAGCATGTGGCTGCCGTCAACTTGCGAACACCAATCGGACGCTGGGGCGAGCCTGACGACATTGCAGCACCCGTGCTGTTTTTGGCGTCTTCGGCTGCGGCTTTCATCACCGGCACGTGCCTCGCCATTGATGGAGGCTATTCAGTTGCGTGAACCTGGGTCCAAATTCGGTGCAGCCGTCATTGGAACAGGCTTTATCGGAACGGTGCATATTCAGGCGTTGCGTCGTCTCAATGTGAATGTTGTTGGCGCTTTAGGTTCCTCACCAGAACGCTCCGCTGCTGCGGCAGAAACCTTGTTGGTCGCAAAATCCTACAGATCTCTGGACGAACTTCTGGACGATTCCGATGTGAAGGTCGTGCACGTCACTTCTCCCAATCACGCTCATTATTCCCAGGTAAAGCAAATCCTTGCCGCCGGGCGCCACGTGATTTGTGAAAAACCTTTGGCGATGGACACTGTTCAATCAGCTGAAATGGTTGAACTGGCCAAGGCGTCGGGCCGCGTTTCAGCCGTGTGTTACAATACCCGCTTTTACCCTTTGAACCAACAGGCCCGCGGCATGGTGGAGGCTGGCGAACTCGGTGACATCCGGCTGGTCACGGGCCACTATCATCAAGATTGGCTCGCTAAGGATACCGATTGGAACTGGCGTCTTGAAACCGACGAAGGGGGCACCTTGCGCTCTGTGGGCGATATAGGAACGCATTGGGTGGATCTCACAAGTTTCATCATCGGTCAGAGGGTAAGTGCGGTGATGGCTGATCTTTCCACCTTCATAAAAGAACGGAAAAAACCTCTGGCAAAGATTGAAACCTTTGCCAAAACAACCAGTGCCGCAACTGAGACCCGCAACATTGCAACAGATGACGCCGCAACAATCCTCCTGCGATTTGCCAATGGCGCGCGCGGTGTGATGTCAACTAGCCAGATCAGCCATGGCCGCAAGAATGCTCTTCAGTGGGAGATGGCAGGTGCCGCTGCATCTGCGGCATGGCATTCGGAAACGCCTGATCATTTGTGGATTGGCCATCGTGATCAACCAAACCAGATTTTGCAGCGTGATGCAGCACTCATGAACAAGATGGGTGCTGCGGCAGCGCGATTGCCCGGTGGCCATGTCGAGGGCTTTGCTGATACGTTCGTTGCCCTGTTCCATCAAGTCTATAATGACATTGCCACAGGCAAACGATCCTCCAGTTCAACCTATGCATCATTCGAAGACGGCCACGACGAAATGCAGTTTTGCGATGCCGTTGTGAAGAGTGCCAAGACAGGAGCGTGGGTTAACGTTGGGAATCAAAATCAAGGAAGATTGGGATGAAACTTGGGATCCTGACTGCACCATTCGCAAACACTGAACTCAGTAAGGTCGCCCACTGGGCCGTATCAGCGGGCTTTGAAGCCATGGAAATCGCCTGCTGGCCTGCAATCGGTGGCGAAGGTCGCCGATATGCGGGAACCTCGCACATCAATGTCGATGGTCTTACCAAAACTCAAGCAAACGAAATTCAGACGCAACTGGCCGAAAAAGGACTCAGCATTTCGGGCCTTGGCTATTATCCCAATCCACTTCATCCCGATACCGAACATCGTGACCAAGTCATCGCTCATCTCAAAAAAGTAATTGTCGCCGCGAGTCTGATGGAGGTTCCAGTAGTCAACACGTTCCTCGGTGGTGACCGCAAATTGACGGTTGACGAAAACTGGGAACGCGCCAAGTCTATATTTACGAACATCATTTCCTTTTCACGCGACAATGGTGTTATGCTCGCCATTGAAAACTGCCCAATGATATTTTCCTATGATGAATGGCCGGGCGGCCACAATATTGCCTATTCCCCCAAAATCTGGAGGCGTATTTTTGAAACCTGGGGCAAGGACATCGGTATGAATTTTGATCCGAGCCATCTGGTTTGGCAAATGATCGACCCAGCCCGTTTCATCCGTGAGTTCGGCGCTCACATCGTGCATGTTCATGCAAAAGATTTAATGATTGACCGCGACAGACTTTATGAGAATGGTGTGATGTCGCTGGGCATCGGATGGCAGGTGCCGCGCATGCCGGGACTTGGAGATATCAACTGGACTGAAATTTTTGCAGGCCTTTATCATGCTGGTTACGATGGGTCTGTGATTATCGAACACGAAGACCGAACGTTTGAAGGAACAGACGAGAAGGTCAAAAGGGGCTTCCTGTTGGCGCGGGATGTTTTGCGCCCCTTCGTGAAGTAATGCGCCACCATAAATATCTTGTGAATGAATGGGAGAATGACAAATGACTAAATTACTACTAGGAACCACCGCTCTGGCCCTGACCCTCGGCATGGCCAGTGTGGCCGAAGCCAAAACCTATACGATTGGTGTCTCGAACACAGTGCAAGGCAATGGCTGGCGCGAAGAAATGGTTTGTGCCATGAAGGCACAAGCCCTTGCTTCAGGCGAAGTTTCGAAACTCAACATTGCTCACCGCAACACGGATGCCGCCGGTCAGTTGGAAGACATGCGCAATCTTATCCAGGCCGGTGTTGACGCCATCGTCGTGAACCCTGCCAACCCTGATGGCATCAATGCCGCAATCAAGGAAGCGACTGACAAGGGCATTGTGGTTGTCGCCGTTGACCAGGCCGTAACGGAACCATCCGCTTACATTCTGTCCAACAACCAGGAACAATATGCCTATCTTGGTGCCAAGTGGTTGTTCCAGAAAATCGGTGGCAAAGGCAGCGTGGTCTATATGCGCGGTGCCGCTGGTGCATCAGCGGATACGGATCGTGACAAAGGCTTCAAGAAAGCTTTGGCTGAGTTTCCCGATGTGAAGGTTGCGCAGGAAGTCTTCACCGGCTGGCAACAAGACAAAGGAAAGCAGCAGATTCTCGATTTCATTGCATCGGGTGCCAAATTTGATGGTGTTTGGACTTCAGGCATTGACAATGTGATTGTTGATGCTTTCAAGGATTCAAACGCGCCAATGGTGCCAATCGTTGGGGCAGACAATGCCGGTTTTGTAAGCCAGCTGCTCAGTGTCAATGGACTTGTCGGTGCTGCGGTCACCAATCCGGGATCAGTGGGTGGTGCAGGCGTGGCACTCGCTCTGCAAATTTTGGACGGCAAGAAGCCGGCAAGCCAAACCGTCCTGGTCGACCCCGTTCTGTGGGATAATTCAACGGAAGAAGGCAAGGCCACCATTGCCAAAGCGCAGAATCCAAAACTCAGCCCGGAATGGCCGGTCAGTGTTTCGATCCCGAACTATACCACCTACACCATGGATCAGATCATTGCTTGCAAAGGCCCAGGTGAATAAGTTGTTCACAATCCACTAAAACATTGACCTCCGGCTTGAGCCGGAGGTCTCTATGACTGACACCAAAAGTGAAACAGCAAGCATGAATATGCAACTTGAGCCTGGCGCACCGTTATTGGACGCGCAAGGTGTATCAAAACGTTTTGGCGCCGTTGTGGCACTTCGGAATGCCTCGCTGCAATTGAAGCGTGGAGAAATCGTGGCTTTGATGGGTGCCAATGGAGCGGGGAAGTCGACCTTTGTGAAAATATTGACAGGCGCAATCGCGAGTGATGGCGGTCATGTGAAAATCAGGGGCACTGACACGGCCATGAGTTCACCCGCCGCCGCAAGGCGAGCGGGCCTCATCCCCGTGTATCAAGAACCGTCGCTGATTCCTGATCTGAGTGTTGCCGACAATTTGCGTTTGGGAAATACACCTTCGGATCAGTTTCTTCATTGGACCCATGAACTCGGCATCACCGATCTGAGGCTCGATCAAAATGCCGGGGACCTGCCCCTTGCCACCTTGCGCATTCTTGACTTGGCGCGCGCTTTGGCAATGAAGCCTGATATTTTACTGCTTGATGAAATGACGGCAGCACTCCCAACTGATCTTGTCGAGCGCGTTTTGAAAGTGGTTCGGCAACAGGCTGATGCGGGCATGTCAGTCATCTATGTCTCGCATCGCTTTGTGGAAATTGCCCGGCTTTGTGATCGCGCCACTGTTTTGAGAGATGGCACCACGGTGGGTGATCTAGCTATTGAAAAAGGCATCGAAGATCACATTGTTGAACTGATGTTGGGTGCAGCATTATCTTCGCAGGATAAAGCGGGTTCACACGCTGTAAAATCTGCCTTTGGCATCAAGGCAGTACCTCGCCTCACAGCCCACGCTCTTGGCGCAGGCTCACGGCTTACTGATGTCAGCTTTTCACTCAGGCCCGGCGAAGTCTTGGGCGTGGTTGCACTGGAGGGCCAAGGGCAAGATGAATTGTTCAATGTACTTGCCGGATCCCGAAGGCCCAAGACAGGTTCACTGGAAGTGAACGGCCGGCCCGTGCGGTTCGAGCATCCGGCTGATGCAATTGCAGCAGGTATCAATTTCGTGCCGGGCGACCGGGCTGGGGCACTCCTCATGTCGCGCTCAGTGCATGACAATATCGCATTGCCAATGGTTGCGAATCTGAAAAACTGGGGAGTTATCACGCTGCATGATGAAGCCAAAAAAGTAGATGACGCTATCGCCCGACTTCAAATAGACACACGTGCCATGGGAGAGGTGCGGCGTCTTTCGGGTGGCAACCAACAAAAAGTAACTATCGCCCGCTGGATTGCCCGCGGCATCGAAACCCTCCTGCTTTTTGATCCCACGCGAGGTATTGATGTGCGCACGAAACAACAGATTTATACACTGGTGCGCGAACTGGCAGACCAAGGTGCCGCTATCCTGTTTTATACATCAGAACTTGCCGAGGTCAGACGTGCATGCGACCGCGTTATTATAATTTTCGGTGGACGCGTGGTTGATACTATCGAAGTGGCCGACGCCGACGACCAGACATTGATGCGCGCCGCCTATGGTCTTACCGAACAAAAATCCATGGCCCAGGCATGATGCAAAACTTGGCCAGAAAGCACGCATGGACTATTGGCCTCGCCTTATTCCTCTGCTTGCTGCTCGTCTCCACGAAAATAATCCAACCCGATTTTGGCGTTTCAGGTCTTGATTCATTGTCGCGTGCAGCACTACCATTCGCGCTGGCAACGTTGGGCATGGCGATTGTTGTGACATCAGGCGGCATAGATTTGTCGATTGCGTCAATCATGGCTGTCACCAGTGTCACTGGTGCTGTCTTGATGCAAGGGTGGGGTGAAGCAGCAACCGGTCTTGTCATTGCGTTCGTCTTGATTTTGGGATTTTTGATGGGAACAATCAACGGCGCGCTAATAGTGCTCACGCGTGTGCCTGATATTGTGGTCACGCTGGCCATGCTTTTTGTGTGGGAAGGAACCGCCATTCTCATTCTGGAATCGCCCGGTGGTGCCGCAACCCCGTGGTTGCGTGACCTGATTGTAGGTGGCGTGACGGTTCCCGGTGTACCTGCTGGCTTTACACAGTGGCTGCCGAAGTCATTGGTATTTTTGCTATGCTGCTTTTGCGTGATCTGGATTCCAATCCGCAGTTCAAGACTGGCGCTGATGCTCTATGCAATAGGCAGTGATCAGCTTGCCGCGTTCCGGTCTGGAGTTCCTGTAAAGCGGACGCGCATCCTAGCTTATGCACTGGCGGGCCTTTGCGCTGCGCTGGGCGGCCTGTCGCTGACCATGAGCACTGGAATAGGTGAGCCTATTCCGGGTCCCTACCTTCTGGCGGCAGTAGCGGCTGTCGTATTGGGTGGCATTTCTTTGACTGGAGGGCGCGGTGGCCTTCTGGGGCCAGTTCTTGCAGTCTTTGTCTTGCGTTTGGTGCGCATGGATTTAACCCTGATGTCGGTTGATCCCAATGTCACTTCAATCATTGAAGGAACGATCATGGTGGTTGTCGTCATGGTGGGCGGCCTTCTTGCCGTGAAAGCGAGGAGAGCATGACTGCATATCCACAAGGTTCATCTCTTATGTCTCGCCTCGTCAATTTCATGAAAACCAATACCACGCTTCCCCTCGCTATCTTGCTTCTCGCTATTGTCATACTTCTTGAAGTCATGCGGCCCGGCATTGTGAATGAGCGTTGGCTGGGCAACACGATAAAATTCGCCATTCCCCTGGCCATGTTGGCCGCCTGCCAGACGCTGACCATGCTGACAGGCGGCATTGATCTTTCTGTGGGTGTTGTGGCGACCATCACGGCCTATGTGCTGGCAACGCAAGTGCCTTTGGTTGGTCTGCCTCTTGGCTTGTTGTTCGCCCTCATTCCGGCCCTGCTTGTGGGACTTGTCAATGCATTTGGCGTGGCCATCTGCCGAGTTCATCCCCTGATTATGACTTTGGGCACTGGGCTGATTGCAACGGGTTGTCTGCAGGTCTATCAGCGCAGCGTGATTGCCACAGGTGTTGAAATTCCAGAATTTTTGGTTTGGCTGGGAACAGGCCGGACATGGAACGTGCCAAATGCGCTTGTGCTCTTTCTGCCGTTTGCTGCCATCCTGGTTTTAGGCCAGCGCCGCACTGGATTTGGTCGCCTGCTTTATGCGTTGGGTTCAAATGAAAAGGCAGCAGAGCTTTCAGGCGTGCGGCCTTGGCAGGTTTATTTTGCACTCTACGCGCTCTCAAGCCTGATTGCAGGATTGGCAGGCCTTGTTGATCTTGGCTTGATCAAAATAGCATCGCTGTCTCTTGCCATGCCCTTGGTCTTGCCTTCAGTGGCCGCAGCAGTCATCGGCGGCACGTCCATCTTTGGCGGGCGCGGTGGCTATGGCGGAACAATTATTGGCGCGTTAATCCTCACTGTGCTGGGAACCCTGCTCACGCTTTTGCAGATGCCAGAAGGAGCCAGACGCATTCTGTTCGGGCTGATCATTTTGGCGGTGACCGCACTCTATGCACGCTTGACCGATCAAACCTGAGCGCAGATTAAACGGGAAAAATTCAATGGCTAAACACAAAATTGTAGGCATCAGTTTTGATCATATGCACATGGGTGATTTGCTGCGCATGGCGAGTTCCCACCCTGACGCTGAAATTGTCGGCATCTTTGATCCCAATCCAGAAAAAATGGTGAAGACTGCCCAGACTTTCAATATTCCGTCTGAGCGGGTCTTTACTGACTTTAATGCCTGCATGAAGGCGGCCAAGCCTGATCTGGCAATCCTGTGTGCAGCACCGGCTGATCACGCCACTTACACGGAACGCTTGGCCAAATATGGCGTGCATGTTTTCGTGGAAAAGCCATTTGCCGCTTCGGCAACAGATGCAAGACGCATGATGGCGGCGGTGAAACCCACAGGTAAAATCCTTGCCATCAACTGGCCTCTGGCATGGGTCGAAAGCCATGTGAAGGCCAAGCAAATGATCGATGACGGTGTAATTGGAGAATTGGTCGAAGTTCATTTCTATGATGGCAATCGCGGGCCTCTTTATCACCTTGCCGACAAGGTCGAAGTTTCGCCCGAAGAGGTCGAACACCAGAAAAAAGAGTCTTGGTGGTATAAGCGCGCCTCTGGCGGCGGCAGCTTGCTTGATTATATGGGCTACGGGGCAACGCTTTCCACGTGGTATAGGAATGGCGAGGCACCCTTGGAAATCACCACCGTTGTTGACCAGACACTGGGTGTCGAAGTCGATCAACATTCGATAACAGTATGCCGCTATGCCCGCGGCCTCTCTAAAATAGAAACACGCTGGGGTACCTTTACGGATCCGTGGACCATCCAGCCCCAACCAACATGCGGCTTCATTTTCGTGGGCACGCAAGGCACCATTTCAAGCCCTGACTATGCCTCCCATATCACGGTGCAAACACGCGCCCGGCCGCAACCAACGCCTGTCGCTGTTGACGAACTTCCCGTGGGCCGCCGCAATGGCATTGAATATGTTTTGGGTTGCATTGACAAAGGGGTGTCCGTTTCAGGCGCGCTTGATCCTGAGCTTTGTCTTACGGCACAGCGGATTATTGATACGGCTATGCTCTCAATGCAGGAGAAGCGCACATTGGCCGTGTTGCCATGAGTGAAACCGAGACTGAAACCATACCCGATTCCGACACCTATGCTTTGAAGTCAGCAGCGCTGGCCAATATTCCGCATCCTGAACTCAACTACCGTCCGCCTGCTCCGCGTGTCTATCGGCCACGCATCGGCGTCATCGGTGCTGGCGGCATTGTCGCAAGCCATCTCGATGCCTATCGCACGGCAGGCTGGGACGTGGCAGCAATTTGCAACCGCAGTCTGGAAAAGGCAAAACTTCGCTCCACAGAGTTTGCGCCAGATGCACGCGTGACAGATCGATATGAAGACGTGTTGGCAGATTCCAGCATCGATGTGGTCGATATAACCCCTCATCCTGCCGACCGTCTGCCAATCATCGAGGCGGCACTAAAAGCTGGCAAACATGTGCTCTCCCAGAAGCCTTTTGTGTTGGACTTGGATGTGGGCGAAAGACTGATAACACTTGCCGCCGAAAATGGCGTGAAACTCGCCATCAACCAGAACGGTCGTTGGGCACCCCATCTTGCCTGGATGAGACAAGCGGTGAAGACCGGTCTGATTGGTGATGTGATCGGCGCGCATATTGCAATACATTGGAACCACAGCTGGATCGTCGGAACACCTTTCGAAAAAATCCAGGATGTGATCCTTTATGATTTTGCCATTCACTGGTTTGACTTTCTGACCAGCATCACAGGAAAAAGGGCAGAGTGTGTTTTTGCCACCGCGAACAAGGCGCGCGGACAAACAGCGGCAGTTCCACTTTTGGCGCAAGTGCTGGTGCACCTTGAAGGAGGACAGGCCTCCTTCATATTTGATGGAGCAACATCAATAGGCCCGCAGGATACCACTTTCATTGCAGGCAAGAAAGGGAGCCTCTCCAGCACGGGGCCTGATCTTGGCCAACAGACAGTCACACTCACCACCGCAGAGGGCCGTGCAAGTCCCAAGCTGGAAGGAACCTGGTTCAATGATGGCTTCAGGGGCGCAATGGGCTCCCTTCTTGTTGCCATTGAAGAAGACACCGAGCCCGAAAATAGTGCCAGAGAAAATTTACAAAGCCTGGCCTTGGCGTTCGCCGCGATTCAATCGCAGCGCGCCGGATGCGAAGTGAGAGTTGGCGACGTACGAAAAATTATACTTTAAGAACAGGACACAAACGGAGGTTATAGCTTCACCACTTCACCCGTGCGAACGCTTTCATCAGCCGCAAGAACGATCCGCAGTGAATTCACAGCGTCGTTAACGTGTTCATCAAGATTGCGGTCATTTAAAATAGCATCAAGAAACATGTCCTGCTCGCGGTAGCACAAGTCCTGATGCCCGGGTTCGTCGTCCATACGCAGAATCTCATCAGGCTTTTCAAATTTGCCTTTTGCATCAAGTTTTGCATGATGCAGGCGCAATGCGCTGGTTCTGGTGTGACCGTCAATATCTGCCGAACCGGCACTCTCTTCATCCATGGCGATCGACACAGATCCATGGGGGCCAATCATGTCCTTTACGAAGAATGCGGTCTCGCTCATCATCGGCCCCCAGCCTGCCTCATACCAGCCCACCGAGCCATCGTCGAAACTAACATGAAGATGCCCGTAATTATACATGGTGTCTGCAATCTCATGGGTGAGCTTGGCGCCCACGGCGTGAACACGCACGGGTTTGGCCCCCGTCACTTGACACATCACATCCACATAATGAACACCACAATCAACGATGGGGCTTAGCGATTTCATCAATTGCTTGTGCGTTTGCCACTGTGGTCCTGATGATTGTTGGTTGAGGTTCATGCGCATCACCAATGGCTTCCCCAATGTCTTGCCCACTTCGACAAATTTGATCCATGAGGGATGAACGCGAAGAATGTAACCAATCACCAGCTTTTTGTTTTTGGCCCTGGCCAATTCCGCCAGAGCTTCCGCTTTGGCCACAGTATCAGCGATTGGCTTTTCCACAAATACATGGGCATCAGCATGTAGTGCCATTTGGGCATAGTCCGCATGGGTGTCTGGCCACGTGTTAATCGACACCGCATCAGGCTGCAAAATCCTTAAAGCTTCGGCATAATCGGAAAACCGGGCAACACCAGGAAATTCCGTTTCAATGTCGTTGCGCAATACAGCACCTCTGCTGCACAGCCCAACAATTTCAAATCCGGCAATGGATTTGTAAGCCCGCGCATGGCTTAATCCCATGGTGCCAAGACCTACCACCAGAATGCGAATCTTCTTCATGTTCCGTCCACCCATGTTTCCAACACTTTTAAATTCTGATCCAGATGGACAAGGCTGGCTCGGTAACCTGGTGCAATTCGACCGAGTTCATGATCAAGCTTGAGATACCGCGCGGGATTGAACGAGGCCATGCGCAAGGCCTTTGCAAAGTCAACGCCAAGCGTGTGAACTGCATAGCGCACAACTTTATCCACTGTAAGGTTTGATCCGGCCAATGTGCCATCGTCCAGCTGAAGTTTTCTCTCAGTCACTTTGACCTTGCGCCCCTGCAGTTCAAACCGTTGCGGGCCACCTGCGGCAGAAGACATGGCATCAGTGATAAGCATGAAACGGTCTGAACGGCAAGGGCAGCGCCCACCATACCGGGCTCGCGTCCGGTGATCTGGCTCATCGCGTTGAACAAATGGGTAAACGCAGTGGCTCCAGCATTCAACGCGGCCTGTGCTTGGACAAAACTGGCATCGGAATGACCGATCGGCCGCAGCTAAGTTGTTTATTTCTTCTTCCGTGATGGAACGGATGAACAGGGCAGCGTGCACACCTTTTCTTACAACATCAAGAAATGGGCCCTCAATGTGGATGCCGAGAATGGCAGAATTGCCGAACCTCGCCTCGCGAACGGCATTGATAGCGGCGCACATAATTTCCGGTGTGTCGGTAGTCAGGGTGGGCAGAAGCCCTGTCGTCCCAAAGCACCAATGTGACTGCGCAATCGTTTTGACATTCTCTACTGATGGTTTGGCATTGAGTAATGCGCCGCCGCCATTCACCTGCTCATCAATGAAGCCCGATGCTAGAAAACCACCAGCAAGATCGCGTTGTTGCAAATCGGCTCGCACATCTGCGCGGCGAACCACTGCAACAACAGGATCATTTCCCTTGGCAACGGCAACTGCCGCTTCGCGCACTATCTCACGGGCTTGGCCAACAGTGAGGGGCCTATGCCGACCAATCGTCAGCCTTCTCGATCTTCGCGCTTCATTTCTGTATTGGAAGACGTAAGTCTTGACTCCGCTTGGCAGCACTAGCAGCCCAAAACCGCGCAACTCGCCATCCCAAAGCAGGTACGGCTTAGGTAATGCGTTCGCGTCATCGACTGACTTCTTCGTTAGTTTTGACATACTTTCACCGCGCGTAAATTCAACAACGGAAGAGTGCGGTGGGTTTGGGTAGTTCGTTCTTTAGGTTCTGATTTGCGTCAACATCGGCTCTTCCGGGTAATCACTATGTAAGCAAATTGTGGAGATTTCTAGTGTAATTCCGGGAAAAATTTTGCCCTTGAAATCGTGATAAGCTATTGATTATAGGTGTTTCTTGTTAAACTCGTGAACTTCATGGTATCAATCAAATATGGACTACGAGTCTAGGGACCAGAGGTTCGAATCCTTTCGGGCGCGCCAATTTTTTCATAAGGGGCTTATCTGGATATTTTGTTCTTAAGATTTTGGGAGGGATTCTACTGGCGTTCCCCCTGCTTCGGCAAAGGTCTAATTGCCCTTGACCTGTTGAGACTGAAGTCACAAACGAGATTAAACTAGTGCATTTTAGCAAAGTAAATGGCGGTGCAGCACTTTCGGGATTTCATAAAACCACCTAAGATGAATTTATGATCCCCCAGTTTGAAACCAGCTATTCAAAGCTCCCTAAAATTTTACACCGTACTGTTTCTGCCAGCAACGTTAGCAATCCACGTTTTGCCGTGGTCAACCCCAAGCTTGCTAAGAACATTGGCATTGACCCACAATGGCTAGATAGCCAAGAAACCTTGCAAGCGTTATCCGGCAATATCACCATGCCCCAAGTGCCTGCTATTGCCATGGCTTATGCGGGCCATCAGTTTGGGCATTTTGTGCCATCATTGGGTGATGGGCGTGCCTTTCTGCTGGGAGAGATTGTGGGGCCAGATGGGGTGCGGCGCGACCTGCATTTGAAAGGGTCTGGGCGCACAGTTTATTCACGCGGGGGTGATGGCCGCGCCACGCTGAAAGCGATGCTGCGCGAATATATTATCAGTGAAGCTATGGCCGGGCTTGGCATCCCCACAACACGCTCGCTGGCAGTGGTGGCAACTGGCGAAATTGTGCCGCGTGAATTGCCAGAGCCTGGTGCTGTTCTCACGCGCGTGGCGCGCAGCCATGTGCGTGTGGGCACATTCCAATATCTCGCAGCACGTGGTGAGATTGCGGCGCTGGAGGCGCTGGTTGATTATGAAGTGGCGCGGAATTTTCCGGATGCTCGACAAGGGCCGACACGGTTTTTATGGTTCTTGAGCGAGGTGATTGCGCGGCAAGCAACACTCATCGCGCAATGGATGTGTGTTGGGTTTATTCATGGTGTGATGAACACAGATAATATGAGTGTGTGTGGCGAGACCATTGATTATGGCCCTTGCGCATTTATCGATGCGTTTCATCCGCAAAAGGTTTTTAGTTCAATTGATGAGCATGGCCGTTATGCGTGGGACAAACAGCCTACTATAGCGTTGTGGAACTTGACGCGGCTCGCTGAGGCGCTGTTGCCATTGTTTGATGCGGATGGTGCGGTGGCCATTTCATTCGCTGAAACCGAATTGCGAAAATTTTTACCTATGTTTGAAAATGCTTTTGAAGCGGGCATGATGCGCAAGCTGGGCAGTGCCTTGCGCCAAGAATCGGATGGCGAATTTATTGCAACCACCTTAATGGCGATGACTGATGGGCAGGCCGATTTTACCAATTTCTTTGTGGCGCTTACGGATGGCGCATCACTGCAAGATTTCTTCAAAGATGATGCAGCATATTTAGCATGGGTGGAAAAGTGGCATGCGCAAGTGCCAAATCCTGACCGCACCATGATGCAAGCTTCTAATCCAAGATTTATTGCTCGCAATCATCGCGTGGAGCAGGCCTTGGAAGCTGCACGAAATGGTGACATGAGTTTGGTCACAAAGTTAGTTGAAATAGTCGCGCGGCCTTTTGATAGGCATGACGCTGAATATACTAATCCACCGCTAGCCGATGAAGAGGTTTATGCCACATTTTGTGGCACCTAAACTCAACCCAAGCCCAGCCTGCCCAATACCTGCTTCACGCTTTTAGCTAGTTTCTCGACAATCTCAGACAGTTCTTCGTCCGTTGCATTATAGGGCGGGGCCAGAATAACCACATCGCCATTCACGCCATCAACGTTGCCACCCACGGGGTAACAAATGAGGCCATTGGTAAAAGCTTGCTGGCGAATGTGCATGAAGAGCTTGTGTTCGGCTAAAAATGGCGTTTTGGTTTTGCGGTTCGCCACCAATTCCAAAGCTTGGAAATAACCACGGCCACGAATATCGCCCACAGCTTCAACACCAGAAAATGCCGCAGCCAGCATTGACTTTAATTTCTGCTCATTGGTGGCAACGCGTTCCACCAGCTTTTCTCGCGCCACAATTTTTTGCACGGCAACGCCTGCGGCACAGCACGCGGTGTGGCCTGTAAAGGTATGGCCGGTTTGGGGAACATGGTTGATCGCTTCGCTCACTTTATCGGAATAGATGGCAGCACCCAATGGCAGATAGCCAGCAGCCAAGCCTTTGGCCACCGACATAATATCTGGCATCACCCTATCTGTTTCCAAAGCGCGCCAGGTGCCAGTGCGCCCGGCTCCGCACATCACCTCATCGGAAATCATGAGAACGCCGTATTGATCGCAGATTTCGCGGATGCGTTTGGCATAACCATCGGGTGCGGGCACGCAGCCACCAGCAGCGCCCACAACCGGTTCAAAGATGAAGGCTGCGATTTTATCTGGGCCTTGCTTTAGAATCTCATCTTCCAGTTCCTGTGCGCAAGCCAAGCCATTGTTTTGACCGATGGGGCGATAATCATTGGCGGGTGATAATCTCGACACATCCAACAATGAGCCAGCAAAAGCGGCTTTGCGCTCGAGAAAACCTGAAACAGAAAGCGCTCCCAGTGTGTTGCCATGCCAGCTGCGTTCGCGGGCAATGAAGCGCCTTCTGCTCATGTCTCCACGCGCGGCATGATATTGCAAGGCGAGCTTCATGCAGCTTTCCACAGCTTCTGAGCCGCCGGTGACATAGATCATGTGATTGAGGGTGCCACCGCAGCGGACGCGGATGATGTCTGTTAGTTCTTCGAGTGCGTCCGACGAAAAATTATAGCGATAGCCATGGGCAATGCGGTCTAATTGCGCTTTGATTGCCTCATTCACTTCGGTGTTGCCGTGGCCAATGCAATAAACTGCAGGGCCGCCGGAACCATCAATATATTGCTTGCCATCAGCATCATATAAGTAAGAGCCCTTGCCCCAAGCAATTTTGGGCATGGTTTCGGTTGAATGGATCGATTTTGGAAGTGAACTCATCTTGAAGTCTCGGCTTTCATCATGCAATCATGGCATATGAAACCAGATTACCATGATGTGCAATGGACGGAGGGTGCGGCATGAGTGTTGGCATTCGCCCCATGCGCGATGGTGAGGAAGATGCGGTTGCGGTTTTGATCCGACAATTGCCAAAAGACTTGGGCCTGAGCACCGTGCCAAAAATGACGGGCCAGAATTTGCGTGATGCCAAGGGTCTGGCGCAGGTGACAGTGGCCGATGATGCCGGGCTTATTTTAGGTGTGTGCCTGTGGACCATGACCTATTCTTCGTGGCGCGGGTGTGCTGGAATTTACATCAGCGATCTTTATGTTTTGCCACATGCGCGTGGACGCAAAATTGGTGAGCGGCTGTTGCAAGGCACAATTCGCTTTTCCTATAAAATGGGAGCAGGCTTTGTGAAAATGGAGGTTGAATTCGCCAATGACGCAGCCGCTCGCTTTTATAAAAAATTGGGCTTCATCCATAAGGCTGATGACCGCATCTTTATTCTGGAGCCACAAGGCTTTGAACATTTAGTGACAAGGATTGAATCATGACCATTAAAACTGTGGGCCTCATTGGTGTTGGCTTGATGGGCCATGGCATTGGCAAAAACATTTTGGTCAAGGGCTTTAAGCTGAATGTGCTGGCCCATAAAAATCGCGCTCCCATTGAAAGCTTGGTGAGCAAGGGGGCGCAGGAATGCAAAACTGTGGCTGAGATTGCGGCACAGTCTGACATGGTGATTTTAGTGGTCACTGGCACCCCGCAAGTGGAAGAGATTGTGTTGGGCGATAATGGCCTTTTGGCTAATGGCAAAAAAGGATTGATCATCGCCGATTGCTCCACGGCTGAACCAGATTCAACAATGCGACTTTCAAACTTAGCGGTAGAACATGGTATGAATTTTGTGGACACGCCAATGACACGCACTCCCAATGAGGCCGAGGCTGGTAAGCTTGGTTTGATGGTGGGAGCGGATGTTGTGACGCTGGAAAAAATTCGTCCAGTGCTGAATTGCTTTGCCGATCTCATAGTGCACACGGGCGCTGTGGGCACAGGCCATCAGGTGAAGCTGATCAATAATTTTCTCTCGCTGGGCCATGCCGCCATTGCGGCTGAGGCCATTACTGTGGCGTCCAAAGCTAATGTCGATATGGAAGCGCTTCGCAATGTGATTATGGGCGGGGGTGCTGCTTCGGTTATGTTTGGGCGATTGATCAATGTGCCTTTGCATGATGATGACACTCACGCGAAGTTTGCCATTCGCAACGCCCGCAAGGATTTGCGCTATTACACCAACATGACCGAGACGCTGCCTGTTGCTTCCTTCATGGGTGAGCAAGTGCACCAGACTTTTGTGCTTGCTGACACGATGGGTTATGGTGAGCGCTTTGTGCCACGGCTGATTGATATGATGAAAAAACTGGCAGGGATTTAATCTTTTTTAGGGCGCTTGGCAGGCTTCTTAGGTTTATCCTTTGGTACTGATTTTATCGCTTTTCCGGAAATTGCAAATATTGAGGGCAACACTTCGAGTTCCGGTTCAGCATCCACCTTCAAGCGCGGAGCCATGGGCGCACGCCCCACTTTTGGAGAGACCAGAGCCGCAGCAGGCCATAAATGCGCGGCATTGGGCTGAGGTGGGGGGGCTTTATAAAAAACCACTGGCAGTAATGTTTCGGCCAAAGGCGGCGGCGGTGGAGAAGGAGTTGCTGCCATGCGTGGCAGTATGGCCAGAAGCTCAGACACTTCATTGGCAGTTTTAGGCTCACCAATAAAATAGCCTTGACCCAGATCACAACCCAATTCTGAAAGCCGCTCAACCTGGCTTTGAGTTTCGATGCCTTCGGCCACCACCATCATGCCAAGGCCGTGGGCCAACTCGGTGATGGTGGTGATGATCATGCCGCTGCGCGTATCAAAACTTTCTGGCGTTAAAAATGAGCGGTCAATCTTCAATGTATCAAATGGCAAATCACGCAAGCTTGAAAGGTTTGAGAAGCCCGTGCCAAAATCATCGCAAGCCAAGCCAACGCCCAAGCTGCGCAAGCGTTCAAATAATTTCATGGCCCTATCTGGATGGCGCATGATCACCGATTCAGTGACTTCAATTTTAAGGCTATTCGGCTTCAAACCTTCGCGTTCAATGATAGCTTGAACTTGTTCAAGAAAATTGCTTTCTAACAAATGCGTTGGTGAAATATTGACCGACACAAAAAAGTTTTCGTCGCGGCGCAGCACCCGTTGCCACACCCCCAATTGCCGCGCGGCATTAGCCAGAACAATTTGGCCGATCTCGCTGATCATTCCAGCATTCTCAGCCATGTCGATAAAATCAGCTGGTGGCAGCATGCCTTTTTTGGGGTGACGCCAGCGGGCCAAAGCTTCAAAGCCAGCAACTTCCAATGTGTGCAAATTGGAAATGGGTTGGAATTGCACTTCAATTTCATTGGCAGAAATGGCGCGGCGCAAATCTGTTTCCAAGACCAACTGGGTTGCACGATCATCTTTCAAATCAGTGTCGAACATCACAATTTGTGCGCCACCCAAACGCCGCGCTTCAAGCAAGGCGCTGGCTGCTTGTTGTTGCAAATCACTGGCCGAGTGGCCGCGTTCGCTGGCATTGGAAATGCCGATGCTGGCCGCCAAGGTAATTTCATGCTGGCCCATGGAGGCGGGCTTGGCCAAGGCATCGCTAATAATTTCGGCCAATTCATAGGCGCTGCGCTGGGCTATCGCTTCCACCGCCATCACTGCAAATTGGCTTCCGGAAATGCGCGACACAGATTCGTCTTCTGTCAGACAATCCTGAATGCGCGCCCCGGCCAATTGCAGCAGACGATCGCCATGGTCATGGCCTAGGGCTTCATTTAAAGTTTTCAAGCGATCAAGATCAATCAGCATCAGGCGCAATTGAAAGCCGATGGGTTTGGCCAATTCGCGTTGCAAACGATCCATAAAAATGGCGCGGCTGGGAAGGCCGGTCACCGGATCATGCACAGCATCGGTAATCAGGCGTTCTTCAGTTTCTTTCACCTTGGTTACATCAGTTAATGTGCCGATGCAGCGATCTGGCAATTGGTTGGGGCCTGGCACCACCCGCGAGCGCAGCTCATACCAGCGATAATTGCCATCTGCGTTGCGCAGGCGCAAATCAAGATCAATATGGTGGCCCAATTGCAAGTTGTCGGCTTCGAGTTCGTTTTGATAAGCGGCGGCATCTACTGGGTGCATGACATCAAGAAAATTGCGTTGGCTATTGAGGCTCCAGCTTTGTTGGTCATAGCCCAAAGCTTTGGGAAGCTCGCTGCCAACATCCAAATATTGATCTTGAATTTGCCAATCCCACAACACGTGGCGGGCACTTGAGAGAGCTAGACTGCGGCGGCTGGCATCAGTGATGAAGGGCTTAATTGAAAGGCCTTGGGTAAAGATAAAGCGCATAAGCACCATGGCCAAGACAATGAGCAAAGCGGCCAATAGACCAATAAGCACGGGCGACAAACTGGCGGTTCGTTGCTCTGATTGGGTGATAACCGCCGCAAAAATTGCCCAAGCCGAAGCAGAGAGCCAGAATGCCAAGCCTGTATCGACAATTCCTGCATTGGTGTTGCGGCTGATCGCGGTAATGCTGAACCCTAGCAAGATGATAAAAACGAAGCTGATGCGGGCTACCATTGTGGCTTCATTGGCGTTGACGAAGGCATAGATCATATTGGCAAGAAGACCCAACACAATCAGCAATATTAATATACCAATCACAGGTTGGCGCTTTCTGATGCCGGTGAATGTTAGGGCGCAACTGAGCAAGGCGACTGATAAAAGAGTTTCAACTAGTGCCCGCAGTAACGATGGAGAAATGCTTGCGCGTGAAAGCTGCTGAATTGCTCCTGACAAATAGCCCATTTCAAAGTTCAGAAATACGAGACTGGCAATGCAGAAAAACCAGCCAGACATAAGAGCACTATGCGGTCTGAAACCATAAAGCGCCAAAATGCCCAAAGTGACCAGCAGCGAAATGCCCAAAACAAGGCCACGGTAGAACGAGAGATTACCCAAATGATTGGCGAGTGCATTACGTTGCCAAAGATTTGGCCGCAATTTTGCGCCATTGGTTTCAAGTGCAATATTTAAGGTTTGGCCCGCTGCCAGATGGAAGGAAAAAGCTCTTTGATCAACAGCGTCAAATGGTTTGAGCGTATCGGCCGCTTTGGTGCTTGCGGCACTTAAAACAGAGTTGCCAAAAGGTTGTAATTGCAAAAGGCCTGAACCTGCAAAGCGCTGGGGCTCAACAGCGAGAACAAAATCAAGGTCTAAATTGCTCGTGTTGTGGAAGGAATAAAGTATCCAAAAATAAGTGGGACCAGAACCTTTGGCCGCAATGGTTGCTGCTGCAACATCACCCGGGCCCTGCACGACGATTGAATTGTTGGGTCCAGTTGTAGTTTTGCCGAGATCAGTTAAATCTATTGTGGTGGTGTTTGAATCAACGCTTACAATTGTTGGCACGGCAAAACTAACTGGGCTCAGCGCAAGCAAAAGTCCGCACAGGGCAAGAAATGCGACTATATAGTTTTTCAGTTTTGGGCGCGCGGTTTTCATTCGAATCATAGTGCTTCGTTAGAGGCTAGTGCGGAGAAGGCAATTGGCCCATTTAATTTTTGAGCCGAGCAAACAAGAGGTGATCATGCCACATACCTGCAATTTTTAAATAGGATTTCGCATAGCCCTCCTGTTCAAACCCCGTTTTTTTCAACAGGGCCGTTGAGGCGGTGTTGGCGGGCAGGCAGGCGGCTTCTATCCTATGTAAGTTCATATCGTGAAAGGCGTGGTCAAGCAGCAGCTGTACGGCAGCTGCCATGTAACCTTGGCGGGCATGGGCTTCAGCAATCCAATAGCCTAAGCTTGCAGATTGGGCGATGCCGCGGCGAATATTATTCAAATTGATAGCGCCAAGCAGCTTTTTACCACTGGCATCAAAGATGAACAGGGCAAGGCTGCGCTCTTCAAGGGCCATTTTGTTATAAAGATGCAGCCGGTAGCGGAAAGAGATTCTGGTAAACTCATCATCTTGCCATTCCGGTTCCCACGGCTGCAAAAAGTTGCGGCTAGATTTTCTCACATCAACCCAGGCTTTGAAGTCATCAATATTGGGGGGGCGAAGCAAAATCTTATCGGAGCGCAGAATTGGTCCAGCTCCCAATTTTCTAAATGGCAGACGGAAGCTCAATGGCTGGCAAAGCGGGCTGCCAATGTGGCGTGGCTTTCCAGAGCTGAAAGTTGACCGACGGCACTGAGAGAAGGTGTTGCTGAACGGAAAATATCCTTGGCCAATTCGCGCACTTGCTCAGCGGTTACCGCCTCAATTTTTTTGATGAGCGTTGCCATCTCCGGCACTTCGCCAAAGGCCAGAAACTGCCGGGCAATTTGATCGGCTCTCGATGATGCACTTTCAAGGTTCATCACAATGCTGGTTTTAAGCTGGGCCTTGGCGCGGTCAATTTCTTTGTCAGAAATTTCATCAGCCATCGACATCATCACATTGGATGTGACTTCCATCAGATTTGGCGTGTGGTCGGGCGAGGTTGCAGCATAGACACCCAATTGGCCTGCATCTTCATACATGGTGCCAAAAGCAAACACGCTATAGCAAAGCCCGCGTTTTTCGCGCACTTCTTGGAACAACCTCGAAGACATGCCGCCGCCCAATATGCTGGCGAGCACTTGCAATTGATAAACCCGTGGATCGCGGTAGTTGGGGGCGGGAAACGAAAAAACAATATGGGTTTGGTCTAAGGGCTTTTGTTCGGTGTGGGCGGTGCCCGCAAAAGTGGGTGGGTGGCGCTGAGGGGCATGGCCTTGCGGAATTTTGCCGAAATGTTTTTCGGCTTCTTTAGCAAAATCAGCGTGGTTCACATTGCCAGTGGCACAGACAACCATGCGCGAGGCCCAATAATTGCGGGTGCGCCACGCCAGCATTTGTTCACGGGTCATGGTTTGAACCAATTCCGTGGTGCCCAGAATGGAACGCCCCAGCGGGTGATCGCCATAACTTGCCGATTGTGCCAGATCAAAAACCAAATCATCGGGTTGATCTTTAGAGGCTGCAATTTCTTGCAAGATCACATCGCGCTCGCGTTCCATTTCATCGGTATCTAATGTGGATTCGGTGAAAATATCGGCCAGAATATCCATGGCCAGTGGCCAATCAGCTTTTAATGTTCGGGCATAATAAGTGGTGGTTTCCATGCCGGTTGCAGCATTGATTTCGCCGCCTGCACTTTCAATTTCTTCGGCAATGCCTTGGGCGGTGCGGCGCTTGGTGCCCTTGAAGGCCATATGTTCCAGAAAATGTGCCACGCCATTTTCTTCTGGTCGCTCATCGCGGGCCCCGGCTTTAACCCAAATTCCCAAAGCAACCGATTCAAGATGCGGCATATTATGTGTGATCACGTGCAGGCCATTTTTGAGCCTGGTAATTTCTACTGACATTTAC
>JANLPA010000123.1:0-2735 GCA_031366855.1 Hyphomicrobiales bacterium | reverse complement strand
TAGTTTGCCACATTCACAGCGCCACACTCTGAACATATTAAACGCAGAGACCCGACAGCGTTAGATTCAGGAGAACAACAAAATGAAGAAACTTATGATTGCCGCCGCCGCTTCGCTTTTCGCATTTGCGCCTGCCGCGCATGCTGAGGGCGGTGTTAAAATTGGCGTTTTGACGTGTGACGTTGAAGGTGGAGCTGGCTTTATTATTGGCTCATCGAAAGATGCCATGTGCACATTCAAATCGCGCGGCCACCGCGTTGAACATTACGTGGGCACAGTTGGAAAGCTGGGTGTGGACATTGGTGTGACAAACCAAACAGTTATGGCTTGGGCGGTTTTTGCACCAGGCAAGCTGGGCCGCGATGCTTTGAAGGGCAGCTATACTGGTGTGAGCGCTGAAGCCACAGTTGGCATTGGCCTTGGTGCCAATGTGCTGGTTGGTGGATTCAAGAAAGGCATCAATTTGCAGCCCATCAGCCTGCAAGCTCAGACTGGTTTGAATGTGGCGGCTGGCATTGGCAGCTTGACGCTGCACCCAGCACACTAATATTTGCAGCACTGGAAATTGACATAGGGCCTGCTAGACTAGCCCTATGTCTTTTTATGATCAATCTGCTTCGACGCCGCCTAGTGGCCTCACCGTTCCGCAACAAGCCTTGTGGTGGTTGAAGAAGGGTGGGCTCGCCATGGGCCCAGAGTGGGAGAAGGCGCATGCACTGTGCCAGAAAGCCGAAGGCAAGCGCGAATATGATTTGGTGCACGCACTGGCCCATTGGATTGAAGGCGACGACAGCAATGCCGCCTATTGGTATCGCAGAGTAGGTGGCGGGCGTGCTGCGACGATTAAGGAAGAGTGGGAGCGGGTGGCTGGGGTGTTGGGTTAGGCCACTGCTTTTAGCATTGACATAAACACCCCTTTGGGGTATTTAATTTAAATGGAATTGGTCAGCGTCGTTGAAGTAATCACCTATCAGCGCGATGCTGATCGTCTTCTAACAGAAGCCGAACGCGACCAACTTATTTATTCGCTGGCGCTTAATCCTTTGCAAGGTGTTTTGATCAAAGGCACTGGCGGATTGCGTAAAATGCGTCTTGGGTTTTCAGGGCGTGGCAAGCGTGGTGGTGGGCGCGTGATTTATTGGTTTCATTCGGAAAATTATCCGATTGTTTTACTGGCTCTGTTTGCCAAGAATGAAGCAAGTGATTTGAGCCATGATGAACGTCAAGCTTTGGCGAAAATGGCTGAACTGTTGAAGAAAGATTATGGAGGCTGAGCATGAAATCCGATGCGTTCAAAAAACTGATGCAAGGTATGGAAGAAGCCCGCAGCTTTGCGCGTGGCGAAGCTGTGCCGGGATTGAAGGTTCACAAGGTTAAAGTGGAACGCAATGAAATTGCTTCATTGCGGATGCGTGAGAATTTAACGCAAGCGCAATTTGCAGAATTGCTTGGCACTTCATTGGGCACGGTGCGGAAATGGGAAAGTGGCGAACGCGCACCATCAGGGGCTGCGGCAAGACTGGTGCAATTGTTTGAAGCAAAGCCAAAACTGGTGACGCAGACGCTGGGGATTAAGCCGACAGCAGCAAAGCGCCAGCCAAGGAGTTCGCTGGTGGCGGCGGAGTAGGGGTGAATATTTGAAAGTCGGCAAAAGTGTAGAATGATATTTTCGTTGACATCCTGCAATTCTAGTTCAACTTCAAATTTCACTCAGAAACAACGCATTCACCTATTTTATGTTGATCCTTGATGGAGTTTAAATGGCCAAACGAATTGCATTTTTTAATCATAAAGGCGGGGTTAGTAAAACTACGTCAGTTTACAATATCGGCTGGTTACTTTCAAAAAAAGGCAAAGTCTTAGTTGTAGATGCAGATCCTCAATGTAATTTAACAGCACTAATGCTTGGGGATGATTTTGAAAAATATTATCTTGATGCTGATACAAAGGAACACAACATAAAGGACGGGGTCAAAGATGCTTTCGAAGGGAAACCAAAGCAGATTGCTGCTGTAAACTGTTTTTCCCCTCAGCGGGCACCAAGTATGTATCTTCTGGCAGGGCATGCGAACCTTAGTGAATATGATGCCGCACTTACTTTCGCCCAAACATCTAATAACGCAATTGCAACATTGCAGAATTTGCCGGGGGCTTTTTCCGAACTTTTGAAACTCACAGAACAGAAATATTCTATTGATTATACTTTAATTGATATGAACCCTAGTTTGAGTGCAATAAATCAAAATCTCTTTATTTCTTCGCATAGTTTTATAGTTCCGACGAACCCTGATCCTTTTTCTTTAATGGCAATAAATACACTCACGAATATGTTACCACGGTGGGTTGCTTGGGTTAGGAATTCATCGGAACTTTTTGCAAGTTCCGCTTATCCATTGCCAAATTTCTCCCCAAAGTTTGTTGGAACGCTAATTCAAAGATTCAATATTCGAAAAGGAAGAGCGGCAAGACCGTACAGAGATAATATTTCGGAAATAAAGGAAGCAATTGGTGGAACGTTTAAAAATAGCATGGAAAAAGCAGGAATGCTGTTGCCCCCAGCAGGGTATCCTCCCGAATTGATTTCAAATGGATATTGTCTCAGTGAAATTCCGGACTTTCAAGGACTGTTACCAAAGGCCTATGATGCTGGTGTACCAGTGTTTGAGTTGACCGACGATGAAATCAGAGAATCCGGACCAGTACTAGAAGGAATGAGAATTAAGAGAAAAGCTTTT
>JANLPA010000101.1:0-3158 GCA_031366855.1 Hyphomicrobiales bacterium | reverse complement strand
CAGGGCCTGGGCCCTCGCTCGCCGTAATGCCCCAGCAATGCTCTGCATAGCCTTCAAACTTGCGCGGATTTTCGATGGCGTAGCGTTGTTGTACATAAGTGGCGCGTCTGCTGTTCTCGAAATAGTCAATGCCTTTGGCGCGCATGAAAGCATCTTGGATTCCCCTGAAGTCGATCCAAACATGGGAGAGCTGATGGATGAACAATGGGCCTGCGTAAAGGTAGTCATAGCCGTAACTTTTCTCCCATCGGTACGTTGACAGCCACGCATTATAACTGGCTTGCGGCAGGGGATGGGTAGGGGATGCCAATCCCAGAACATAAAGCAGCAGGGCTTCGTCATAGCCTTCCCAGCGATAGCTGATGAAGCCGCTCTCCGGGCGCCATCCGTGCGTGACCGTGACACCGCCGTTCTGGGCCCAGGCCCAATCGGTCCGACAATAAAGCGCGTCAGCGAGGGTACGGATTTCAGTTTCATCAGCAGTATTGGCGCTAAAATAGGCACGGGCCGTAAGAGCGCCGGCCAACAGGATAGCGCTATCGATCGTCGACAACTCGCAATCCCACGCGCGTCGCCCGGTCTCCATGTTGAGGAAGTGATAATAAAAACCCTTATAGCCAGTGGCATTAGGCTCAGTGCCTTGCGGGCTGTTCCAGAAAAAGCGCAATGTTATCAGCGTACGCTCCACTGCTTCACTGCGCGCCCAAAATCCACGCTCGACACCCACCGGATAGGCGGTGAGCGCCAGCCCGGTCGCGGCAATACTCGCAGGCCAGCTCTTTGCAGTTTTGTCGATGATGAGGCCGTTGAGCGGGTTGGCCTCATGTATGAAATAATCAAAGGATTCGCGTTGCAGCGTCTCCAGCTCCTCTTCATCACTGGGCTGTCCTACGCTCGATCCCAGTTTTCGCATTTAATTACTTGCCCATCTCAAATGTGCTGGTGATCACGCTCTGGCTGCAAAGAAATTATAGATGGGGCCAAATACCAGCGCCACATACCAGCCCCAGCCAAACGTCTCGATTAATCCCAAGAAGAAGCTCGACCAGCTCAACAGCGTAAATCCGGGAAGAAAAATCGAGAGTGCGGAATGTTCAATGGGCACGCTGGGGAAAACCAAATAGCCAATCACACACAGCAAATAGGTGGTGACAAGCGACAAGCTGAGCGCCATTCCCAATGCAAGAACGGGAATGAGCTGTGCGGTATGGGTGGTTGCAGTAACTCGCGCGCCCAAGTTTGAAGCGCGAGGACTAGTGTTGGTGCTCATTGTTCTGCTCCCTGTTTTTTTGTTGATGGTGTGTCGGTCACTCCGATAGTTTTGGAAGCATTTTGGTTTTCATCATCGTGGCGATGACTTCTGCTGTGGCCCATAATATGAGCGCCGCAGCCAAATCGCATCATAAAGAAAAAGAATGCACCCCACACCAAAAAATATACGAGCGTTGACATACTATTGTCTACCTACCCAATCTATCGAAAATATGTAACCGCGCATTACATGACTTGCATTGATCTAAATCAAACGACCAATTTCGCTCAACCAGCCTGTGCGGTGGTGCGCCATTCCAACGACTTTAACGTGCGTGTGTCGAAAAAGTTCCACTGACCTATTTCAGTTTTATTCAACCATCAATAATGCGTCAGTTATTTGCTGCTCGCGGGGTTTCTCTCACTGATCCAAGAAAATAAAAGTGCGACGATCCAAGATAGCGAAAATGCAAGAAGTAGCCACTTAAAATCAGAGCCGATCACGAAGTTAGTGATCACCATCCAGCCAATTGACGCGAGCCCAGAAACGCAAACAACGGTTATTGCCCCTGGCTTTCCGGTCCTGAAACTCGTTGCTGATATATAAATAGTCAAGAGCCCGGTCGCAATCATGTACCCACCAAGCACACCAAAAACGCGTGAGAGCCAAATTTCTAAATCTGGCAAAATGTTTTGGATTTGCGCCAGCGAGGCTCCGACATATCTCAGGTCCTCTGGCAAAAGCGGCGGTCGTAGAAAGATGAAATAGAGACCGAGGCCGATCAAAATAAAACCACCGAGGCTAAGCGACGCAGACGCGAAAAGTCGAGTTTTCATGTTACCCTCTCAAGCCAATTATTTCCATTGGGCGCGTTACGCAAAAAGCACTTTTGAACACAAATGTTCACGGGTGCTAGACAATGAAAACCGGTGCGAAGCCGCCCCCGGGTGTCCTAAAGTTTGTGGTTTGTCCTTGGTAAAGGCGAGCCGCTGCAATCAATAAATTATGATCATAGGTATAAAGCCGCAAATCCATCTTGCGCGCTTCGGAGATTCCACCGACCGTAACGCCACGTTCGCTTGGCGTAACAAGCTCCTGAGCTATGTAGTTACCTTTGCTGATTTCTGCCCAAGTGGATTTGGTAATCTTATCTCCACGATAAACGGCCTTGCCGCCGTGCCCGCTGAGGGGTTTGAAGAACAATCGATTACGTTCTTTCCAAAGTTGATCCACATTCGCAGATGTCACAAACTGTGCACGTGGCACTGTGGCGAGGGCCACGATATCATCCCCGGAAACACCCAAGCGCCGCAACTCATCATGGTCAGAGAGTATTTTGAGGTTACTCTTATTGGCAAGCAAAGTGTGCAGGTGCGGATTGGGCGTGACCACAACGGCACCTTCTAAATAGGCTCGGCGCAAAACACCATGTTCTGTTTTTTCAAAAGTGAAATCCACCAACCGATTGTAGACAAGATCAATCGTGCGCGCGCCAATCTGGAGTTTACCGTCTGAAAAACTCAACTCAATAGGATCGCAGATAATGACTTCAAAACCTTGGCGTTCCAACATCGACTTTGCGAGCATGAACTCAGGAAAAAGATATTGTTGCTGTGGCGCATCATCGACAATAGCGATTGTTCGCAGCGGAACTGTCCTCCCCTGCAAACGCCACTCATTTTGAAACATGGTCACAACAGCGGTTTCAAAACCACCACGCACAGGCAGAACGAAGTGATCGTTTGCAGCCTTGCAGCAAGCGCGCTGTGCATTCAAAAGTGCGGAATTGAGAAAGGCACCGCCCGCATTGGTGTTGATCTCAATAAGTTTTGGGCCATCCCCGGTCAAATGGAAATCATAACCCATGAAAACACCGCGAGGACCAAAATCACGGCGCGCAATTTTT
>JANLPA010000052.1:0-7050 GCA_031366855.1 Hyphomicrobiales bacterium | reverse complement strand
GTATGGCGTGTTGCAATCGGCGACAACCAATACAAGTGCTGAACCTGAGGATGAAACAGAACAGTTCCTTAAAAGCTCTGTGCGCCTCACCACCGGAGAGCTGGGCACTGAAATCAAATGGAAAGTTATCTCCCCATGCGCCTCATCGCTTTTTGCTGTCTGTGATTGGGTTACAAGTCTCACAGGGCCATTTGTTCTTAGATTTTTTGCATCAGGTTGGTCTGAAGAGTTTCATGACGCAGCTAAAGAAGCGGCCTCGCGGATCATTGAAATTATTGCCCGAGGGGACCGTCATTTCACGTGCCGCCTGAAAAATTGCATATCAGGCGAAACCAATGCAGCTGATTATGCAGTGGAATGCGTGTTTAAAGACACCAGTCAACAATTTCATGTGGAAAGTGTAGGACCACGTTCAGCAATTGGCAGAGTTTTCGGAACGTTTCTATCGTCTTTTCCGTGCAAATCGAGTGGATCATACAGTGAAATTGTTAGCCGTGCATATTCGTCGGTTTTAAAGTCGGGAAAGCCTAGATTTGATCATGTGTTGGCTGCAATGCGAATGCCAGACGATGAAGCATTCTGGGTGCCCTATCACAGATTGTTGTTGCCAAATCGCAATCTGCCACAAAAGCCTTCGGTGCTCGTGGTTTCGGAGATTAATGGAGTGAACATTAAACTTATATGAATAATATCTTACTAAAATTAGTTAACAGGGATATATTTACTATTCATTGTTGAATTATTGCTATCAAAAACTTTAGACAATTTTTTGAATTGAATTGCACAGGATCGTTTGCAAGTGTCGGGCGCTGAATCGCAAGAGGTATGGATTGGTAAGGGGCAGTTGGTATCGCGGCCTGTGGGTTCTGCTGGAGAAAAGATTACTGATCGGCAACTCTTGCAAAAGCACGAACTGGTAAAAATTGAGATTGGCCCGGATGGGACAACGATCCGATGGGTTATGTTTGCAGCAAATTGGACATCGCTTTATTATGCGATGGAGTGGATTGGACCATTTATGGGGCCGTTCACTCTGTGTTTTTTCAACTCAGGCTGGTTTGAAGAAACTTTTAAAGAAACAGAAGATGTTCGTGCAAGAATAGTAAAACTGATCTCTAAAAGTGACATCCGATTTTCGTCAAGAACCTATATAAAAGCATTTGATCCCGCCACGCATCAATTGCCACCACTGCTGCAAGGAATGTGGGACTCTGGTATTATTGATGACAAAAATGCGGTCCATTGCGCAATTGATACTGAGCGTAGATTGACCCAAGTCGAGCATGTTGGCGTGGATTCTGCATTAGCGAAAGTCTGGGGTGTGGCACCAGTTTCATATCCTTGCTTGAGCGGTCACAGCTATGATCGCATTGTTTCAGAATGCTATTATGAAGTAGTCAAAACGGGTCGCCCAATTTATGATCATGTGTTAGCAGCAATGGTACATCCCGGTGGGGAGGTTCGCTGGTTTGGTTATCACCGCTTAGTTTTCCCAAATGCCCGCAAGGCAGGAAATCTACCACAAGTTACTGTTGCGTGCGAAGTTGCGAAGGTTGATATCCCGATTCTGTAGTCAGCATTTCTTCAATCATTTGTTCAAATGCAGAACTTTGAATCGCAGCAAGATATTCGATTGGGTCAACATCTTTGGAAGCCCATTCCCACCTTAAGAAACCTCTTTCCAGAATAGTATATCCAATTCGACCGACATGGCCATGATTGGCCATTTTTTCACTTGCCAACCCCCAAATCGCATCAGGGCTCCATTTTAGAATACACAGCAACATTCCTAGTCTTGCAAATGTATCAAACACATTCTTGCCCTTGGCGGCTGGCGCGATCCACAACTCGCCTTCATAAACCAGCCTACCGCGCAGGCGCCATGAGATGCTGCCGCGCGGAGGTTTGGGGTGGCTTGGCATCATAATTTCTTCGCGGCGCATATAAACACCAATCATATAATTGGGCAGCCAATCAGCCAGAGATGTATCCACATGGTCACAACGATAGGCTTGAATGCCAACAGTTTGGCCCTTGTCGTCGATCAGGCCCATCCAAAAAGCCCGCTCATCACTGAAGTCGCACACATCAGCATCATGCATCGGGCCAACCCGAGATTTTCGCAGCTCCAGTTTGGTTTTATCCAACAGGGCAAAGTCGCCACTCACGGAAACGCTATAACCGATGGACAGCAGACGCGCCTCCAACTTGGCGCAAAGCCGGGCAATTCCAAGCGGATTATGTAGGCCTCTGCTCATTTTTACTCCATCCCCCAAGCCATATTCGATAGAGCCGCAAGCGCTGGAGTCAATATGAACTCTAAAATTAAGAAAACGAGGGTTAATCTATTTGTGCAACCTAAAGAAGAAATATTGCGATCACCGCAGCAGCATCCAGCTTTCACCAGAAAGCCTCTCCTGCGGCAGGAAACGTCCTTTATACTCCATCTTGCGTGACCCTTCGACATAATAGCCAAGATAGACATAAGGTAAATCGAGACGATCCGCCCGCATAATGGCATCCAGCACCACCAAAGTTCCAAGGCTACGGGAATCATAGCTTGGTTCATAGAAACTATAAATAAGCGACAAGCCATCACCCAGAATATCAATCAACACCGCACAGACCAATTCACCCGCTTGTGGGTGCAAAGGTCCAAAGCGATACTCCACAATGCGGCTGTCTGTAATTGTGTCATCCACCATTGCGGCAAAATCCAACACCGACATATCGGCCATCCCACCTTCTGAATGGCGCGTATCTATGTAACCCCTGAACAGCGAATAGTGTTCGCTGGTCGCCTTGGCCTTTACAACTTGAGTTACAATATCTTGGTTGCGTTTGAGCACGCGCCGAAACGATTTGGCCCAATCGAAAGTCTTTACTGGAACACGAACTGATGAACACGCCTTGCACGCATCGCAAGCAGGACGATAAACAATGTTCTGGCTGCGCCTGAAACCACCTTGCGAAAGCTGTGTGTTTAAATGGCGCGTATCTGCCCCCACCAAATGCGTAAACACCTTGCGTTCCTTTTTGCCGGGCAAATAAGGGCAGGGGTTAGGCGCAGTGATAAAAAACTGCGGAAAATTGCGGCCTTCAACGGTCAAATCAAAATCTCCATCACTCCAGTATCCTACCGCGTAGGCATTGGCGCAAGTGCTGCTGGAGTGTTCAAAAAAATTCTTCTATGAGAGCCATAACAGATGGAGACTGACATGACTTTGAAAGCTGCTTGGTTGGGCTTGGGCGTAATGGGTTCACCTATGGCTGGCCACTTGCAGCGCAAAGGTGACCTGACCATGGCAGTCTATAACCGCACCCTGGCCAAAGCTGAAAAATGGGTGAGCCTGAATCAAGGCACCATCGCCGCCACACCTAAGGCAGCCTCAGAAGGTGCCGATTTTGTTTTCGCCTGTGTGGGCAATGATGATGACTTGCGCGAAGTGACCATTGGCGCAAATGGCGCGTTCCATTCCATGAAGCCTGGAGCGATATTTGTGGATCATACCACAGCCTCAGCCGATGTTGCGCGTGAGCTTCATGCCGAAGCGAAAAAGCGCGGTTTTGGTTTTGTTGATGCACCAGTATCAGGCGGTCAAGCTGGCGCTGAAAATGGCCTGCTCACCGTGATGTGCGGTGGCAACGCTGAAGATTATGCAAAGGCTGAACCTTTGATTGCTCACTTTGCCCGCATGTGCCGTTTGTTGGGGCCTGCGGGTTCCGGTCAGCTTGCCAAAATGTGCAATCAAATTGCCATTGCCGGATTGGTGCAAGGCCTTGCTGAAAGCGTGCAATTTGGCATGAAGGCTGGCCTTGATATGGAGCAGGTGATTGATGTGATTTCCAAGGGTGCAGCGGGATCATGGCAAATGGAAAACCGCCACAAAACCATGATTGCTGGAAAATTTGATTTCGGCTTTGCCGCGGACTGGATGCGCAAAGATTTAGGCATCTGCCTCGCCGAAGCCCGCAAGAACCAATCGCACTTGCCGGTTACAGCATTGGTCGATCAGTTCTATTCCGAAGTGCAGAAAATGGGTGGCGGAAGGTGGGATACGTCAAGTCTCATTGCAAGGTTGATGAAGTAATCAGCGCCGCAAACTCTTGGCCACTTCAACTGCAAAGTATGTCAAAATCCCATCGGCTCCGGCACGCTTAAATGCCATTAGGCTTTCGGGAATTACTTTGGCAGGGTCCAACCAGCCGCGCTCAATGGCGGCCATTAGCATGGCATATTCGCCGGATACTTGATAAGCAAAAGTGGGAACTTTGAATTCGGTTTTAACCCGCGCAATAATATCCAAATACGGCAGGCCCGGCTTCACCATCACCATGTCAGCACCTTCAGCCAAATCCAAGGCCACTTCACGAAGCGCCTCATCGCTGTTGGCAGGGTCCATTTGGTAAGTGCGCTTATCACCCTTCAATGTGGAAGATGAACCCACGGCCTCACGAAACGGGCCATAAAACCCAGAGGCGTATTTGGCACTGTAAGCCATAATCTGCGTGTTGTGGTGGCCCGCACTTTCCAACGCTGAACGAATAGCACCAATGCGCCCATCCATCATGTCCGATGGCGCAACGACATCGCAGCCAGCCTCAACCTGAACCAAGGCCTGCCGCACGAGGGCCTCAACTGAGAGATCATTTACAATTTCGCCATTGCGCATCAAACCATCATGGCCGTGGCTTGTGTAAGGATCCAACGCCACATCGCACATAATGCCAATCTCCGGCACTGCGGCTTTAATGGCCCGCACGGCGCGGCACACCAAATTATCGGAGTTAAACGCTTCCGCTCCATCTTCCGTTCGTAAAGTTGGATCGGTGTTAGGAAACAGCGCCACGAGAGGAATGCCCAAATCGCGCGCTTCTTTAACCCGCTCCACAGCCACATCAATTGACAGCCGCGAAACCGCGGGCATCGAAGCAATAGGCTCTATTTTATTTTCACCTTCAATGACAAACAAGGGCCAAATCAAATCACTCGCTTGCAAAACATTTTCAGAAACAAGTGCGCGCGCCCAAGCACTTTTGCGATTGCGCCGCAAACGCGTTGCCGGAAATTGTGGTGCAGAATTATTGCTCATGAGCCTTCATTACTAAAGGCAGGTAGCAAAGGCAAATGCGCAACACATTGTTAACCAAACACTGAATCGAATGATTCAAATTTTAGCAAAAATTAGGGATACACAACGCAAAATTGGATGCGAAAATCTCTGAGGTTAGAATATGCACAGCTTTGCCCGTTTGATCACTTTGCCATTACTCTTAGGAACAATGAATCTAATGGCGTTTGCCGAAGCCGTTTCACCTGAACAGGCAACCGAGCTTCTGGCCAAATCTCAAACCATCGACAGCAAATGTAACTTCCTGAACGCTTCTGACCATGGCCTTCTTTCCAATTTGGTGGCTCGCGCCGAAATAGCCCTTGCCAGCCAGCAAAGTGTTGCTGATGCAAGTGCCGCCTTGGCGCGAGGAAAGGATGCTGGTAAAATTACAACCTGTTCTGAAATTGAGCGGGCAGAAGTCTCAAGCATTTTGGGAGCAGCACAAATAGCATTGGCACAAGTCCATGCTGCGGCACCAGAACTGCAAGTTGAACCAGCTCCTGCAGCAGCCCTAGCAACTGTTGCGCCTATCGTACCAGCGCCAATCTTTGCCAAAAAAGCAATTACGCTGAAACTTGGGGTTAAAAAACTAAACCCGAATCTCAGTTCCGGACTTACAACCTATGCCAGCCTCACCCAACGCTATTATCTCCAGCGCCGTTGTGGGGCCATGGGTTCACACGCTATCAACGCCCTCTACCAGAACGTAGTGGCCACGCATCAACGTACATTATTGATATTCGGAAAAGCCTCAACCGCAGCAGCCATGCGCCGCGCCGAAGCCCTCGCAGCAACGCAAACCTGTAGTTAATTTATTAACTATTTGCGAAAACTCGCTGTAAACTCTGTTCAAACTGTTTGCAAATAATCGAAAATATAACAATAAATTTACCGAAACTCTTCAGCCGAATTTAAGCCCTGCGGCCTTATTGTGATCCAATCAAGAGGAACTGACCCAAAAGAGGCAGGCCTCACGAAACAGGAAAAACAAAGGTGGCTAACATGAATACATTAGTAGCTGTGGGGGATCCGCGTTTGGTTCCATTGGACCCAAAACGCAAAGACATTAAAGGCCGTTATCTTGAATCATTAACACTGATTGAACGCCTGCACCGTCGTTTGCTCGACGTGATCAAGGATGATTTTGAACGCAGCGGCGAAAAAGAAGTGAACCCCGTGCAAGCGCTGTTGCTGTTCAACATTTCCGATGCTGAACTCACCGCTGGCGAGCTTAAATCGCGTGGACACTATCAAGGCTCAAACGTTTCTTACAATTTAAAGAAGTTGGTAGAGCAGGGCTATGTGAACCATGAGCGGTCTAGTTCTGACAAGCGTTCCGTTCGCATCAAGCTCACCGACAAAGGTAATATTATCCGCGGCCGTGTGGATGCTTTGTATAATCGCCAACTTCAAGCCATTGAAGAAGTTGTTGGCCTTACAACTGATGAGTTCGATCGCTTGAACAAAGCCCTTGGCCGTTTAGAGCGCTTCTGGACTGACCAAATTCTTTACCGCCTATAATAAAAAGAAGCCTGCAAACGAAACCCCGTGGGAGAGTCGCGCTTCCACGGGGTATTTTATTGACTAACAATTGCCTCTTGCCTCTCGGCCAAACAATGCTATTTGAAGCCAACAAGGCCCTCACTTTTCATTGCGGAGAGGTGGCGGAGTGGTCTATCGCGACGGTCTTGAAAACCGTAGGGGGTGCAAGCCCTCCGGGGGTTCGAATCCCTCCCTCTCCGCCATTTATTATGCATAACTATTTGTAAAAGCTAAACAATATTGTAATGTGGAATTCCTACCCCACATTTTCCCCCACAGATTTTCTCCGCTGTTACGCGCCGAATTGGACCCGCAGTCGCCACCTATTTTATAGCCTCAATCAGATCAGCATAGCGTCTGCCAAAGGCGGCAGCCCTTGCCCGGTTGTAATGCC
>JANLPA010000034.1:0-3570 GCA_031366855.1 Hyphomicrobiales bacterium | reverse complement strand
ACGCCGGGCACTGTGATGGTGGAATATGCTGAATGGGAGTTCTGCCATTTCATTCAAGGTGAGGCAGTTTTGACGCGCGCGGAAGACGGCAAGAAGTGGCGTTTGAAGCGCGGTGATGCGTTTATCATTCCATCTGGCTTTAAAGGCACTTGGCAAACAGTGCGCAAAGTGAAGAAGCATTATGTTATTATGATGCCGCAGGAATGAAATGAAATCAGTTCTCATCACCGGCGCTGCAAAGCGCATTGGCCGCCAGATGGCGTTGGACTTGGCCGATGACGGCTGGGATGTGGCGGTGCATTGCAACCATTCAAAAGTTGAAGCTGAGGAAGTTGCAGCACTCATCCGCGCCAAGGGCCGAAAAGCTTGCGTGGTGCAAGGTGATTTGGCGGATGCAGATATTGCCACGCGGCTGATCGCTAAATCTGTCGCAGGCATCGGTCCACTCACCGCACTGATTAACAATGCTTCGATTTTTGAGATTGATGCCGTTGGCGATATTACGCTTACCAGTTGGGAACGGCACCAGAATATAAATCTGCGCGCGCCTGTCATGCTGGCACAAGAGTTTGCCAAGCAATTGCCGAAAGGTGCGAAGGGCTGCATCATAAATATTATTGATCAGCGCGTGTGGAAGCTGAACCCGCGGTTCTTTTCTTACACAATGTCAAAATCTGGCTTGTGGACGGCCACGCGCACTTTGGCACAAGCGCTTGCGCCTAACATTCGTGTGAATGCCATCGGGCCGGGGCCAGCCCTGCCATCAGCGCGCATGGATGCAGCGGAATTTGCCAAGCAGGAAAGTTTGACGTTGCTGGGCATAGGCACGTCGCCCACGGAAATATCGCAAGCGGCGAAATTCATTATGTCACAGCCAGCCCTCACCGGGCAGATGATTGCGCTTGATGGTGGCCAACATTTGGTGTGGCAAACTGCCGATGTTGTTGAGGTGAATGAATGAGCAAAATAACCCACCATGTCGCCAGCGCCGGAGCAAGAGTGCGCCATGTGTTCGTGCGCGATTTGGACTTGTTGGCTTTGATTGGAATTTATGACCACGAGAAAGTGAAGCCGCAACGCATTGTGGTGAACGTCGATCTCTCCGTGCAAGAAGCCCACGGCCCCATGAGTGACGATATTGACCATGTGGTGTCTTACGAAATCGTAGTCAAGAAAATCGAAGCGATTGTGGCGGCGGGCCATGTGAATTTGGTAGAAACGCTGGCCGAAAAATTCGCTGAAGCCTGCCTGCGTGATAAGCGCGTGCTGGCCGCGCGGGTGCGGATTGAGAAGCCCGATATAATTCCGAATGCACGAAGCGTGGGTGTTGAGATTGAGCGGGGAAGGTAGAAGTTTTGATCTAACTTCCGTTTTGGCGCTCTTTTAATTCCCCGTCCTACAGAAAGTTCATCACTTCGTAGGTTCCAGCGGCCAAACCTCCACGACGCCTTGCGCGACAGCGCACGGTACTTGCGATACCATTTTCACCGCTTCGACCATGTTGGCTGCCTCAATTAAGGCGAACCCCGCTATGGGAAGTGTGGAATTCATATAAGAACCATCTTTCGTAATGACTTGCGCAGCATCGTGATTGCGCACCTGCACGGGGCTTCCCGCCATCCCCATCAAAACACCGCTTTTGACCAGCTTCGCATCAAACGCATGAGCTGCGTCGCGAATTGAAGGGGCGGTACGGTCATAGCCTTCGCGGTCACCGTAACCAATTGTCATGAATTTGGGCATTTTGAACTTTCTCGGTTTAAATCTAAGTAAATAACTCGGTTTAAATCTAAGTAAATAACTAACTAATCTAGCTACCGGAAAGTTCCACCAACTCTGCAAACGATAAAAGCCAAAGCGGCGCAGGTTTTTGCTGCTCAGAGTCAAATGCGAAATTCAGGTTCGCCTGAATCAGTTCTATGCCATCATTTGCCATCATCTGCCATCTGTGTTATGGCGCTTTGTGATTGCGTTCGTGGCTTATGCTTCGAGGCTCTGCGCTTCGCTTCGAGCGCCTCAGCATGAGGGAATTAATAACCCCCCTCACACCCTGAGGTGCCCGTTATGCCGCAAAACCCTCACGGGTTTTCGGCTAAGTGGGCCTCGACGGGCTGGTGGCAACGAGTCTTAAATTATTTAACGGAGACCATATGGCTGAACCCCAATTATCCGTCCGATCCTCCAAAGCTCTTAAGCTTGCGCATCTGCTTGCCAAGAAAGAGCGGCGGACTGTTGCTCAGGTGGTGGAGCGGGCGCTGGAGCTTTATGCCCATGTAGAGCCCACGCGAGAAGCGGCACCGGATTTTTATGCGCGGATTTCGCGGGAATATGGAACCGATGCGGATTTGGATGCGCTCATTCGTGAAGATCGCAAACCGAATTCAGGATTTGATCTTTGATTTTTCTCGACACTAATGTGGTGTCTGAACTGGTGAAGCCACAAACCAATGCAAATGTGATCGCGTGGCTCACCAAGCATGATTTATCACTGGCGCTTTCCACAATCGTGTTGGCAGAAATCACCTATGGTATTGAGAAAATTCGGCCTGATGAGCGGGCGCGCAGGCTGGAAGGATTTCCTGCCGAATTGCAGCGGCGTTATGCTGGGCGTCTCTACAGTTTTGATCAAGAGAGCGCCTTGCTTTATGGTGTGCTGATGGGACATTCTCGCAGACAAGGCCGCATTCTTTCGACAGCTGATGGCATGATCGCAGCTATTGCGCTTCGCCATCAAGGTGAATTGGCAACACGCAATGTTGACGACTTCGTGTTGCCTAATCTGATAGTCCATAATCCATGGACTGAATAAATTATCGCTACAGCGCTACCTCACCCTTCCCCCAACGGGGGAAGGGAGAGATTTTAGAAGGCTGCGATAGTCGAAATTTTCATTCTCTCACTTGGTGCGCTACAACTTTATCATGACCGATTCACCACCCCTCACCGGCACCGAACTCATCAAAGATTTCGTCACGCGGCTTCCCTCGAAGCCGGGCGTTTACCGGATGTTTGATGCCAAGGGGGATGCCATTTATGTGGGCAAGGCTAAGAACCTTAAGAACCGCGTTTCTAATTATGCGCTGGGGCAGGGCCATAATAACCGCATTGCTTTGATGATTAGCATCACCTGCAATATGGAATTTGTGGTGACGGAATCTGAGGCGGACGCGTTGTTATTAGAAGCGAATCTTATCAAGAAGTTACGGCCCAAGTTTAATGTTTTACTTCGAGACGATAAATCGTTTCCCTATATCCTCGTTGCGAAGGATCATGCGGTGGCGCAGCTGGCGAAACATCGTGGGGCGCGTAACCGTAAAGGCAATTATTACGGGCCGTTTGCATCGGCAGGCGCTGTGAACAATGCCATCAACACCATGCAGAAAGCGTTTCTTTTGCGCACTTGCAATGACTCGGTTTATGCCAACCGCACGCGGCCGTGTTTGCTGTATCAGATCAAGCGCTGTTCGGCGCCTTGTGTGAATTATATTTCACCGAAGGATTACTCTGAGCTGGTGCAAGAGGCCGAGGATTTTCTCACCAGCAAATCGACTGCTGTGAAAGCCGAGCTTG
>JANLPA010000065.1:0-5640 GCA_031366855.1 Hyphomicrobiales bacterium | reverse complement strand
CCACTTGTCATTACCTTCCGGCTTTTCGTTTTCCATTGCAGTAGTACATCGCCATCAATATCATGCCCCGCCTCCCTGGTAAATGTTCCGCTGTAGCAGGCATCCAGAATCTTTTGCAGGTCGGCGGCGCGGCGGAAACTTGGGTCGCCATTTTTGCCAGCAACTATCGCATCAATGAACTTCTTATAGTTCGCAGGTTCGACTTCGGTTTTTACGATGTTGCGCCAGGCTTGGGTGTGGATGTCTTCGCCGCTGCACACTTTCAAAGTTGTGAGGTCGTGATCGTTTTCGATTTCCAAGCCACCTTTGGTGCCAAACACATGAAGCTTAAGCGTGTTGCCATAGCCTGTGAAAAATCTTGAGGCGTGGATGACGCCTTGTGCGCCATTTTCAAATTCAACCATCATAGAAGCTGAGTCATTCGCGTCCAAAACATATTCGCCGATTTTATCACCAGGGGCTTTGTGGAAAGTTTTCAACCGCGCTTGCAAGCTCACTGGCATCATGCCGATGGCGTAAGTTGTGAAATCAAGAATGTGAATTCCAACATCGCCGAGCACACCTTTGGAGCCGTGTTTTTCCGATAAGCGCCACAGCCACATGGGCAGCTTATCCCATGCGCCCCAATGGTTGCCTACCAGCCAGCTTTGGCGATAGCTGGCTTCGACATGGCGCACTTGGCCGATTTCGCCGGAGGCAATGATTTGTTTGGCCTTTTGTAAACCAGCCACCGCACGATAGGTGAGGTTGACCATGTTGATCACGCCTGCTTTTTCAGCCGTGGTGGCCATTTCATTGGCGAGTTTGAAATTTTCGGCCAGTGGTTTTTCGCACAGCACATGCTTTTTTGCGGCGAGCAATTTCATGGTGGTGGGGTGATGAATTGAATCCGGTGTTACGTTTGTGGCTGCATCAAATTCGCCCCACTTGATTGCATCATCCAAGCTGCCAAAGGCATTTGGAATTTTATGGGCATCGGCGAATGTTTTGGCGCGGGCCAAATCAATATCTGAACAGCCAGTGACTTCCACACGCGGATCAGCTTGGAATTGCTTGATGTGGGCCGCAGCCATGCCGCCAGTGCCCAGAACTAATAGACGAATTTTTTTCATTATTTGAACCCTTCTTCGCCATCCTCATGCAGGCGAGGGCCTTTAATTTCAAGAGGGATTGGCGCTTTATCGGCTGGCACATTGGGGGCTGAATGAATACCCGCCCAAGCCTTGGCTGGATTATAAGCCCAGCGTGTTGCATTCTTTATCACCTTCAACACCAGCGGATTATGATAGGCGGTGTAAGCTTCATGGCCGGGGCGGAAATAGAAAATCTTTCCTGCACCACGCTGATAGGTGACGCCAGAACGGAAAACTTCGCCCCCTTCAAAATGCGAGATCATGACCGTTTCCAAAGGTTCTGGAATCGAAAAAGGCTCGCCATACATTTCTTCGTTTTCAATCTCGATCATTTCTGGAAGGCCAGCGGCGATGGGGTGGTTTGGGTTGATAATCCACACGCGTTCTTTTTCGCCAGCTTCACGCCATTTGAGCGAGCATGGCGTGCCCATCAATTTTTTGAAAATTTTGGAATAATGGCCGGAATGCAGAACGATAAGGCCCATGCCTTCCCACACGCGTTTTGCAACGCGCTCCACAATCACATCACTCACGTCGCCATGGGCGGCATGGCCCCACCACAGCAGCACGTCCGTTTCATCTAAGCGTTTTTGTGAAAGACCATGTTCTTTGTCGTCATCCAGCAAAGCGTGACCAACCACAAATTCTTTGTCGCCTTTATAAGCGTTCTTCAATGCGCCATGCATTCCTTCGGGGTAGAGCGAGGCCACCAGCTTGTTGGTTTGCTCGTGGCGGTGTTCATGCCAAATGAGAGTGCGGATGGTCATGGTCTATTCCTATTATTTAAGGCGGTTATCGTCTGGTCCGAAGCGATGTACATGTTCTGCAATCGGTTTCAAGTTTAGTTTTTGGCCAGTCTTATAATTTGTGCGGCCTGGTTCACGCACGGTGAGCATGCCTGTGGGTGTGGAGACATAGAGGAAACTGTCGCTGCCCAACACTTCCGTATAATCGAGGGTGCCCGAAATATCGGTTGCGGTTTTTGAGAACTCAAAATGCTCGGGCCTCACACCAATGGTTTTAGCCTTTAGTTTTTCCGCAGGTTTTCCGGTAATAAAGTTCATTTTTGGTGAGCCAATGAAACCTGCAACGAACACGCTGTTAGGATTTTCATAAAGCTCCATGGGAGTGCCCACTTGCATCACACGGCCAGCTTGCAGAACAACAATGCGGTCGGCCATGGTCATGGCTTCAACTTGATCGTGGGTAACATAGACCATTGTGGTGTTCGGCAGATCACGTTTTAGCTTAGCAATTTCCATGCGCATTTGCACGCGAAGGGCGGCATCGAGATTCGATAATGGTTCATCAAACAGGAACACTTTGGCACCGCGCACGATGGCACGGCCAATAGCAACACGTTGACGTTGGCCGCCGGATAAAGCCTTGGGCAGTCGCGCAAGATAAGATGTGAGCTGCAGCATTTCGCCGACAGCTTCGACCTTCTTTTTAATTTCGGCACGCGGCAAGCCTTGGTTTTCCAAGGCAAAGCCAATGTTTTCAAACACGCTCATGTGTGGATAAAGCGCATAGGATTGAAACACCATGGCGATGCCGCGCTTGGAAGGTGGCACGTCATTGACGACGGCGTTATCAATTTCCAATGTTCCAGACGTCACCTGGTCAAGACCCGAAATGGAGCGCAGCAATGTGGATTTGCCGCAGCCCGAGGGGCCCACAAACACGATGAACTCGCCGGATTTTATATCAAGGCTTACATCTTTAATAATGTGATGGGAGCCGTAAGACTTATTGATGTTGGTAAGTTTGATGTTAGCCAAGATTAGCCTCCCTTAACTGAGCCGGCGAGAAGGCCGCGCACAAAGTAACGTTGCAATGAGAAGAACACGGTGAGTGGAACAATGATGGTGACGAAAGCCGAGGCTGTGAGAATTTCCCAATTGCCGCCGCGTGAACCGAGAAGCGCATTGAGCTTGCCGGTGAGCACGAGTTGATCGGGGCCGGAGCCTAAGAACACGATGGCCACGAGCAAATCATTCCACACCCAGAGGAACTGGAAAATTGCGAATGAGGCAAGCGCTGGGAAACACAGTGGCAACACCACACGGCGGAAAATTTTGAAATCATTGGCGCCATCAATTTGCGCTGATTCAATTAAATCCTTGGGCAACCCCGCGATATAGCTGCGCAGCAGATAGATGGCGAAGGGCAGGCCAAAGCCGGTGTGGGCCAGCCACACACCAAGATAAGTTTTAGAGGGTACTCCCATAAATGTGCCGGCTGCATTGTAGAGTTTGAGCAAAGGAATGAGCGACATTTGCAACGGCACAACCAACAGGCCCACAATGATGGCAATGATCAATCCACGAAATGGCAGCTTCATCCATGCCAAAGCATAAGCAGCAAAGGCCGCAATTAAAATTGGGATGATGGTTGCGGGAATTGTGACTGTTAAGGAATTGATGAATGAACGACCAATACCTTCCGAAAATAAAACGGTTTGATAATTGTCAGTGGTGAAGCGCGGGGGTTGCGAAGCCACAAAGAATACGCGGCCAGCACTTTCTTCAGTGATGGCGGTGGGCGATGTGAACACGTAGGAACCATCGACATTCACCAGTAAGGACTGGCCATTTTCAAGCATAGCTGTTGCGCCTGCTGCATTTGCTTTGGGCGCTTGAACTTTGGTGCCAAAGGCCGAGATTTTGCCACTTATGGCATCTTCGCCTTCCAGCAAGTTGCCTGAGATGGTGAATTTTCCATCTTTCTCAACTTGTTCAGCCACGCCTTTCAAGCGGCCCTTTTTGTTTACATCGGCACTGGCAAGTGCTGTCCACCACCCTGATGCAGCGATATCATTCTTGTCGCGCAACGAACTGATCAACAAGCCAGCGGTGGGGAACGTCCACAATGCAATGATGATCAAGACCGCGAAGTTAAGCGCAATGCGCGAGGGCTCAAGGGAGAATTTTTTAAACATATCAATGTCCCTTCTGTTCGGCGTTGGCTTGGCGAATGTTCCAAATCATAATTGGAAGAACTGCCACCATGATGACGATGGCAATGGCTGCTCCGCGACCAAAGTCACCACCGCCGCGGAACATCCAATCGAACATTAAGTTGGCAAGAACCGAAGTGTCCCATTGGCTGTTGGTCATGGTCAGCACGATGTCGAAAATCTTGAGCACAAGAACAGTGATGGTGGTCCACACCACTAAAATAGTGCTGTAGATTTGTGGCACCATTATGCGGAAGAAAATTTTGAAGGGGCCAGCGCCATCAATTGTTGCTGCTTCCAATGTGTCTTCAGGAATGCCGCGCAAAGCGGCGGCCAGAATAACCGTGGCAAAGCCCGTTTGGATCCACACCAAAATGACCATGAGGAAAAAGTTGTTCCAAAACGGCAAGGCAATCCACACCTGCGGATCACCGCCAAAATAGGTAACGATGGCATTTAAGATTCCAATTTGATCTTGGCCCTCGCCACGATAATCATAAACGAATTTCCAGATGACGCTGGCACCCACAAATGAAATGGCCAAAGGCATGAAGACCAAACTCTTGGCGAGATTACCCCACCACAGGCGATCGGTGAGAACCGCGATGATCAGCCCCATCAATGTGCAGAGCGCTGGAACCACGGCAAGCCAAAGAATATTATTGAAAATGGAAAGACGGAATTGGTCGTCGTAGAAGGCCCATTTATAGTTGGCGAGGCCAACAAATTTGTCACCCGCGCGATCGTGAAACGACAAATAAACGGTCTGAATGACCGGGAAAATCAAATAGACTGTGAGCAGGAGCAAAGCGGGGCCCAGGAACAACCACGGCCTAATGTTGCCTTGAATGCGAAGATTGCGGACGGCGCTGGCATCATTGTTGGCATTGGCCGGGAAAGTTTTGTCCAGCAGCCAGTTTGATCCATAAAAATAACCGAAACATCCACCTACACCGATGATAACGGTGAAAAAGGCATAAAGAATTTGTGCTGTCATGGAAGCCGCTCCCGCTGTGATTTTTTAATTCACGAATATAGAATGCTCCGGACCGGGAGTGGTCCGGAGCTTCGTCGTCGTTCTCAGGAGGAACCTAAGTTAGTTGAGTGCATCCCAAGCTTTTTGGATCGCATCTGCTGTGTCCTTTGAAGATTTTCCACCAACAAAATCTACCATGCCAGTCCAGAAAGCACCTGCACCAATTTTGCCAGGCATCAAATCTGAGCCGTCAAAACGGATGGTTGTTGCATTGGCCATAATGTCACCCTGCTTGCGGGCGGCATCATTTGCATAGGCTGCTGGGTTGGCTGACTTAAGCGGGGTCAAGAAGCCACCATCTGCCATCCAGAGTTCATGAGCCAATGGCAACTTCAAATAATCGATGAAGGCGCGCGCGGCTTTTGAATCCTTGGTGATGGTGAACAGCGTTCCGGCACCGAGCACTGGCTTACCGAGATCAGCTTTTGCAGCATAAGTTGGGAAGTAGAAGAAGTCTGCATCTTTGCCCATTTTTGTGCCTTCTGGGAAGAAGGACGGAATGAACGAAGCCT
>JANLPA010000019.1:0-18056 GCA_031366855.1 Hyphomicrobiales bacterium | reverse complement strand
GGTGTGATTTTTTAAATAAAAAACCTCGCAGGTCACCCCGCGAGGTTTCAAACTTCGAATCAGAAAAACTTACACCGCTGCCACGGTTTCTTCTTCATCTTCAACCAGTGCTTTCAATTCATCGCGGGTTACTGACTTGTCGGACACTTTGGCACGGCCTACGATCACGTCCACAACTTTTTGTTCAAAAATTGGGCCACGCAGTTCCATCAAAGCGTTACCGTTTTTGCGGTAATAATCGAACACCTGCTTTTCTTGGCCGGGGAATTGGCGCGCACGGCCAATTAAAGCTTGTTGCAATTCTTGATCGGTAACAGCCACACCTTCTTTTTCACCAATGGTGCCGAGGACCAAGCCCAAACGCACGCGGCGTTCGGAGATGGCGCGGTATTCAACGCGGGCTGCATCTTCGGTGGTGTTTTCGTCCTCAAAACTCTTGCCAGCTTTTTGCATCTCGCCGTTCAAAGCGGCCCAGATGTTGTTAAATTCAGCTTCCACCAAACGCTGGGGCAATTCAAATGTGTATTGCTTGTCCATAGCATCCAGCACATCGCGCTTTAACTTCATGTTGGTCATTTGGCTGAACTCGCGTTCCAAGCCAGCCTTCACCATGTCCTTCAATTTGGCTAAATCTTCAAAGCCCAAACGCTTGGCGAAATCTTCGTCAATCTTGCCTTCGGCGGCTGCTTCAATGCCATTTACTTTCACGGCGAACACAGCGGCTTTGCCGGCCAGTTCTTTTGAACCATAATTTTCAGGGAAAGTTACGTTGACAGTGCGATCATCACCAACTTTTGCGCCGATCAATTGTTCTTCAAAGCCAGGGATGAATTGGTTGGAGCCGATTTCCAGTGGAATGTCATCGCCCTTGCCGCCCGCAAATTCAACGCCGTCGATAGAACCTACAAAGTTGATATTCACTTTATCGCCGGTTTCGGCCTTGTCACCATCTTTCTTGGCTTCGAAAGATTTATATTGCTCCGATAGACGCTTCAAAGATTCAGCCATTTGCTCATCAGAGGCCGAAACAATGTGCTTGTGCAGCTCAATGCCGGAGAAATCTTTCACTTCAAAGTCTGGAATCACTTCAACCGCCAGCGAGAATGCCAAGTCTTGCTTGCCATCTATCACCGCATTCACTTCGGCTTCATCTTCTGGAAGCTTCACTTCTGGCTGGTAAGCTGGCTTCAAATTGCGATCAGCAAACACTTGCTTTGATTGGGCATCAACCGTTGTTTGAATCACTTCGGCCATCACGGATTTGCCATACATGTTCTTCAAATGCGCAACTGGAACTTTGCCGGGGCGGAAGCCTTTAATCTGGGCTTTGCCTGCCATGTCTTTCAACTTGGCGTCCATTTCCTTGGAAAGTTCGGCGGCGTTCACCACCACTTTAAACTCGCGCTTCAGGCCGGAATTGAGTGTTTCTGTAACTTGCATAATATCTCGTCTCTGCTTTCAGTTGGGGCCATTCCGGGAAGGTTCACCTCCGAGGGCATGGTGCGGGCGGAGGGACTTGAACCCCCACGAGTTTCCTCACAAGAACCTAAATCTTGCGTGTCTGCCAATTTCACCACGCCCGCAAAGATCTAGCCAAAGGCCCCGGGGCATTTCAGTGGCGGTGCTTTAGCAGAGGGTTTTAGCAATGGGAAGGGAAGATTTCGGCGTTCTTGCCTCAAGATGAACGCACTTGCTCCCAAGTGGAAAAACCAATTCCGATCAAAATGATGCCTGCACCAACCCACACTAGCAATGGATAGGTCTCATGGAAATAAGTCACGCCGATGATAATGCCAACGGCAGCTGCCACATAACCAATTTGGCTCAGATAAGTTGGGCCGCCAATGTGCTGCAGCCTGAAAAACATGAGAAACATTGTTGTAGAAACGGCCAATTGTAGCAGAATGAGCTCTGGAATTTGGGCCAAGGGAGCGAAGCTGAATGGTGTTTGCAGCAGCGCAATTGCGATCAGAAATGGAACAGCAGCCAGATTGGTTAGGCTGGCCAATGTGAGTGGACTTGCGCCTTGCGGCCAGTATTTTGTGCGATAGACATTTCCAACGCCGAGAAATATTGGAATGAGCAAAGCAACAAACACCCAAGACGCTCTGGCAAATTCCAAATTGTTGTTGTGGCCAAGAATAATAACCAGCGCACCTATCAATCCCAGTCCTATTCCTAAGAGGCCCAATGACTTGGGCGGGCGCACGCGCAACACGAGTGAGAGCAGTGCTGTTACCACTGGTGAAAGCGCAAACATAATTGCAGCCAAGCCACTGCCGATTTTGGGGATTACCAGAAACGTTAAGAAGTTCGGCATCACATAAGACACAAAGCCGGATATGAGAGAGAACTGGAGCTTGGGTGAAGGTCTAAGTTCTGGGGTCTCGGTGATGCGGATTATTATTGCAAGTATTGCACCTGCGCCCAAAGAAATCACTGCGGCCCACACGGCAGGCGCAACGCCTGCTGCCATGGCAAGTTTTCCAATTGGAAAATTTAGACCCAGCATGAGACCTACACCAACGAGCAGCAGCAGCGGTCGGTTCATTGCAAGTCGCCGATGACTGACAGTAAGCCTTCTGAGGTGAAGCGCTTGCGCGCAAATGAATTACCAGCTTGGCCATGCAGCCAAACGGCAGCACAGGCTGCGGCATAGGCTTCCATGTTTTGTGCAAGCAAGCCGGTTAGCATGCCGGCCAGCACATCACCAGAACCCGCTGTGGCCAAAAACGGGGGAGCGTTAGTGTTCACAGTGGCGCGGCCATCGGGATGGGCGATCACCGTGTCTGACCCTTTTAGAATGATGATGGCACCTGATAGTTTGGCGGCTTTGGTGGCGCGCTCAATCTTCGAACCTTCCAGAGTTCCAAAAACTCTCGCAAATTCTCCTTCATGAGGGGTCATGATAATCTGACGCAAATTGTTTCCCTGAATCCAATCAAACAGGTCTTGCGGTTTTTTAGCGCAAGAGGTGAGCGCGTCAGCATCCAACACTACAGCTGCGTTTAGATTTAAGATGGATTTTACGCGGCGGCGAGTTTCAGCATTTATGCCAGCAGCAGGCCCAATGCAGATTGCTGCGATTCGTGGGTCTTGCAAAATTTTAAAATCTGCCAACATCACAGCTGTCACATGATTTGCTTGCACGGCAAGAGCATCCGTTTTTCCGACTAGCGTTACCAACCCCGCCCCAATTTTCAAGGCCGCTTGCGCTGCAAGACGCGAGGCTCCGGTATTTAGCTTGCCACCAGATATGACAATGGCATGGCCACGATCGAATTTATGGCCTGCAGCCTCCAAAGTTGGCAAATGTGGTTTTGAATTTTCCCATACCTTTGGCGCGATAGACTCGAGAACTGAGTTTGCAATGCCAATATCTAAAACCACCACCTCACCACAGTGCGCTCTGCCCGGCTGCAAAACATGGCTAGGCTTTTTACGAAAGAAGGTGATGGTGAGATCGGCTTGCACGCAAGCACCGCGTGGTTCGCCTGTGTTGCCATCCAAGCCTGAAGGTACATCAATGGAAATTATTGGAATACCAGCATTGTTAATTTTGTCGGCAAGACTTTGTGGAAAATCGCGGTTGAGACCCGCCCCATACAACGCATCTATAATAAGTTCAGCGCCGCCCAGATCATCCGAAATCTCGACGGGCCAGCCCCAGACTTTTAAGTATCGCGCAGCCACAGCACCGTCTTTGCCGTTGTTGCCGGGGCCGCACAGAACTACGGTTTTGCGCGCACCATAGCGACGGACAACCTCCTCCGCCACGGCACGGCCCGCGTTTTCAATCAGGGTTGATTCAGCAATACCGCTGAGCTCGTCGGTCCGATACATCTGTTGAGGAGTGAGAATTTGCACGCGCGGCGATACCTTTTTCGATTGCCGCGCGAGCCTAGCATTATTGGGCCGTCGGTGGAATGGTCGCCAACATTTCAAACTCCTCTCTACTGGATTTAGCGACAATAGTGTGAGAACTGCGGAAGGCAAATATTTAGGGAGCAAACCTCCGTAGTACGTTTTCTAAATCAGAGGCAAGTAAATCTACACCTGCTGTGTTGAGGTGAGAATCGTCGCCATATAAATAACTGCCTTGCTCACTGGTTTTGCAGGTTTGCGTTTTCTCGTCGCAAAGCCTTTTAAATATGCTGAAATAATTGCGCTCGGGAAATAGACTTGCTATATGCTGGTCGAGCGCAATTGAAAATTCATTTTCAACTGATGAATTGTAACTGATTCCAAGATTACATGCCTTGGCCATTCGGGTGTTGAACCATTGAAGGTTTAAGCAAGCAGGTGAAAATTCTTGCGTTAAATTTGATCCAACCAGCAGCAGGCCTCCGCCCTTGGCTTCCACATTCTTGCGCAAATGTTTCATTGCTTCATCGTAGATAGTTAGCAGCGCTTGGTTTTTTGATTCAACGGCAGTGCGGTTGAACACTATATATTGCGGCTTGGCCAAAGACAGGCGCAGCACCACAATGTCACCAGCGTTTACATTGGCTTCAATCTGCTTTTGCATGAATGCGAGATCGATATTGCATTGGGTTTTAGCCGCAAAGACCCCTTGCAACTTAAACGGAAGTGGGCAGCCATAGCCCATCGTGGTTTTATAATCATAACCCATGCGGGCAGCAATCATGGCAATGTGTGGGGCAATGACATTTGAAAAACTATCCCCCACCAAAATAATTTTTGACTTTTGGCCAGCAAGGCATGAAGCATAAAATGCTTCATCAGCAATAGGGCGGGCGTGATAATCCGCACCAACTAAATCATCTGGCGTAAGGTTGCATTTTTGAAAAGCAGCACGGGCCGTTTCGCTCGCCTTGGAAAACTCTGCACTTACTGGCAAACTTGCTTCCGTGGATTTACGGGTTCCGGAATAGAGCGCGCCTTTAAGTGACGAGCCAAGCAAAAACACCACGCCCATAGCCGCCGCCAATGTGGCCAAACCAATAAAAATTGTTACCCCTTTTGACGATGCCCAAGATGATTTTTTGAGCGGCGTTTCCAGCCATTTATGAGTTGCTGCCGCCAATATAAAAATAAGAGCCAGTTGGGCAGGTGCTGTCCATATATCAACACCAATGGTCCATCGGCTGAGTGACAATACGCTCCAGTGCCACAGGTATAAGGGGTAAGAAATAGCACCCAGATAAACCGCAGGTTTGCTCGATAATATTTTATAACTCAATGATTGCTGTGCTGGAAAAACCAGCAGGCCCACAGTGAGTAAGGTTACCAGCAACGTGGCGAGCAATGGCCATGGGCCTAAGAAGATTATGGTTCCGCAAATTGCGATGAGAAAAAAGTTTGACGTTTTCATCGCTGGAATTTTATTTGCTACATTAAACGCAACGCAGCCCAAGCCCAATTGCCAGAACCGTGTTGGCATCAGATAGAATGCGGCAGATGGATTGCTGCGATCAACCCAGTAATAGAGAACCAGTGAGGCCACACTGAGAACCGCCATGATCGGCAATAGCAGACCTTTGCCGAAGTAGCGGTTCACACTCCAAAACAAAATTGGGTAGAGCACATAGAATTGTTCCTCGACACCCAAAGACCATGTTTGTGTAAAGGGATTAAGCTCTGCCGAACCACCAAAATAATCAACCGAAAGCGACAGCAAATACATATTGGCAAGGCCAGCGAGGCTTGCAAAACCGGTGTGCCAGGCTGGGCCGTAATAGAGATTTTGCCAAGGCGCAATGAACAGCATGCTAGCTAGTGCCGTAAGCACCACGCACAAAACTAGGGATGGGAAAAGGCGCTTGATGCGCCTTTCATAAAAATTGGTGATGAAGTTTCGGAATGGTGTCTCGGCGGTTTCAGTCAGCAGTGACGTAATCACAAAACCTGAAATGACAAAGAAAATATCAACTCCGAGAAAGCCATTGGGCAAAAATGTTTTGCTGAAATGATTGATAATAACCGCGAGCACCGCCAAGGCCCGTAGGCCTTGGATATCTAAACGATAGGTGCTTTGCGGTTTTTTGATCAATGCTTCACGTCAATTTTTTTGCCTTTGGGTTGACCAATGTCTTTGAGCAAAGCGCCGAACCATTTGGCTTTCACATCAAATTCCTTGCCGCCTTTAATGCGGGGAAATTCGATGGCGCGCAGAACATTCTTTTTGCCTTCGTCATGGCCGATCACACCGGACACACCTTTAAGGGCATTCTTCACGGCTTCCTTCACCATCAACTTGATCAAAGCCAAATCTTCTTTGTTGGCTTTGGAAGACCGTGCGAAATAACCTGACTTTTGCACCAATGTTTTTTCGGCACCCACCATGCTGGCGAAGCGCTTGGCAAACCATGCGCCGGGGTTGATCTTATCGATTTGAACATGGCCGAAGGCGTCGCGATCAGGGGCTTCACCACGTGCTGTCATTTCAGCCACAATGTCGTTGATGCCTGCGCCTTCGCTTAAGAAAATCGTCACACAATCTTTCTTGTCCATAATTTTTTTCAAGCGCTTGGCTTCGGCTTCAAGATCGATGGCAATTTCTGGCAGGTAAACGGCATCAATATCTTTATGGGTCATCGACAAATTAAAGTCCGGTACAAACTTTTGCTTCTTGAGGCGCTTGCGATAAGTTTCGGCCGTTGCAGCAGTCAGCCAACCACAATTGCGGCCCATCACTTCATGGATGAGCAACATGCGTGGATTGGTGGATTGTTCGTTAATGCAATTCTCAAAAAATATCGCACCCTGCTCTGCTGCTGTGAATGCACCCAAAGTTTGCTGAATGGGGATCACATCATTATCAACAGTTTTAGGCAAGCCCACCACGGTGAGGTTATAGTTATTGGCTTTGAGATAGGCGGCCAAATCTGCGGCTGTGGTGTTGGTGTCGTCGCCGCCAATGGTGTGGAGAATAGTAATGCCATCTTTCACCAATTGTTCGGCGGCAACCTTTAGCGGATCTTGGCCTTCTTGCACGAGACCACGCTTGATGCAATCTTTCACGTTGGTCAATTTCACCCGGCTGTTGCCAATGGGTGAGCCACCATGGTCCAGCAACACTGCGGCTTGTTTGCGCACTTTTGGCGTTACCTTCACTGACCAGCCTTTGAGCAGCCCCATATAGCCATTGCGATAGCCGATGATTTCAGCCTTTGGGAGCTTCTTGGAATACTCCATAATCAGCCCGCCCACAGCGGCCGAAAGGCATGGGGCCAAACCACCTGCGGTTAACATTGCGATTTTATGTTTCTTTTGTGCCATGATGTGCGCTCCTCAGAATCTGGTTTTGCACTTACTAGAGCAGCCGGAACAGAAAAGAAAGAATGGAGTCATTCAATTGGAAAATCACATCAGCGAACCCGTTAAGCTTTTGGCCCAACGCCTGCTGCAAAAGGACTTTGGTAATATTCCAGAACGTGAGCGCCGGGTGATCGAACGTGTGGCCAAACGTGTTTCAATTTCACGCGACACCAACTCTGATCATGAAAGCACGCTGACCTATGGTGATAGACTGGCCGATCAAGTTGCAAGCTTTGGTGGCTCGTGGAAATTTTTAATTCTGTTTGCTGTTTTTATAGCGGCCTGGGTGCTACTCAACTCAGTGATGCTGGTGGTGGGCTTTGACCCTTACCCCTATATTCTGCTCAACCTGTTCATGTCCATGCTTGCCTCAATTCAAGCGCCGGTGATCATGATGAGCCAAAACCGCCAAGCGGTGAAAGACCGCCTTGCCGCAACCCATGATTATGAAGTGAACCTGAAAGCGGAAATTGAAATTATGGCGCTGCATGAAAAGCTTGATGACATGCGCGCAAAAGATTTGGCCGAGTTGTTGCGGCATTTGAAGGCCGCGAAATAGGAGTATTAGAAACTCTTTTCCACCTTTTTTGACTCAAGAATAAATCCGCTTTCGAAAAGCCAAGGCCAATTTTGCAATATCAAAACCCATCGCACGATCAGTCGCATCATCAGGAAAACACGCATCAATCTCTTCCGCCAGCGCCTGCAGTTGCGGCGGCACCAGCCGCCCTGTCACCTTCAATGCCCGCGCCGCAATAGGCGCCAAGCTGGCCAAGCATTGTTCCAGCAACACGCTGGTGCGATCATGCTTCTGCCACGCCAGAAACACTGGTGAGGCCACATCATCTTGACCAAAACCGCCGGACTCTGAGCCTGGCAACAGCGTGGGCATGGCCAACATGCGCATTTCTTCTTCATAGCCAACAATGGCCATGGGCACACAGCCAAGGTAGCTCTGGCCATCTTCATAACCCAATAGCTGTGGCAGCAGCGAAACGGCAGAATCTTGAAGTTTGGTAGCAATGCGACCGCAGAGTACGGCGAGATTTGTGTAAGCGCAGACCAGACCATCCAATGCCGCGGCAGCTTGCATGTTGTGATAACCTCCTGTGCTCACCACAGGTTCGGTGCCTAATTGTTGGCCGGGTGGAAACACAACTGGATTGTCGCTCACAGCGCCTAAGGATTGCTGCGCTACCTCCTGCGCTGTTTGCATAGCGCGGTGGGCCTGACCAAAGATGCGCGGTAAAATGCGAATGCTCACGGGTGCCTGATAAGGGCGGCGCGGCATGGTGCCACCCAAGATCAAGTTACGCAATTGCGACAGTGCCCATGCATCATGCGGGTTGTTCCAACAGCCCTCAAGCTCTTCGGCAAAATGCCCCTGTGGCGTGTTGAACGCCTCTGCCGCCAAAGCGAAAACTTCAACAGCCAGTTGTAACCGCGCCTGCGCCGATAAAGCAGCATCAGCAATCAAGGCAGAAGCTGCAGGCGAGCCATTGACCAGCGCCAACATATCTTTCTCGGCCAGCGGCCATTGCGATGCTGCGTGCAGAAACACATGCGACAGCGAGAGAATTTCGCCAGCCCCGCCCTGCCCCCGCGCTGGCACATAAGGCATAGAAGGGTCTGACAACATATCCACTACGGCTTGTGCCACAGGTGGCGAAACTGCTGCATGTCCATCAATGAAATTAGCTAGCCGCGCAAACACAATGGCCCGTGTTACACGGTCTGGCAACGCATCACCCCAAGATGCTGCACGATGATGGGTGGGCTGCAAGGCTTGAGCTTTGCGCTCTTCCGCATCCAACCGCATTTTGGCCCGCCCACCATATCCGGTGTTGACACCGTAAATCGTGACATCTGGATTCTCGATCAGCTGCATGAAAGCATGGCGGGCTGATACAATTTTCTGCTTGGCCAGAACACCCAGTTCAACTGGTTCACGCGCCCATGCCACACGCTTGCAATTTTCCAGTGTAAAATCTGCCCGGCTGTTAAGTGTAACTGTCATTTTTTGCTGTGCCTGTCGATGTGGAGAATAGATAAGCTGCAATACAGGTGCCAGTCAAACAGGGGCGGAGTTGTTGTGACATTTGAAGCAGCATAAATAAACCCATTCACCTTGCATTCAGGTGTTGCCCATTATTTCTTAGTTCAACACCAACTCAAAAGGAGACAGATTATGCGTAAGATCATTTTGGCGCTGGCCCTCAGCGCTTCCGCTGCACTTATGGTGGCCAGCTTTTCGGCCCCTGCCCAAGCGCAATATTGCGAAGGCACAGTTCATGGCCTTTCCGGCCATTATAACACTGCCACTGGTGCAGGCTTCCTTGCGGTGCGCACCAAACCACGGGCATCATCCTATCAAGTTGGAGAATTGTTCAATGGCGATAAGGTGGAAGTTTTTGACCGTCGCGGCAATTGGTATAAAATTGCCACAGCCGAAGGCCCAATGCTTGAAGGCTGGGTGAATGCACGCTGGCTTTATAATGAATGCGGCTATTGAGCCGGGACGCGTTCTTCGCCCTCATGGCTTATGCTCATGTAAATAACGATGGCGGCTATGGTGGCAAGAAAAAGCACACTTGTGATAATGGTGCCCAAACCAAAACCGCCATATTCATGCGGTTGTGAAAGCAAGTCACCAAACGATGCGCCAAGTGGGCGTGTGAAAATATAAACGAGCCAAAAGCCCAGAATGGCATCAAGCCCGAGCATAAAATAACCAGCCGCTAATGATGAGATAATCATGCCAAACAAAATGCCGGTGCCCAGATACCCTATGGCAAATTTTTCGGCCACCAAATCGCCTGCTGCTGTACCAAGGGCGAAGGTGAAGAGAATAGCAAGCCAATAGAATGCTTCGCGTTTGTTGGTGAAAATGGAGTGGATGGAAAGCGTTTTCTCTGATGCATACCATAGAGCGAAAGTGACGGCTAAAGCCACCGTGAACAAGAGTGTTGAAACCAAGAGTGGCACACCGAAATTATCGACCAGATTATCCGTCACCAAGGTTCCCACAATACTGATCAACACAACTGCCAACCAATAGGCCCATGGCACATAACGCTTTTGCGCAAATTGCGCGATCAATGCGACAATAAGAACACCAGCCATTAAGAGCGATGTTGCAGTGAGGCCAAGGCTCATATTAACTGCCAAATAATCCGCCGCAGTTTCGCCCATGGTGACGGCCATAAGTTTGATCAACCAAAAATCAAATGTAACTTTTGGTACTCGATTATAGGCAATAACATTTGACATGGTTCAATCCTATTTGCTGGCCAATGCCAAGCCTAGGGCGGAAAATTCATCGGCGTGCGTATCATCATCGGCGTTGCAACGCTCAAGCGCCTTAGCCATAAAATCATTCGCAGTAGCAACAGTGGCCTGCCCAATTTTATTGGTGGCAATCGCCTCTTTCAAAGACTTAATCATCACTTCGCAAGGCAGCGCATGACCATTGGCATCGCTCACAATAATGCCGGATACTTTCAACTCACCACCCACTTCAGCGGGCCCGCCACTCGGGTTATCCAAAGCTGCGCTGAGCGCAGTGAGAGTCTCTGCTACTTTTGCTGCATCGGGAGTTGTAGCTCGCAAGGCTTTCAAAGCTTTATCTGATGCACCATCAACAACGCCCCATGCTTCGCCATTGAGCGCTTGCAGCTTTGACTGGGCGTCATCCCATGCTGTTTCGAAATCAGTAATTCGCTTTTCAGCAGCAACCATGTCTCCGGTGTTTGCAATTTTATCCACATCATTGATGATGGTTTTCAGCGCGGACAAATCACCCAAGCTTTGAGCTGTATTTGCAGCTGTAGCTGCTGCAATTGGGCGCGGCACGAGAGAGGCATTGCCCGCAAAAAACAAGACCACAGGGGCGGCGATCAGAATGAGAGCTAAGGGAATCTGTTTCATGCTCCCTTCAATAAGTAAGATTGCGGTGCCAAGCTAATTACAAATATTTCATCTCATCTACAAATTTGTAACTCGCGCAGCCAGAGCCGCGATCACCGCCTGATGTGGTAAAGCTGGAGAACGGTGATTGTCTCGCCCGATCATATCGGAATTTGCAACCAGTGAATTCAGTACAGCCTCTTCTGTGGCTTGAACAACTGCGGTATAAAAGTCATCCATATAGCCCCACGGAATGAAATCCATATGGCCATAGTTTTGATCCGTGGGTGGGCCATCGGGAAAGCGGCTGTCCAATGCTCCGGCATTTGCTGTTGAAAACGCAATGAAAATATCGCCTGAAAAATGTGAACCTGTGGTGCCGGTGCGGGCCAAGCCCATGGATACGCGACGCGCCAAGGCTTTGCATTGGCCGGGCAGTAATGGCGCATCGGTTGCTACAACACCGATGCAGGAGCCAGCGCCGGGCGGTTGGTTCGGCTGGAAATTATCCATGGGATTGTCGTCCACTAACGTGCGACCGATGGGGAGGCCTGCAATGTTCAATTCGTGACGGGAACCAAAATTGGTTTGCAGAAAAACCCCTACAGTATATTTTTTGGATCCATATTCGACAATGCGCGACGACGTGCCCGAGCCACCTTTGAAGGCATAACAATTCATGCCCGTGCCACCACCCACTGAGCCTTCGTCAATGGCTCCACCAGAAGAATTTTCAATGGCGCGCTCTGCGCAATCGACGGTGACATGCGCACCATTGATGTCATTCAAATAACCATCCCAGGTTTCTGCAGCCACTGGCAAAAGCCATTGATTTGCGAGTACTGGTTTGTTTTTCACAACCCAGTCGATGATGCCGCGGTGGCAGGCTCCAATCGCGTGGGTGTTGCTGATGAGGATTGGTAAATTGAAACCACCTGATTCCTCAATCCAAGCCGCACCCGTCATCTCGCCATTGCCATTAAATGAATTGATGCCAGCTGCACAAGATACACCCACGCCCTTTTTGCCACGCGGCAGAATGGCTGTGACGCCGGTGCGAATGGGGCCTCGCCCAGTGCGCAAAAACCCATTTCCGGCAATGAGTGTTATATAGCCAACTTCAACCCCAGACACATCGGTGATGGAATTGAGCGAACCTGTTTTTCCCTCAAAGGGAATCCCCAAAGCGCGAGCACGTAGTTTTCCGGTTGGGGTTTTGAGATTCATCGAAACACACTCCTACAAATCAAGAATTTAAAGGCGCAAAGCTGCTACTGGTTGCCATTTCAGCATAGTTCGTGAGAATCGCTCTCGCAGCCTGTTGATCGACTGCAGGCACAATGTTGACTAGATGCAAGCCAAGTCCATCCTCCAATATTACAAGGCTGCGGGCAATTGTATTGCTGCTGGTTTTAAGATTGAAAACACCCAAGGCCGCGCCCGCTTCAAGGATGCCCACGTAGATTGTTACCTGCCGTTCAAACAGAACTATGTGGCGTGCGGCATAGCCAGCATCGGTGCGGGCGTAGACTCCAAGCTCAAGCAGCAACCGGCACAGTTGATCATCTTGGCCAGATGGCAGACCATTTTCAATCATCGCTCGCAGCCGTTGGCGCGGGTCCTTAATATGCGCAGTGCTGGCCGCACGTTGCGAACAGAAGCGCTCCACCGCTTGCTTTTGCACATCATCAAGCAGGTCTTTGAGGCCGGAATAATAATAGAGCAACGCATTGGCGCTCATACCGGCTTCAGTGGCTATGCCACCTAAGGTGACGGCCTGAAGGCCGTGTTTAGCAATCATGGTTTCAGCCGCAGAGATCACCGTTAATCGGCGTTGCGTTTGGTCTTTCTGGCGCGCCATTAATTTGTATCCAATTCAAATTATTATTCAGAAATGACAGATGATAAGTATTTTGTCCATAAATTAATTGACTCGATTCACAATCTGCGCAATCCTTTAGATGTTAATTAATTTAATTAAATAAAAATAAAGGGGAGAAACATGTCTGCTTCAACTGTGAAATCAGCCAAGCCAGCGGGACTCAACCGAGTCCTCGGGGCGCTGGGCACATTATTGATCGTATTATCAGCAGTCACGCCTGCTTCATCGGTTTTCATCATTGTGCCGGGCGTTATTGCGCTTGCGGGCAGCGGTTCATTTTTGAGTTTCGTGATCGCCGCCGTCATCGGTCTGTTCATGGCCTATGTTTATGCTGAGCTTTCATCGGCCTATCCCACCACAGGTGGCGAATACACCATGGTTGGCCGCACACTGGGGCGATTCTGGGGTTTCCTCACGTTGTTTATGAACTTCATCACGCTCATCCTCATTGTCGCCGTTGTGGCTCTTGGTGTGGGAACTTATCTTGGTGTTCTCATTCCTAACCTTGATCCAAAAATCATCGGTGTGGTGACCATCATTGTCTCGTCCATCGTTGCTATTCTCAAGATTAAATTGAATGCCGTGGTGACCGGCATATTCTTGGCCATCGAACTTGTTGCACTGTTGGTTCTCACGGTGCTGGGCTTTGCGCATATCGAGCGCCCCCTCAGCAGCCTGTTCACAAGTCCACAAATTATAGACGCAACCACGAATGCTTTGGTGCCCGCCTCTTCTGGTCTTATTTTGGCGGCAACCGCCGTGGCCTTGTTCGCTTATAATGGGTATGGGGCAGCCGCATTCTTTGGCGAAGAAACCCATGATGCCAAACGCAATATTGGCAAAGTTGTATTGTGGGCCTTGGTCATCACGGTGATTGCTGAATTGGTTCCGCTCACCGCCGTGTTGTTGGGTGCACCAGATCTTTCTGCTTTGATCGCAGCACCCCAAAAAATTGAATATTTTTTAGAAGCCCGCGGCGGACATACATTAACGGTGCTCATTAGCCTTGCCATTGCACTGGCCATTTTGAATGCGGTTATCGCCATCATTCTGCAAGCCGCGCGATTGCTATTCAGTTCAGGCCGTGACCGCACTTGGCCAGCACCCGTGAGCACGGCTCTGGCGTCAGTTCACAGCACGCATCAATCACCGTGGATTGCCACCATTGTTGTAGCAGTTCTTAGTGCTGGTGGGTGTTTCATAGATTTGAACTTGCTGTTCGTGGTCACCGGAACGTCATTGGTGGTGCTTTATATATTGCTATGCGCCGCAGTCATCATTGGTCGTCGCAACGGCACCACTAATGGCGGTCATTATAGAATGCCGTTCTTCCCCATCCCTGCTGTGGTTGCATTATTAGCGCTGATTTACATCGCCTATCAAAACTTCCTCGACGAAGCCTTTGGCCGCCCCAGCTTGATTGCAACCGGGTTGATGCTGGTGGCCGGTGCCGTTTATTACGCCATCTTCCTTGCTCGCCGTGCCGATTGGAAACTGCACGGACCGGATGACCTTGCAGACTAAGCCTAACTAAAAATAGCCCTCCCCAAAACTTGGTGGCAAGGAAACTTGTCACCATTTTTTTGAAGGTGCGGCGTTTGAAAGTTCAAAATAAGAGTTAAACTGTCAAAAGATATAACCCGCAAACATGCTGCGTTATGCCATGAAGAAACTGGCTAGCTCTTACGAAGGGCTGGAGCTACCACTGTTCCCAATAAATCTATCGACGACAGAATTTGCGCTTGTGAAAGATTTCCGGCGTCCATTTGGAATGTGACGCGGGTGATACCGCCCAAGGCATCACTGTGGCGACGGATCTTTTCGATCACTTCATTAGGACCGCCAATGAGATAAGCTCCAGTTGGGCTGCATTGCGCGTCGAAGGCGCTGCGGGTGGCTGGTGGCCAGCCGCGTTCTTTGCTGATGGCCGCCATTGATGTGACATAACCCGGATAGAATTCATCGCGCGCGGCTTGTGAAGTTTCGGAAACATAGCCGAAAGAATGAATGCCCACCTTCAATTGCTCGGCAGGGTGGCCCGCCCTGCGACCCATTTCACGGTAAAGATCAACATGGGGCCGGAAGCGATGGGTTTCGCCGCCGATGATTGCAATCATCAAGGGCAATCCTAATGTTCCAGCTCTGGCAAAAGATGCAGGGGTGCCGCCTGCGCCCAACCAGATTGGCAATTGCTTTTGCATGGGCCGCGGAAATACGCCCTGCCCGGTGAGATTGGCACGATGTTTACCAGACCAATGAATGAATGGCTGTTCGCGCAAGGCCAGCAGTAGACCGAGATTCTCCTCATACAGTGAATCGTAGTCATTCAAATCCAAACCAAAAAGTGGAAAGGCTTCAATGAAAGACCCGCGACCGGCCACAATCTCGGCGCGGCCTTTTGATATAAGGTCGAGCGTTGCAAAAGCCTCGAACACGCGCACCGGATCAGCCGCACTCAATACGGTGACGGCACTGGTAAGGCGGATGTTTTTGGTGAGGGCTGCTGCTGCTGCCAGTACTACAACGGGAGCCGAATCTAGAAACTCTTCGCGGTGGTGTTCTCCCACACCAAATATATCAAGCCCCACTGCGTCGGCCTGCACGATGCGATCAAGAAACAAACTCATAGCCTCTTCAGGCTTCATGCGTGTTTCTGGTTTGCTGCCGATGGCCGCGATGAAACTATCTAATCCAATTTCCATAAAATTACCTTGCGGTGCTCATCTAATAAATTTGAGTTTGATTTAATTGGCGTGCGCTCACAATGTTTTTCTACAGCATAGGCTTTAGGGTGGTCGGCCCTAGCGTTTTGGTCCCCCGCTTTCTAAAACCAACGCTGCCTATAATTTAATCTAATTGCATAATTTTTAATCTTTGTTGATAGTTCGCTTTTGTCTATATTATGCTAAGCCCTTGAAATTCCTACCCCGCGTAACTGGCACGAGCCATGCAACTTCGCGGTTACACATTGAGGTATCACATGAAGAAAATTGAAGCCATCATTAAGCCGTTCAAGCTTGATGAAGTGAAGGAAGCCCTGCAAGAAGTGGGCATTCAAGGCATTACTGTTACTGAGGCCAAAGGCTTTGGCCGCCAGAAAGGCCACACCGAACTTTATCGCGGTGCTGAATATGTGGTGGATTTTTTGCCGAAAGTGAAAATCGAAATCGTGGTTGCTGATGAGCTTGTCGATAAAGCTGTGGAAGCCATTCAAAATGCCGCCCGCACAGGCCGCATTGGTGATGGCAAGGTCTTTATTTCCACCATTGAACAGGCTATCCGCATCCGCACGGGCGAGTCCGGTAACGACGCGCTTTAAAATTATAACCGTTAAACAGACGCCAAGCAGAGGACTTACCCATGGCTAAAGACAATAAAGATATCGCCGCCGCCCTTGAGATGATCAAGGACAAGGACGTGAAATACGTTGACCTGCGCTTCACCGATCCACGCGGCAAGATGCAACATCTCACCATGGATATTTCCCAGATGCATGCTGATGCTTGGGAAGAAGGCTTGATGTTTGACGGCTCATCGATTGCTGGCTGGAAGGCCATCAATGAATCAGACATGATTTTGATGCCGGATGCAGCATCAGTTCACATGGACCCGTTCTATGCACAGACTACGATGGCCGTGTTCTGCGACATCATTGATCCAGGCACAGGCGAAGGCTACGGCCGCGACCCGCGCATGATTGCCAAGCGCACTGAAGCTTATTTGAAATCCACAAAGCTGGGTGACACTGTGTTCGTTGGCCCTGAAGCTGAATTCTTCATTTTCGACGATGTGAAGTTTGCCACATCACCTTACAACACTGGCTTCAAACTGGATGGCATTGAACTGCCAACCAACTCGGACCGTGATTATGAGCAAGGCAATATGGGCCACCGCATGCGCACCAAGGGCGGCTATTTCCCGATGAACCCGATGGACTCAGCCCAAGATATGCGTGGAGAAATGCTTTCAGTGATGGGCGAAATGGGCCTTTCAGTTGAAAAGCATCACCATGAAGTTGCATCATCGCAGCATGAGCTTGGCACAAAATATCAACCGTTGACGATTGCTGCCGACCACATGCAGATTTATAAATATGTGATCCACAACGTGGCCCATGCTTATGGCAAGACAGCCACATTTATGCCAAAGCCTGTGATGGGTGATAATGGTTCAGGCATGCATTGCCACTTTTCGATTTGGAAAGATGGCAAGCCGCAAATGGCTGGCAATCAATATGCTGATTTGTCAGAACTCTGCCTGTTCTTCATCGGCGGCGTGATCAAGCATGCCAAGGCATTGAATGCTTTCACCAACCCTTCAACAAACTCTTACAAGCGTTTGGTGCCGGGCTATGAAGCGCCGGTGTTGCTGGCTTATTCTTCACGCAACCGTTCAGCATCTTGCCGCATTCCGTTCACATCGAACCCGAAAGCCAAGCGTGTTGAAGTGCGCTTCCCGGATCCAACAGCAAACCCTTACCTGTGCTTCTCAGCGATCATCATGGCTGGCCTTGATGGTATTCTGAACAAGATCCACCCCGGCCCAGCAATGGATAAGAACTTGTACGATCTGCCACCAGCCGAACTTGCCAAAGTTCCAACTGTGTGCGGCTCATTGCAAGAAGCTTTGGATTCACTCACAGCCGATCACGAATTCCTGACCAAGGGCGGCGTGTTCAGCAAAGACCAAATCGAAAGCTACATCGAGCTGAAGCAAGAAGAACAAGACCGCTACCGCATGACCCCGCATCCGGTTGAGTTTGATATGTATTATAGCTGTTAAGAGCGGCGATAGAACTTAAGAAGGCCGGAGGAAACTGCGGCCTTTTTTTTGTTAGGCACTTGGCTGAATATTTTGATTAAGCCTAAATAGATTGCTTGGATCAAAGCGTGCTTTCAATCTCTGCAAGCGCCTAAACTTTTCAGCCCCATAGGCTTTCAATGCCAACTCTCCGCCGACATCCGCTTGCTCGTTCACGTAGTTGCCA
>JANLPA010000005.1:0-1729 GCA_031366855.1 Hyphomicrobiales bacterium | reverse complement strand
GAATGATGTAGCTGCTCCACTCACGATGATAAATGGAACTTCAAATTGCTTTAAAAAACCGAGCAGCCAAATATCCGCTGGCTTTATTCTACTCGCCCAATCCTTGCCCAAAGGGGTGCCCTACTCTAATTATTGCCCGACAAAACTTTCAAACCACCAACACCGTAACGCCAGTGGTCTTGCGCGCTTCCAAATCCCTATGGGCCTGCGCTGCATCTTTCAGCGCGTAACGCTGGTTCACCTGAATTTTCACCTTGCCGGATTTTACGATTTCCAACAAATCCTGCGTCGTTTCTTTAAACTCCGCAGCCGTTGCAATGTAACTTCCAAGCGTTGGCCGCGTGACATAGAGTGATCCTCTTGCCGCCAGCAACCCAAGATTTAACGCCGAAACTGGGCCAGAGGCATTGCCAAAACTCACCAACATTCCACGCGGGGCCAAGCAATCCAGCGATGTCATCAGCGTCGCCTGCCCCACGCCATCATAAACCACCGGCACATTTTTGCCCGAGGTCAATTCGCGAACGCGCGCCACCACATTCTCGGACGAAGAATTGATCACATGCGCGCACCCATGATCTAAAGCAGTTTGCATTTTCTCAGCCGAGCCCACCACGCCAATCACTTTAACGCCCAGCGCCTTGGCCCATTGCGAGAGAATGAGCCCCACACCGCCAGCCGCGGCATGAAGCAAAATCGTTTGCCCACGCTTCACCTTATAAGTGGCGCGCAGCAAATAACGCGCCGTCATGCCTTTGAGCATCATGCCAGCCGCAGTTTCATCACTGATGGCTTTGGGCAACTTTACCAAATGCTGCGTGGAAAAATTTCTCTGCTCAGCATAAGCCCCGGGGCCACCCGTGCCATAAGCCACGCGGTCTCCCAGTTTGAAACCCTTCACACCCGGCCCCAATGCTTCAATCACACCCGCAGCCTCGCCCCCTAAACCGCTAGGAAGCGGCACTGGATAAAGCCCACTGCGATGGTAAGTATCAATAAAATTCACGCCAATCACCGTGTGCCTAATGCGAACTTCGCCTGCTGAAGGAGGTGGCAAATTAACATCCTGCCACTGCAAAACCTCCGGCCCGCCAATTTTTTCAAATCGAATAGCTTTCATATGAGTGCCTCCACCGCCAACAAATCCCGCATGGCTTGCACCAACTTATCCCAATCAAGATCTTCCAGCGCAATAATTTTAACATCCAACACCGCGGCCTTGCCCATCAAGGCCACATAGCGCGGCGAGTCTTTAATTTCGTCGAATAAATCCGTCGTCACCAACACTGCCACTTTCTCGCCTTCGCGGCCAAAATGGTCAGCCAAATTATCAGCTTCATGCACAGCATCCATCAAGCGGTGGCGGTGCTTGCGGTCGTGCATATCAAGCTCCGACCTGAAGGCTTTGCACGAAACGAAACATAATCTTTCACCTTTGCGAGCAATGAGATCAATTTCATTTTCTCCGGTAAAGCCCTTCACGTCCCAGCCGATCACCTGGCCAAAGTTTGCTTCATCTGCACCTGCTTCCATTGCAGCCAGAAACGCCAATTCTTCCAACCATCCACCCGAAAGATAGCGCTTGCTTTTAACATCGCAAATCCACTGGCCATGTTCGGTTTGGTGGATCATGGCAAGCTCTCGCAGCAAGCCGATCATATCTTGGCTGTTGTCTGGCTCAGCCTCCGCATCAGCATTATCGCGACGAATATAGGCATCCGTCGCCTTG
>JANLPA010000164.1:0-10939 GCA_031366855.1 Hyphomicrobiales bacterium | reverse complement strand
GATGATTGTGGCAGGCACCCTCACCAATAAAATGGCGCCCGCGCTGCGCAAGGTCTATGACCAAATGCCAGAGCCGCGCTATGTGATCTCCATGGGATCTTGCGCCAATGGCGGCGGCTATTATCACTATAGCTATTCTGTGGTGCGTGGCTGTGACCGCATTGTGCCTGTCGATATTTATATTCCAGGCTGCCCACCCACAGCAGAAGCTTTGCTTTACGGCATTCTGATGCTGCAAAAGAAAATCCGCCGCACTGGCACGATTGAGCGCTGACACCATGACACTTCAAGAATTAGGCGCATATATTTCTGAGAAGCTTGGTGTGACCGCTGAAATCTCATTTGGCGAACTCACCCTGCATGCTGAGGCCGCAAACATTGTCGAAGTGCTCACATTCTTGCGCGATGATGCCGAATGCCGCTTCGTGTGTTTTATTGACATTTGCGGCGCTGATTATCCTGAGCGTGAAAAGCGTTTTGATGTGGTCTACCATTTGCTCAGCCCCTACAAGAACCACCGCGTTCGCGTGAAGGTGCAAGCTGATGAGGAAGGCACTGTGCCTTCCGCAATCCCCGTGTTCCCCGCCGCCAATTGGTATGAGCGTGAAACGTTTGATCTCTATGGCCTCCTGTTTTCGGGGCACCCTGATCTTCGTCGCATCCTCACTGACTATGGTTTCTCTGGCCACCCTTTGCGCAAAGATTTCCCCGTCACTGGTCACGTTGAAGTGCGTTACGACGATGAAGCCAAGCGCGTGGTCTATGAGCCTGTGAAGCTGATCCAAGAAATGCGCCAATTCGATTATCTCTCACCGTGGGAAGGCACTGAATATGTGCTGCCCGGTGACGAAAAGGCCAAGCAATGAGCCAAGCTTCTGTAAGAAACTTCTCGATAAACTTCGGCCCGCAGCATCCGGCAGCGCATGGCGTTTTGCGACTTGTTTTGGAACTCGATGGTGAAATCGTCACCCGTGTCGATCCGCACATTGGCCTTTTGCATCGCGGCACTGAAAAGCTGATCGAGCAAAAAACCTATTTGCAAGCCGTACCTTATTTCGACCGCCTCGACTATGTGGCGCCGATGAATCAGGAACATGCTTACGCGCTGGCAGTTGAAAAATTGCTTGGGATTACAGTGCCTAAGCGCAGCCAGTTGATCCGAATTCTTTACTCTGAAATAGGCCGCATTCTCTCGCATCTTTTGAACGTTACTACCCAAGCCATGGACGTGGGTGCGCTCACGCCGCCAGTTTGGGGTTTTGAAGAACGCGAAAAGCTGATGGTGTTTTATGAGCGCGCCAGTGGCAGCCGAATGCACGCTGCTTACATTCGTCCCGGTGGTGTGCATCAAGATTTGCCGCAAAAGCTGATCGCCGACATCGGCCACTTCTGTGACACTCATCCTGCAAGACTAGATGACATTGAAACGCTGCTTACCGAAAACCGCATTTTCAAACAGCGCAATGTGGATATTGGCAAGGTGAGTTTAGACCAATGCTTCGCTTATGGTTTCTCTGGCGTGATGGTGCGTGGCTCCGGTGCCGCATGGGATTTGCGCAAGAGCCAGCCTTATGAATGCTATAGCGAAATGAATTTCGATATTCCCATCGGCAAGAACGGCGACAACTATGATCGCTATTTAATTCGCGTTCAGGAAATGCGCGAGTCAATCAAGATTATGAAGCAATGTGTTGAGATGCTGTCCAGCCCAGCCGGGCAGGGGCCAATTGCATCCACCGATGGTAAAGTGGTGCCGCCGAAACGCGACGCCATGAAGCGTTCGATGGAAGCCCTCATCCACCATTTCAAACTTTATACAGAAGGCTACAAAGTGCCAGCCGGAGAAGTCTATGCCGCTGTCGAAGCACCCAAGGGCGAATTCGGCGTGTACTTAGTGAGCGACGGCAGCAACAAACCCTACCGCTGCAAACTGCGCGCCCCAGGTTTCGCCCATCTGCAAGCCATGGATTTCATGTGCACAGGGCATCAGCTCGCTGACGTTTCTGCTGTGTTGGGTTCTCTTGATATTGTGTTTGGTGAGGTTGATCGTTAATGTCCGTCCGTCGTTTAGACCCTGTTCAACCCACCGCGCCATTTTCCTTCAATGTGGAAAATCTGTCTTGGGCGAAGAAGACTATTGCGGCTTACCCCGCTGGCAAACAGGCCTCCGCTGTGATCGCTATGCTTTGGCGCGCGCAAGAACAAAATGAAGGTTGGCTGTCTCGCCCGGCCATGGAATATATTGGCACCATGTTGAACATGGCCTTCATCCGCGTGTATGAAGTGGCCACGTTTTACACCATGTTCCAGCTTTCGCCGGTTGGCAGGAAAGCCCACATTCAAGTGTGCGGCACAACGCCTTGCATGTTGCGTGGCTCCGAAGAGTTGCTCGCACTCTGCCGCAAGAAAATTCATCCTGAGCCGCATCATCTGAATTCCGATGGCAGCTTGTCGTGGGAAGAAGTGGAATGTTTGGGCGCCTGCGTAAACGCGCCCATGGTGCAAGTGTGGAAAGACACTTACGAAGATTTGACGCCAGAAACTTTGAGCGGCCTCATCGATGATTGGCAAGCCGGCCGCAAAACCACACCCGGCCCACAAAATGGCCGCAACCATTCCATGGCTTTGGGTGGAGCTTCCACGCTTAACGATAAAACACTTTACGGCAAACAGCGCACCTTCAAGCGTGTCGAGGCACCGCCGCCAGCTGCGCCAGTTGTTGCTGCACCAGCACCAGCGCCCGTAAATGCGCCAGTGATTTCACGCGTTGCTAAAATTGAAAAAGCTCCATCGAAAAAAGTTGCGGCTAAAAAGCCAGCAGTTAAAAAAGCAGTTTCTAAAAAACCTATTGCAAAAAAGGTTGTGGCCAAAAAATCAAAGGGGCGTGGCAAATGAGCCGCATCTATTCCCTCACCCTGAGGCGCGAGCTCTTGCGAGCCTCGAAGGGTCAGCCACACACTCCATATCAACCAGATGCTTCGAGGCTCTCTTCGTTCGCACCTCAGCATGAGGGAGCCCTATAATGCTCACTGATAAAGACCGCATTTTCACCAATCTCTATGGCCTGCATGATTGGGGCTTAGAGGGCGCTAAACAACGTGGCGCGTGGCTTGATACCAAGTCGTTCATCGACAAGGGCCGCGATTGGATTGTTAACGAGATTAAAGCCTCTGGCCTGCGTGGCCGTGGTGGCGCTGGCTTCCCGACTGGCCTCAAATGGAGCTTCATGCCCAAGGTCGTGGGCGAGCGGCCGCATTACCTCGTCGTCAACGCCGATGAATCCGAACCCGGCACCTGCAAAGACCGTGAGATCATGCGCCATGATCCACATTTGCTGGTGGAAGGTTGCCTGATTGCCTGCATGGGCATGGCCTGCAACACGGCCTATATTTATGTGCGCGGCGAATATATTCGCGAGCGTGAACACCTTCAAGCTGCCATCGACCAAGCCTATGAGGCAAAGCTCATTGGCAAAAATAATATCCATGGTTGGGATTGCGACATCTATTTGGCGCATGGTGCTGGCGCTTATATTTGCGGCGAAGAAACCGCCATGCTGGAAAGTTTGGAAGGCAAAAAAGGCCAGCCGCGCATGAAGCCGCCGTTTCCAGCCAACGTTGGCTTGTATGGCGCGCCCACCACAGTGAACAATGTGGAATCAATCGCTGTGGGCGGAACAATCTTACGCCGGGGTGCCACATGGTTTAATTCCATCGGCAACCCCAACAATGTGGGCACCAAACTGTTCTGCATCAGCGGCCATGTGAACAAGCCGTGCAATGTGGAAGAAGCATTGGGTGTGACCTTCCGTGAATTGATCGACAAGCATGCCGGTGGCGTGCGCGGTGGTTGGGACAATTTGCTAGCGGTTATTCCCGGCGGCTCATCGGTGCGCATGGTGCCTGCTGAACAGATCATCGATACGCCTATGGATTTCGATTCACTCTCAAAACTTCGCTCCGGCCTTGGCACGGCGGCGGTGATCGTGATGGATAAATCAACTGATCTCATCCGCGCCATCGCAAGGTTGGCCGCCTTCTACAAACATGAATCCTGCGGCCAATGCACGCCCTGCCGCGAGGGCACAGGTTGGATGATGCGGGTGCTGAATAGAATGGTCGAAGGCCGCGCCGAAAAACGCGAGATTGATATGTTGCTGGATGTGACCAAGCAAATCGAAGGCCACACCATTTGTGCACTAGGCGATGCTGCTGCTTGGCCCGTGCAAGGCCTGATCACGCATTTTAGGCCAGTGATAGAAGCCCGCATTGATGCTTATACTTATCGTTCGGACAAAGACGGCGCAGTCCGTCACGCGGCGGAGTGAACTCATGCCTAAAATAAAAATAGACGGCGTCGAACTTGATGTGGAAAACGGCCTCACTCTGCTTCAGGCCTGCGAGCAGGCTGGTGCGGAAGTGCCGCGCTTTTGTTTCCATGATCGGCTCTCGATTGCAGGCAACTGCCGCATGTGCCTCGTCGAAGTAAAAGGCGGTCCGCCAAAGCCACAAGCGTCTTGTGCCATGTCGGTGAATGATCTGCGTCCCGGACCAAACGGCGAACCACCCGAAGTGTTCACCAAGACTCCTATGGTAAAAAAAGCCCGAGAAGGCGTGATGGAATTTTTGTTGATCAATCACCCATTGGATTGCCCAGTATGCGACCAAGGCGGCGAATGCGATTTGCAAGATCAAGCCATGGCTTATGGCAAATCGACCAATCGCTTCCACGAAAACAAGCGCGCCATTGAAAACAAATATCTAGGCCCGCTGGTTAAAACCGAAATGACCCGCTGTATTCAGTGCACGCGCTGTGTGCGCTTCACAACTGAAGTTGCCGGCATTGAAGAAATGGGTGCCACCGGGCGTGGCGAAGATATGGAAATCACCACATATTTGGACAAGGCGATTTCATCAGAGCTGCAAGGCAACATCATTGATTTGTGTCCGGTGGGCGCTCTCACCTCGATGCCTTATGAATTCAAAGCCCGCTCATGGGAGCTGCGCAAAACTGAAACCATCGACGTGATGGATGCGATTGGCTCGAACATCCGTGTGGATGTGCGCGATCGTGAAGTGATGCGCATTCTGCCGCGCACCCATGAAGATGTGAATGAAGAATGGATTTCCGATAAAACCCGCTTTGTGTGGGATGGTCTGAAAACACAACGCCTTGATCAGCCTTATGTGCGGGATTTCGGCAAACTCCGCCCCGCCACTTGGGCCGAAGCCATGGCCCGCATTGCGTCGAAAATGAAAACTACGTCAATGGATAAGGTTGGCATTCTAGTGGGTGATTTGGTTTCCGCCGAAGAAGCCTTCTCGCTGAAAACTTTGGCGATGCAACTCAAAATCAATAACATTGATTGCCGCCAAGATGGTTCACCACTTGGCGAACATGGCGGCCGTGCTGGTTATCTTTTCAACAGTTCAATTTCGGGTATTGAAGAAGCTGATGCGATTATGCTCATCGGTTGCAACCCGCGCCTTGAAGCGCCAGTTTTGAACGCTCGCATTCGCAAGCGCCTCTCTAAAGGCGGCTGCATCATCGGTGTGGTCGGCGAACAAGCAGACCTCACATATAAATACGCCTATCTGGGCGCTGGCCCCGAAAGCCTCGCCAAGATGATGGACCATCCCCCATCACAAGCCCAAAAACCCATGTTCATTATCGGGCAGGGTGCTTTGGGTCGTGCTGATGGTGCTGCAATTTTGGCTATAGCTTATAAAGCGGCGACTTCGATTGGCGTGATCAAAGAGGGTTGGAATGGTTTCAACATTCTGCACACGGCTGCTGGCCGTGTCGGTGCATTGGATGTGTGCGCGCTTCCAGGCGATGGTGGCATGAACACAACTCAAATGCTGGCCGCTGCTGCCAAGAAAAACTTGGATGTGCTTTTCCTTGCTGGTGCTGATGAAATCGACACCGCTAATCTCGGCACCACATTCGTGGTCTATATGGGCAGCCATGGTGATGCCGGTGCAGCGCGTGCTGATGTGGTTTTGCCGGGTGCGGCTTACACTGAAAAATCCGCCACTTATGTGAATACCGAAGGCCGCCCTCAAATGACTGCGCGCGCTGCATTCCCACCCGGTGATGCCCGCGAAGATTGGGCCATCATCCGCGCACTCTCTGATCATCTGGGCGCAACCTTGCCTTGGAACAATCTCGAAGAACTTCGCGCCGCGATGTATAAAATTGCGCCGCAATTGGCTTCACTTGATCAAGTCACCAAAGCCGATGCTTCTGCGCTTGCCGAGCTTGGCAGCGTGAAAGGCAAAGCGTCGAACGATCCATTCCTGTCGCCGGTGAAAGATTTCTATTTCACCAACCCAATCGCCCGGGCCTCAAAAATCATGGCAGATTGTTCAGCGCTGAAAAATCCACTCAAACGACAGGCGGCGGAGTAAACGATGTTTGAAATTCTCGTTCTCGTCGCATGGATAGCACTTCAATCGGTTGCCTTGCTGGTGGCTGTCCTGATCGTTGTATCATTCCTGATCTATTTTGATCGCAAGGTCTGGGCCGCTGTGCAGATGCGCCGTGGGCCAAATGTGGTGGGGCCTTGGGGCGTGCTGCAATCCTTCGCTGACTTGATCAAATTCGCTCTGAAAGAAGTCATCATTCCTGATGCTGCCAACAAAGGCGTGTTCGTTATTGCGCCCATTGTTACAGCGGTGCTGGCACTTTCTGCATGGGTGGTACTGCCGCTCAATGAAGGTTGGGCCATTGCCGATATCAATGTTGGAATCTTGTATATTTTTGCGCTCTCATCGCTTGGTGTTTACGGCGTCATCATGGGCGGCTGGGCTTCGAATTCAAAATACCCTTTCCTTTCAGCATTGCGCTCTGCTGCGCAGATGGTGTCTTATGAAGTTTCAATTGGCTTTGTGATTATCACCGTGTTGCTTTGCGCTGGATCGTTAAATCTTTCAGACATTGTGCTTGCACAAAACCACGGCCTTGGCACCAAGCTGGGTGCACCTGCGTCGATTTTGGATTGGTATTTCATTCCGCTGTTCCCCATGTTCATTATCTTCTTCATATCAGCATTGGCCGAAACCAATCGCCCTCCGTTTGATTTGGTCGAAGCGGAATCCGAACTCGTAGCAGGCTTCATGGTGGAATATTCGTCCACGCCATATTTGCTGTTCATGCTCGGTGAATATGTGGCCATCACCATGATGTGCGCCATGACATCAGTTTTGTTCTTGGGCGGCTGGTTGCCACCCATCGATATAGCCCCTTTCAATATGGTGCCGGGTGTCATCTGGTTTGTGATCAAGCTGGTCTTCGTATTCTTCATGTTCGCCATGGTGAAAGCAGTTGTGCCGCGTTATCGTTATGACCAATTGATGCGCCTTGGCTGGAAAGTGTTTTTACCAATTTCGCTTTTGTGGGTGGTGATCACCTCTGGCGTTCTTGTTTATATGGGATGGTTGCCAACATGAGACTTTCACAAACCGCCCGTTCATTGTTCTTGGCTGAATTCGTTTCAGCTCTGTGGCTTGGCCTTAAATATCTGGTGGCCCCCAAAGCCACACTGAATTATCCACACGAGAAGGGCATGTTATCTCCACGCTTCCGTGGTGAACACGCGCTGCGCCGTTATCCCAATGGCGAAGAAAGCTGCATTGCCTGCAAACTTTGCGAAGCCATTTGCCCCGCCCAAGCCATCACCATTGAAGCAGGCCCGCGCCGCAATGACGGAACACGCCGCACCACGCGCTATGACATCGACATGGTGAAATGTATTTACTGTGGCTTTTGCCAAGAGGCTTGCCCGGTTGATGCCATTGTCGAAGGTCCGAACTTCGAATACGCAACTGAAACCCGCGAAGAACTTTTGTTCAACAAAGAAAAATTGTTGAACAATGGTGATCGCTGGGAACGCGAGATCGCCCGCAACATTGCGCTCGATGCGCCGTATCGCTAAGGGGCTCGCATCATGGCGATCACATTTTTCTTTTATCTCTTTTCAATCGCAGCCATCGCTTCGGCGGTGCTGGTTGTTACGGCGCGCAACCCAGTGCATTCGGTTTTGTTCCTCATCCTGTGCTTCTTCAACGCTGCCGGATTGTTCGTGCTGCTTGGTGCCGAATTCCTCGCCATGATTTTGGTGGTGGTTTATGTGGGTGCCGTCGCTGTGTTATTCTTGTTCGTGGTCATGATGCTCGATGTTGATTTTGAAGAACTGCGTTCCGGCATGCTCAACTATTTGCCTATTGGCGGCGTGATTGGGTTCATTTTGCTGGTTGAACTTATTCTGTTGTTCGGCACCTGGAATCTCTCGCCAGATTTAATCGCGCATGTTTCCGCACCTCAGCCATCTGATGTTACAAATACACAAGCCATTGGCGAAGTGCTTTACACCAAATATGTGTTCTGGTTCCAAACTGCGGGCCTCGTTTTGTTGGTGGCCATGATTGGGGCTATTGTGCTCACCATGCGCCACAAGCCAAATATCAAGCGCCAAGTGATCGCCGATCAAGTGGCCCGTGGCCCGGCCACATCAATTGAAATCCGCGAAGTGAAATCAGGGGAGGGCATTTGATGATTGGCCTCACACATTATCTCGTTGTCGCTGCCATTTTGTTCACCATTGGGGTGCTTGGCATTTTCTTGAACCGCAAAAACGTGATCATCATTATGATGTCAATTGAGCTCATGCTGCTCGCCGTAAACATCAATCTCGTGGCCTTTTCCGCAAGCTTGCATGATCTCGTGGGCCAAGTTTTTGCGCTGCTCATTCTCACCGTGGCTGCTGGCGAAGCCGCCATTGGTCTGGCAATTTTAGTCACCTATTTCCGCAACCGTGGCTCCATCGCGGTTGAAGATATTAACTTGATGAAGGGCTGAGCGCACACATGGTTCAGGCAATATTATTCCTGCCACTGCTCGGCGCTTTAATCGCCGGACTGTTCGGCACCAAGGCCTTTAAGCAACTGGGCAGCGATGCCGATGTTTACGCTGATCACCATTCGCATGATGCACATGGTCATGCCCATGATGATCACCACGGCCATTATGAGGGCCCTCTATGGCCGATGTACCTTACCACTGGCTTGCTTTGCCTTGGTGCAGTTATGTCATGGATTATCTTTTGGGGCTTCCTGCATGAGGGTCATGATACACGCGTCGAATTGTTACGCTGGATCACCTCTGGCAATTTGCAAGCCGGATGGGCCATTCGTTTGGATGCGCTCACCGCGGTTATGCTTGTTGTGGTGAATACAGTATCTGCCTTGGTTCATGTTTACTCACTTGGCTACATGAGCCACGACGAACACCAACCACGCTTCTTCGCTTATCTTTCGCTTTTTACTTTCGCAATGTTGATGTTGGTGACTTCCGACAATCTCGTGCAAATGTTCTTCGGTTGGGAAGGTGTGGGCTTGGCTTCTTATCTGCTCATTGGCTTTTGGTACACGCGCGAAAGCGCCAATGCCGCTGCTATCAAAGCTTTCGTGGTCAACCGCGTGGGCGACTTTGGATTTGCGCTTGGTATCTTCGGCGTTTTCATGATCTATGGCTCGGTCGAATTTCAAACCATTTTTGATAATGCACCATCAGCCGTTGGCAAAACCATCCATTTCCTCGGCCATGACTTCGATACTCTAACAACACTCTGCCTGCTCTTGTTCATGGGTGCCATGGGCAAGTCTGCTCAGTTCCTGCTGCACACTTGGCTGCCAGATGCGATGGAAGGCCCAACACCTGTATCGGCATTGATCCATGCTGCAACTATGGTGACGGCTGGTGTGTTCCTGGTTGCCCGCATGTCGCCCTTGTTTGAACTTGCCCCCGTTGCGCGTGATGTGGTGGTGATCATCGGCGGCACCACGGCCTTTTTTGCAGCTACTGTTGGCCTTGTGCAAAATGATATCAAGCGCGTGATTGCTTATTCCACTTGCTCGCAACTCGGTTACATGTTTGTGGCCATGGGGGTTGGCGCTTATGGCGCTGGCATATTCCATCTCTTCACGCATGCTTTCTTCAAAGCGCTGTTGTTCTTGGGCGCAGGCTCGGTGATTCATGCCATGTCTGGCGAACAAGACATGCGGAAAATGGGTGGCCTTGCTCCGCACATTCGTTTGACTTGGGTCATGATGCTCATCGGCACCTTTGCCCTCACCGGCGTTGGCATTCCGGGCTTGGGCGGCTTTGCTGGCTTCTATTCTAAGGATGCCATCATTGAAGCGGCTTATGCCGCTGGCACATCGCCCGCCATGTATGCTTTCGGCCTTCTTGTGATCGCGGCTTTCTGCACCTCATTCTATTCTTGGCGCTTAGCCTTTATGACCTTCAACGGCAAAACCAATGCCGATCCCGAAACTGTTTCGCACATTCACGAAAGCTCGAACGTGATGTTGGTACCGCTCTATGTTCTGGCAGCAGGTGCGGTTTTTGCAGGCTGGTATTTCGAACAATTTTTCATCGGCCATGAGGAAGCATTGTTCTGGGGCAAGGCGCTTTATCGCCTGCCCGAAAATGAAATTCTGCATCACATGCATGAAGTGCCAACGCTGGTGAAATGGTCAGCCTTCATCGCCATGATCTCTGGTTTTGCTTTGGCGTTCCTATTCTACATCCGCGACACGTCCATTCCAAAGCGTCTCGCCGCCATGCACCAGCCGCTTTATCAATTCCTGCTCAACAAATGGTATTTCGACGAATTGTATGATTTGATTTTCGTGCGCCCTGCCATGTGGCTGGGTCGCTTCTTGTGGAAAACCGGCGACGGTCAAATCATTGATGGCTTCGGGCCAGATGGTGTGGCCGCTTCCGTTTCGGGTGTCACCGTTCGAGTCAATCGCCTGCAAACGGGATATGTTTATCACTATGCCTTCGCCATGTTGATAGGTGTTGCCGCAGTTATTTCTTGGTTCTCGTTCGGGGGCGCTCACTAATGTTGTCGCAAAACTGGCCCTTACTTTCG
>JANLPA010000149.1:0-3975 GCA_031366855.1 Hyphomicrobiales bacterium | reverse complement strand
GCCGGTAAATCCACGCTGATCAAAATCATTACGGGAATACACAAACCCGACAAGGGCGAAGTCCTCGTGAATGGTGAAGTCGTGCATCTGGCAAATCCGCGTCAGGCCGGAGCTGCTGGTATTGGCGTTGTGCACCAAGAGCGTAATCTCATACCCCGGTTTTCAATCGCTGAAAACATCATGCTGGAACGCTTGGGTCGGCATGACCTATCTGTTGTCAACTACGATCATATCAATGCCGAGGCCACCAAATGGCTCAAGCTGCTGGACCTTGATGTGGATTGTCGCATGCCAGTCTCTCGCCTGAGTGTAGCCCAAATGCAGTTGGTGGAAATCGGCAAGGCGCTGTCTTTGCAATCGCGGGTGCTGTTGCTTGATGAGCCCACGGCGTCACTGACACAGAACGAGTCAAAGGTGCTGTTCCGGGTGTTGCGTAAGCTGGCTGATGAGGGCGTGGCATTGTGTTTTGTCAGTCACAAACTTGAAGAGGTCTTCGAGATTTGTGACACGGTGACCGTACTGCGCGATGGCCGCAATGCCTGCGAAAGCCAGTCATTGAAAGGGCTTGTCCGCGCCGATGTGGTGAAAATGATGATTGGCCGGGCGGAACGTATTTCCCAGCGCGCACCTCGACCCAAGCCTGATGCAGCACCTTATCTGGAGTTGAAGGGCTATGCTTCAGCGGCAGGTCACCGCAATATTTCATTGGCGGTGCGTCCAGGCGAAATTCTCGGTCTCTATGGCTTGGTCGGTGCGGGTCGCAGCGAACTTGCCAAAGGTATTTTGGGAATGACGAGGCGTAGCGCAGGTGAAGTTCTTGTCGCGGGACGCGCCACCAAAATCGGTTCAGCCGCTGACGCATTGCATCAGCATGGCATTGGCTATGTGAGTGAGGATCGAAAGCAGGAGGGACTGATCCTGCTGCATTCGGTTCTTGGCAATGTCGGCATAACGGTTTGGCGCAAGATCGCTGCAACGTTTGGATTTCTGCGCGACCAGACGGTGATTGATCACACAGCCCCGGTCTTACGCAAACTAGAAGTGAAAACCCCTTCTATTCATCAGATCATCGGAAATCTGTCAGGCGGAAACCAACAGAAAGTCTCGGTGGCAAAATGGATTGCGGCTGGCGTGAAGCTGCTCATCATCGATGAACCATCGGTTGGTATCGATATCAAAACCAAAGCCTATTTGCACGATCTTATCCATGAATTGGCGGCCAATGGCACAGCGGTGTTGCTCATCACCTCGGATATGCCGGAGATGGTAGATGTAGCGGACCGGATTGTGGTCATGGCGGGTTTTGAGATCAAAGGTGAAGTTGAAAACGACCGCAATTACGAACGCGTTTCGCGCGCCATCATGGGTTACATCCATGATCGTAAAGCGGCTTGATACAAGGGGCAGAAACCATGGCAAAAATTACGCGCGTCGAGGCTTTGATGGTGAATCTGGTGCCAAAGGTGAAACGCACCGACGCCATTCAATCCTTCGTTAGTCAGGAAACGCCGATCATCCGCATCTATGATGCCGATGGTGCTGTCGGCACGGGGTATTCTTACACCATCGGCACCGGTGGTCCGTCGATCATGAAGCTGATTGAGCTCACCTTGGCCCCCGCCCTGATTGGTCGCGAAGCCACCGAGATCGAGCGTATTTGGCGAGACCTGTTGTTCCTCACCCACGCCACATCAGTTGGGGCGATCACGTCGCTGGCACTTGCTGCAATTGATACGGCTCTTTGGGATCTCAAATGCCGCAAAGCCAACGAGCCGTTGTTTCGCATTGCAGGTGGCGCACAGGAGCGTATCCCGCTTTACACAACAGAAGGCGGCTGGTTGCATATTGAGACTGCAGCGCTTGTTGATGACGCAGTGGAGGCCAAGGCGCGTGGCTTTGGTGGATCAAAAATAAAGATCGGGCGACCCCATGTATCGGAAGACGTAGCCCGGGTTGAAGCCGTGCGAAAAGCTGTCGGCCCGGCATTTGAAATCATGACCGATGCCAACCAACGCTTCACAGTGGACGAGGCGATCCGCCGTGCGCGTTGTCTGACACCACTTGATATTGCCTGGATTGAAGAACCGATGACTGCTGATGACCTCATGGGGCATGTCAGGCTTTCCCAAAGCACGACTTTGCCGGTGGCGGTCGGTGAAAGCATCTACAGTCCTCTGCATTTTCGGGAATACCTGCAACAGGGTGCGTGCTCCATCGTTCAGGTCGATGTGGCGCGCATTGGTGGCATCACGCCTTGGCTCAAAGTGGCGCATCTTGCCGAATGCTTCAACGTGCCGGTATGCCCGCATTTCCTCATGGAACTGCATGTCTCGCTCTGTGCGGCGGTTCCCAATGCACGCTGGGTCGAATACATCCCACAGCTAGATTCCCTGACCACCGAACCGATGCGCATTGAAAACGGTCACGCGATCCCTTCGCCTGCACCAGGCCTTGGCATTGCCTGGGACTTCGATGCCATCAAGGCTCAAACCGTACCCGGCAGCAGTTTCACGATTTCATAGGTGACGCTTGATGTAACGTTGCGGCAGCCTGATCAGCATCCATCTAAAAAATTTTGAGGAATATAAGCGACTGCACACGGTAGTTTGGCCAGAGGTTTTGTCGATCATCAAGACCTTTAACAACCGCAACTATTTAATCTTCCTGTGTGAACCTGAGAACCTGCTGTTCTGCTATTTCGAATATCACGGCAGCGATTTTGCCAAGGATATGGCGCACATGGCAAAGGATCCCAAGACGCAAGTCCCTTGGAAAGTGTGCGGACCTTCCCAGCAACCCTTGCCCGCATTTACCACTGGAGAATGGTAGGCCCGCATGACTGAAGTGTTCCACTGCAATTGAAGAATGATCGCAATCTCACGTTTTCCCCAATTGATGTTTGCAGCCAGCTGACTTACGTTTTGGTTGGTTGACACGCTGTCTTGGCCAAAACTTATTGAAGAGAACCACCAAAACCAGAATTATCCGGACAAACCGCCGACCATCGTTATCAGAACTGTCGTTTAACCCATTGAAATCATTGGCGCACCCGACAGGATTCGAACCTGTGACCTCTGCCTTCGGAGGACATTTTCTTACGCATTTGCAATCATCTCTGATAGCATCAGGATAGTCCTGATCTCCACCCGCGATCAGGCAATCGGCACCGGGCAGCTTGGTGTTACTCAGTTCAAGGGGCGTTTGGCCTAAAAGATGAACAATTGCATATGTTGAGTCAAACCCATCTCCAGAATGGCCCATCTTGTCATTTATGCTGATTCCTTGCCCTGTCTGCTTCCTCCGTATTAGCGAACAGTCGCTTGGCAACCAATAGGACGAAACAGCAGAAACCAAAATTCGATATCGCAGACATAAAAGGCAGCGAATAGACTTTATCTGTGGATATCCCGCAAATTCTTTTTCAAGTGTAACCCACGTGTAACCCAGAGCGCTTTTTCGCACTCATCACCAAAATAGGAAAACCCGCCATCTCATTGAGATAACGGGTTTTTATTTGGTTGCGGGAGCCAGATTTGAACTGACGACCTTCAGGTTATGAGCCTGACGAGCTCTTCCAGTTTCGTCCCACCTTACGCCCAAATCGATCATATTAACAATTGGAGAAGCCAAGAAATGCAATTAATTTCAACGCGGGTTTGTTGTTTTGATGTGACCCTCTCAAACCAAATTTATATTGCTCGGCTGCTGAAGCATGCAAACGCGCGTTGAATTTCAAAGCAACAACTTCTGACGGTATAATTGACGGTATTGGCGAAATAGGCCGAGAAATAATTGAACTATTTCAAAGCTGAAACAGAGCCATTAATGATCGAGTGGGAGTGAGGGCTACGATGTCCGGCCATAGCTCTTAAAAATGTTGAGTTTACAGCATATGCATTGCCACTTCCTGCGCGAGTGACGATGCCGTCAAAGACAATTTCAAACCCATTTGAACCTTGAACAAGTGAAAATACA